>CAZJMY010000655.1:0-9761 GCA_964546845.1 uncultured Myxococcales bacterium | reverse complement strand
TGCCGCGGGCGCTCCGCCCGCCGCTGGTGCTGCTGCCGGGGCCGCGCCGTCCGGGCCCGCGCCGGCGGACGCGAAGCCGAACGAGCCTCCCGCCGCGTCGACCGAGGGGACGTCGCGCGATCAGGACATCCTGGGCAAGGGCGAGGAGACGAAGTTCCTCTCGGACTTCGTCGCGCCCGAGAACCCGCTGCAGATCGGCGGGCAGCTGTACCTGCGCGCGCAGACGACCGCCTCCGCGCACCAGAACCCGAGCGACTGGTCGCTGTCCGCGCCGAGCCTCCTCGACCTGTACCTGGACGCGCGCCCGAATCCGCGCGTGCGCGCGTTCATCCTGGGGCGCATGGCGTACGACCCGACGCTGCCGCCGAACGGCACCACCCCCAACACGGCCGGGGCCGACACGAACGGCGCGCTGGCCGGGACGACCACGCCCACCGGGTTCTCGACCTTCAGCAACACGCGCGGGCCCACGTCGCTGCTGGACCAGATGTGGATCCGGTTCGACATCCTGCAGAAGGTCTTCGTCACCACGGGCAAGCAGCACGTCCACTTCGGCACCGGGCGCTTCTGGCAGCCGACCGACTACCTGCACCCGGTCAAGCGCAACCCGCTCGACGTCTTCGACGCGCGCGGGGGCGTCACGATGATCAAGCTGAATGTCCCCTGGGAGGAACAGGGGTGGAACTTCTACGCGTTCGGCATCACCGAGGATCCCAACGGGGCGACGAACACGCTCGGCAAGGTGGCCGGGTCCGCGCGCGCCGAGGTGGTTCTGGCCGGCGTCGAGCTGGGCGCCGACATCTACCTGCACCGCGGCGAGCGCCCGCGCTACGGCTTCGACTTTTCGACGGGGATCTGGGACTTCGACGTCTACGGCGAGATGGCTCTGCGTCCCGGCGGAGATTTCCTGCACTACGACCCCGAGCTGATGACCGTCGGAACGTACACCGGGTACGAGACGCAGATCGTCGGCGGCATCAACTACTCACGCAAGTACAACGACAACGACGCCTGGACCGTCGGCGGTGAGTACTTCTACAACCATCCGGGCTACTCCAGCGCTTCGGTGTACCCGCAGGCGCTGCAGTACGCGGTCAACAACCCCAACGCGGTGCCCAACCCGTTCGCGCTGTTCCCGTTCTTCTATCTGGGGCAGCACTACGCGGCGCTGTTCGCCAGCTTCCCGGCGCCGTACTCGTGGAACTATACGACCTTCACGCTGTCGACGCTGGGCAACCTGTCGGACCGTTCGTTCATCAGCCGCGTCGACTACTCGGTGACCGTGTTGACCCACCTCTCGTTCGAGGCGTTCGTGGGCGTGCACTACGGCAACGTGGGGGGCGAGTTCCGGTTCGAGCTGCCGTCCAGCGTCGCGGCGCAGCTCGGCGGAACCAGCGGCGTGCTGGGCAGCTACCCCGTCGTCGACATGGGCGCCGCGCTGCGCATCAAGATCTGACGCGCGGGAATCGTCACCGACTCGTTGACGTTCTGCTGTTGACGTAAAGACCGCGCAGGCGATATGTGCCGGCCATGTGGAACCGGCGCGTCCTTCTTTGCTTCGCGATGGTGGCCGCGCTGGCCGGTTGTAGCAGCGGCGGCGGCGGCACCGGTGGTAAGGGCGGCACGACGTCAACGGGCGGTGGGGCCGGGAAAGGGAGCGGCGGCGTATCCGCCGGAGGGGCTTCGGGACACGCCGGTGCGCCGGGACCCGCGGGGACGGGCGGCGCGGCGGGGGCAGCCGGCGGCGCGGGCGCAGGTGGAGCCGCGGGCGCGGCCGGCGCGTGGGCCTCGGGTGGCTCGGGCGGGTCGGCGGCGGGGGGGCGGGGCGGGAACGCGGGGACCGGAGGTCTTGCGGGCGCATCCGGCGGACGCGCCGGAACGAACGGCGACGCAGGCAGCCATGCGGACGCCGGGGTTTCCGACGCGGCGACCGCACCGCCCATCACCCGCTGCACGGACGACGGCACGTCGATCGACGGCGGCACGTGCGCGGGCACGCAGGCGATCGCCGTGTCGACGAACGCGGCCTGGGCGGCCTGGCAGGACGGCGACGGGCCCTGGACGGCGCTGCCTCTGTCGGGCGGCGCGGCCCACTTCACGCCGACCGGCTGTCGCTACGGCGTGACGCTGGCATGCGGCGCGCCGTACCAGAATCGAACCACGATGTACACGTTCTACCGGACCACCGCCGTCACGGCTTTGAGCGCGACGTGCCCGGCCGCGGGCGGTTCCGGCGGCGGCGCCTCCTGCGCGTTCTTCGCCTCCCAGGTGAGCGGCACGCTCTCGAACGTCGGCCAGGCCGGCTGGCTGCAGACGAGCCAGTCGTGGACGGGCGCGAAGCTGGCGCCCGTCGGCGGCGCCGCCACCTATCAGCTGTCGTCGCCGACGGGGGGAGACCTGGCGTTCGGGCTGGCCGCCGCCGCCGGACAGCCGCTGACCCAGATCGCCGTCGTGCGGAACCTGCAGAGCGGAGGCGTCTCCTACTCGCCGAAGACCGTCGACGTCGACTTCGCGACCCAGGGGCGGCCCGCCGGCAGCAAGGCCTTCCAGACCACCGGGGTGATGACCGGAGACGCAGTGAGCGACACGGTGGCCTGGCGCACGGCGCCGCCGCCTTCGCCATTCTGCGGCGCGCCTGGTCTGAATCTCTCGACCAGCGGCGCCAGCGCCGACGACACGTACGCGGTCGTCGACCCGGCCCTGATCGTATCGGGGGACTCGTACACGTTTGCGGTCACCGTGACGCAGGCGGGTCGCCGTCAGTTCGCGAGCTTCAACGGCGGCTTCACGCAGCCGGTCGACGTCACCCTCCCGATCTCGTACCTGAACGGCGTCGCCTCCGTCGCCGGCAGCCTCCCCTATGGCCGCGCGGCGCTCGACTTTCCCCCTTACCCGAAGGCGTCGGACTACCGGATGAACACGTCGTGCGCGGCCACGGGCACGGGCTCGATCCTCTGGTCGGTGAGCGCGACGTCCGAGTGGTTCACCAGAGCGACCTGTCTCGAGCTCGCCATTCCCGACGTCTCGGCGGCCAGCGGCTGGAACGGCGACTGGGCGTGCCCGGCCGGCCGCGCCGTGACCATCGACGCGAGCGCGACTCAGAAGCCCAGCCCCGTCAGCGACGGAACCTACGCGGGCGCAGCCACGCAGACCGGACTGTCGGTCACGCCGTGATCCGGTCTTGTCGGGCAGCGTGCGACGCACGCGCCTGGCCACCCGGAGCGCGCGTTCCGTCCGGCCCGCTCAATCCAGGTCGGCGCCCGCCGAGCCCTTCTTGGGGCGCGGGATGCCGTAGCCGTCGAGCTTGGTCAGGAAGGTGCGGCGCGGGATGCCGAGCAGCTTCGCGGCCCGGCTCTGGTTGCCAGCGCAGGCGTTGAGGGCGGCGATGATCCGTTCGCGCTCGGCGGCGTTCGTGGCGCCGCGCGCCGCGCGTACGGGCGACGGGACGTCGACGCGCCCGGCGTCCACCTGCCGCGGCGTCATGCCCGAAAGAGGGTAGGCGTCGAGGAGCGGCGGCGGTGTCATGCGAGCGGGCGGCGGCGGGACCGGCCGACTGAGCTTCTCCATCGGCAGGTGCTCGGTCCCGATGACCGCGCCGCTGTTCAGCAGCACCGCGCGCTCGACGATGTTTTTCAGCTCGCGCACGTTGCCCGGCCACGGGTACGACTCGAGCAGCATGAGGATGGGCGCCGGGAAGATGGGCGGCGCGCGCCCCAGGTCCCGGCAGATCTGACGCGCGAACGTCTCGGCCAGCGGCCGGATCTCGTCCAGCCGCTCGCGCAGCGGCGGGATCGTCAGCGTGATCCCCGCCAGACGGAAGTAGAGGTCCTGCCGGAACGTGCCGCGCACGATCTCCGCCTCCAGATCGCGGTTCGTCGCGGCGATGAAGCGGAGGTCGACGCGCCGCGGGCGCACGCTGCCGAGCCGCGTGACCTCGCGCGTCTCCAGCACGCGCAGCAGCTTGGCCTGCGTCGCCAGCGGGAGCTCGCCGACCTCGTCGAGAAACAGCGTGCCGCCGGCGGCGGTCTCCATGAGACCGGGCTTGGCCTGCACGGCGCCCGTGAAGGCGCCCCGCTCATGTCCGCAGAGCTCGCTCTCGAGCAGCGTCTCGGACAGAGCCGCGCAGTTCAAGCAGACGTACGGGCCGTCGCGCCGCGGTGAGGCCCGGTGCACCGTCTCGGCCAGCAGCTCCTTGCCCACGCCGGTCTCGCCGGTGATGAGGACGTTGATGGTGCCGGCGGCCGCGCGCTCGGCCAGCGCGTGGACCCGCTGCATGGCCACGCCGCGGGGCGGGGCGGGGGACTCCGTCGCGGTGATCGAGCCCGGCAACGTCTCGGGCCGCGCATCGCTGACGGGCGCCGTTCGCCGCTGGACGATCAACACCGTCGAGCCGATCTGCACGGTGTCGCCGATCCGGATCGCGACCCGCTCGCCGCGCGGCACGGGCTGGTCCTTGATGCGCGTGCCGTTCACGCTGCCTAGGTCCTCGAGCAGCATGCCCTCGCCGAAGTGCAGGCAGGCGTGCGCGCGCGAGGCCAGCGGGTCGTCGACGCGGACGGCGTTCGTTTCACCGCGGCCGATCGTCAACGTGCCGGACGCCGGCAGGTTGTACGTCGCGTACGAGTCGCGGCCGACGACCAGCAGGAACGCGCTCGCGGGATCCTGGTCCTCGCTTTGAGCCGCGACCATGGTGGTTCGACCGCGCATGTCCGGCAGTATGTCGACGAGCGCCCCGACTGAGCAAGCGTCAGTTTGCGCAACTTGTGCAGAACTGCGCAACTCGCGCCAGGGCTCAGCCGTCATCCATGTAATTTCAGTGACTTACGCGTGGCACTGGCCTTGCTTGATGGGACGGTATGCATCCGGAAGAAATGGTGTCTCGGTACGAGGCGGTCCTGTATGCGCGGGCGATGCGGTTGGTGCGGAGCCGGTCGGATGCGTTGGACCTGTTGCAGGACACGTATGAACGCGCCCTGCGCGGCCAGGCGACGTTCCAGCCAGGAACGAACCTTCGGCACTGGCTGATGACCATCATGTACAACCTGTTCCTGGACCGCTGCCGGCGCCAGTCGCGCGAGCCGCGCGCCCTGTGCATCGACGAGCACGAGGTCGCCAGCCCCGAGGCGGACGCGCCGGAACCCTGGGAAACCATTACGGACGAACAGATTCACGCCGCGCTGGCCGACCTGGAACGCCCGTTCCGGGAGGTCTACGAGCTGCGGCTCCTGGACAACTGCAGCTACGACGAGATCGCCGACCGGCTCACCATTCCGCGGTCCACCGTCGGCACCCGCTTGATGCGCGCCCGGCGCAAGCTGCGCGAGACCCTGCTCACCGACGAGGACCCTCGCCGCGGCGCCGGCCGCCGCCTGCCGAAGCCGGTCGCCGCGCCGCGCGCGGTCGCCTCGACCGCGACATGAGGATCATACCGGCGGATCCTCCGACGATCCTCCGACGATCCTCCGAAAATCGAAGGGTTAGACCGGGTCGCCGTCGGCGTTGCGGATGACCGGCGCCGGCAGACCCAGCTCGCGGAGCGGCCCTTCGATGGCTGCCCGGTCGCCGACGATGGTGATCATCGCGGCGTCTGGATCGATGGTGCGGGCCGCCAGCGCGCGCAGGTCGTCGGCCGTGGTGGCCTCCAGCGCGGCGACGAACCGCTTGGGTTCGTCCAGCGGCAGCCCGTAGAGGCCGATCTCGCCGAACGTCGCGGCGACGCCCCCGGTCGTCGAGAGCCCCTCGGCCACGCGCATCAGCAGCGTCGCCCGGGCCTTGGCGTGCTCGTCGGCGGTGACGGGCCGCTCGTGCAGGCCGGCCAGCTCGGCGAGCATCTCGCGCACCGACGGCGCGGTCGACTCGGCGAAGACCGACGCGCGGGCCGCGAAGCTTCCGGGCAGGCGCAGGAAGGTGAAGCTGGAGGCGGCGCCGTAGGTGTAGCCGTGCTTCTCGCGCAGGTTGAAATTGAGGCGGCTCGTGAAGCTTCCGCCCAGCACCGCGTTCAGCATCGCCAGGCCCGGCCGGTCCGGCGACAGGCGATCGGTGCCGGGCGCGGTCAGACGCACCACGCTCTGCGGGGCGCCCGGGCGATCGACGATGCAGAGGCGCGGCCGCTGCGGCCAGGCGGGGGGCGAGGGGAGCGGCGGAACCTGGCCGGGCGTCCAGGCGCCCAGCGCCGCTTCCAGCCTGTCGCGCAGCTGCGCCGGATCGAAGGCCCCGGCGACCACCAGGAACGCGTGGTTCGGCCGCCAGTGCGTCGCGTGGAACGCCCGCGCGTCGGCCAGCGTGAGAGTCTCCAGCGTGCGCGCGTACCCCTCGACGGGACGGCCGTACGGGTGCTGCTCGCCGAACAGCATCCGGTCGGAGACGACGCCCACGACGGATTCGGGCTGGTCGCGGCGCTGCACCGCGGAGGTGTGCCGGTCGGCCAGCACGCGCTGCCAGTCGCCTTCGGCCAGCCGCGGGCGGACCAGGACGTCGCCCGCCAGGTCCAGCGCCGCGAAGAAGGTCTCGCGCGGCGACTGCACGGAGAGCTGCGAGCCGTCGCGCCCGCTGCCCAGCCACAGGTCGGCGCCCAGGTGCTCCAGCGCGTCGGCGAAGGCCAGCGCGTCGCGGTCGCCCGCGCCCTCGTCCAGCATCTCGGCGGTCAGGGAGGCCAGGCCCGCCTGCTCGGGGCGATCGGCCCCGGCGCCGCTGCGGATCATCAGCGCGGCCGAGACGATGGGCGCCACCTCGCGGTGGACGGCGACGACCGGCAGCCCGTTCGACAGCGTGAAGCGAGCGGCGGGCGGCACCAGCACCGCGGGCAGCGGCCCCACCGCGGGTGCCGACCGCATCGCGTCCGGCGTGGCGGTCACGCCGTCACCGCGTCGGGCAGGGTCTGCATCGCCAGCCGCTTGCCGGCCAGCACCTGGGCGAAGGCGTCGCGCACCGAGGCGCGCGTGGCGGCCCGATAGCGATCGACGTCGCGCTCGGCCCCGTCCGGCGTGCCCAGCACGTACTGGTAGTGGTTCAACAGGTCGGCCCTCGTCTGCAGGTGATCGAGCCCCTTGTAGAAGTCGGCGAGGTGCGTGTTGCGCGCCCGGGCCAGCTCTTCTTCCGTCGGTCCGTCGGACGCCAGGCGCGCCAGCTGCGCGTCGACGGCGGCCGTGATCTCCTCCAGGCCGTGCCCCGGCTTGGCGGTGGCGCCCACGTGAAACAGGCTACCCAGCATCAGCGACCCCTGGTACGCGAAGGCGTCCTGCGCGATGCGCCCGTCGAACACCAGCGCGCGGTAGAGGCGGCTCGACTTGCCACCGCCCAGCACGTGCGCGGCCAGGTCCATGTCGGCGTCGCCGGGCGCGAACAGCGCCGGCGAATGCCACGCGAGGCGCAGGCGCGGCAGCTGCACGCGATCGGTCAGCCTGCGCGTCACGTCGCTCTCCAGGCGGGGCAGGGCCGGCGGCGGGCGCCGTTCGGGGCGCGGCCGCGCCGGCTGCCAGCCGAAGTACTTGTCGACCAGCCCGCGCACGGTGGTCGGATCGAAGTCGCCCGCGATCGACAGGCTGGCGTTCGACGGCCGGTAGAAGCGCTCGAAGAACTCGCGGACGTCGTCGACGGTGGCCGCCTCGATGTCCGCGTGGGAGCCGATGGTCGGCCAGTGGTAGGGATGCTCGGGCGGGTACATCACCTCGGGGACGACCAGCTCACCGGCGCCGTAGGGGCGGTTCTCGTACGACTGGCGGCGCTCGTTCTGGACGACCTTGCGCTGGCGATCGAGCTCCTCCAGCGTGATGACGTCGGGCAAGGTCGCCAGCCGATCGGCCTCGAGCCACAGGAACGTCTCGAGCAAATTCCGCGGCCCGATCTCGTAGTAGTTCGTGCGGTCGTTGCTGGTGGTGCCGTTGTTGTGGCCGCCCCAGCTCTCCATGATCGAATCGAACGACGGATACGGCGCGTGCTTCGAGCCCATGAACATCAGGTGCTCGAAGAGATGCGCGAACCCCGTCCGGCCGGGCGATTCGTCCTTCGATCCCACGTGGTACCATAGGTCCACGGCGACGAGAGGGCTGGACCGATCCGGGTGGAGGATGACGGTGAGGCCGTTGGCCAGCGCGTACGTGTCGAACTCGATCTTGAGCATGGCGACGGGGACGATGCGGAGGCAGAACGGGTGAGCCGAGCTCCCCACCGACGACCGGCATCATGGCACGGATCGGCGGAGGTCTCCCGCGTAAAGCGTCGAACGTCGCCGCTGTTGGCGATCCTGGTTGTCGGTGCGACGGTCGGGCTGGCGAGCGCGGCGCGCGCCGACGGCGGCATCCCGGGGTCGCTGGCGATCCTGTTGCCCGCGGACCAGCCACGAAAGGTCGGGCTGGCGACGACGTTCGGGCTCATTCTCTCGGAAGACGCCGGCGCGACCTGGCTGTGGACCTGCGAGCAGGCCGCGACCACGTCGATGGCGAACGTTTACGCCGTCGGCCCGTCGGCCATCGCGTCGGCTGGCGTCGGAGATCGGTTCTACGCGCTGTCGCCCCTGGAAGGGCTGGCCTGGTCGGACGACGAGTCCTGCACCTGGCAGACGGCGGCGGGCCTGCCGGCGGGGGCCGCGGTGTCGGACTTCTTCGTCGATCCGTCCGATCCCGCCCATGTGCTGGCGGTCGTCGTGGCGCCCTCCGACGGCGGCGTGGCCGGCGCCGGGGAGGTTTTGGCGTCCAGCGACGGCGGCCGGACGTTCGGGGCGGCGCCGCTCTACAGGGCGGCCGCCGGCGCGACGATCGTGGGGGTCGAGATCGCGCGCAGCAACCCGCGGGTCGTGTATGTCGCCACGTACACCACGACGGCGACGGGTCCGGCGCCCGTGCTGAGCCGGTCCGCCGATGCGGGCGGCAGCTGGACGAGCACGCCGCTGGCCTCGGTCGGTGCGGCCATCGTGCGCATCCTGGCGGTCGATCCGCAGGACAGCGACGTGATCTACCTGCGGGTGCTGGCGGCGGCCGGCGATGCCGTGGCGGTCGCGCGCAACGGGGGCGCGACCGTCGCGGTGCCGGTCACGTTCGCGCGCGGCCAGCTCAGCGCCTTCGCCCGACTGAGCAGCGGAACGATCCTGGTCGGCGCGCTGATCTTCACGGACGCCGGTGGCACCGACGGGGCGGCGGTCCGCTCCACGGACGGCGGCTCGTCGTTCCAGCCCTGGACGCTGCCGGACCGCCCGCACCTGGTGGGGCTCGCCGAGCGCGTCGAGAACGGCCGCCCCCGGCTCTATCTATCGGCCAAGAACTACAGCGACGGGTGGGCGCTGGCGGTCTCCGACGACGAAGGCGCGACGCTGACGAAGTTGATGACCTACGATCAGGTCAAGGGCGCCAAGCCCTGCGTGCACCAGATCTGTGAGGACACCTGCAAGTTCGAGAACATGCAGGGTATCTGGGATCTCTCGGTGTGCACGGGCACGGCGGGCGGCGGCTCCGGCGGTGGCGGTGGTGGCTCCGGCTGCGGCTGCGGGATCGACCCGACCACCGTCGGCGCGACGCGCCTCGCCGAGGCGGCGTCGGCGCTCGTGTGCCTGCTGGCGCTCCGTCGTCGGCGACGGCGGACCTGAGGGAATTCTCGACGGAGATCGCCTCGACAGCCCTCGGGGCGCAGTGTAGATTTCGTTCCTCTTTGTACACGGCATTTCCGTACAAGGCTGGGCCCATAGCTCAGCGGTCAGAGCTGGCGGCTCATAACCGCCTGGTCCCTGGTTCGAATCCAGGTGGGCCCACTCTCGACTACCCGGCGATGCC
>CAZJMY010000654.1:0-10330 GCA_964546845.1 uncultured Myxococcales bacterium | reverse complement strand
GTCGAAGCCGGTGCCGCCCGGGGAGAACATCCCGGCGTGCATCACCAGCGGATCGCGCCCGGCGGGGTTCTTGGACTGCGCGATGAGCGTGTCGACGGAGATCCCCTGGGCCTTGCAGTTGGTGCTGCCGGCCGTGATCTTCGCGCCCGTCAGGATCTGCGCGTCGGCCGCCGAGTGGGAGCAGCCCGTCGAGCTGTACGGCAGGTTGATGCCCTTGACGATCAGCAGCTTGTCCGCGTAAGCGGCCAGCTCGCCCGTCGACCGGTTGGCCTTGTCGGCCGTCATGCTGGCGGTCGTCAGCGTCCCCGTCGCCGACGGCCAGAACATCTCCGGCTCGGAGCTCACGCTGAGGCTGACGCCGGCCTGAACCACGCCGTTGTCCCCCACCACGATGAGCACGAACGGCGAGCGCGTCGCCGTCTGGGCCGACGCCTTGCGTGGCATGAACGTCTCGAGCAGCGGCAGACCCAGCATGAGTCCGCCGGCGCCCCGAAGCACCGTTCTCCGCGTCATGTCGAGCGATTCGGTTTTTTTCATGGCGTCTCTCTGGGACCTCACGGAAGACGGTTCAAAAACGCATCGCTGGTGACGAGGGCGAGCTCGAGATCGTGGACCGAGATCATCCCGGCCCGCGACACCCGCGCGTAGTAGTCGACGGTCGCCTGCTCGCTGGCCGTGAGCTCTCGCCCGTTCAGGTAGCTCATCATGTTCTGCACGTAGCAGGCGTGCGTCTCCTTCGCCTGCGCAAGCAGATGCGACAGCTCGACGCCGTTCTTGAACGTCTGCGCCTGCCCATCCAGCGTGTAGGTGTCCGAAGCGTCGACGGTCTGGCCCTGGTCCATCGTCCGGTACTCGCCGATGGCGTCGTAGTTTTCGAACGCGTACCCCAGCGGGTTGAACAGCGCCGCGTGGCAGGCCTGGCCGCAGGTCCCCTTGCCCGTCGTCATCTCGACCCGCTGCCGGTTGGTGAGCCCGGCCGTGTTCGGGATCATCGTTCCGACGGCCTTCGGGTCGGGCGGCGGCAACGTCTTGCACAGCAGCCGCTCCGCGATGAAGACGCCGCGGTGAATGATGTCCGGCTCGTTGCCGACGGAGATGTACGAGGACAGGAACCCGGCCTGGGTCAGCAGGCCCGAACGCTTGCTCGAGTCGAGATCGACCTTCGTCAGCGTGGCCGGGTCGCTGGAGAAGTTGCCGCTCACGCCGTACAGCGGCGCCAGCAAGGAGTCCACGAACCCCACCGGCGTCGTGTAGAAGTCGGCGATCCCGCGCTTCTGCGTGAAGATCCAGTTCAGGAACTGCAAGACCTCCTGCTTCATCGCCGCGGGCGCGTTGGGCTTGAAGTCGGGGAACGCCGTCGCGTCCCGCGTGATCCCGTCGTAGACGCCCAGCCGGTAGACCTGAAGGTTGAAGTTGCTGATGCCGGCGGTTCCCGTGGTGCCGTCCATGAGGCGCTTGGCCTGCGTGGCCACGCCGGTCTTGTCGTGCAGCTGCCCGGCCTGCGCGGCCGCGAGCAGCGTGTCGTCCGGGATCGTGTTGGTGATCGAGAGCGCCAGCTTCGCGCCCACCTCCCAGTCGTTCAGCGGCACCTTGGTGGCGCCGGCCGAAGCCGTCCCCAGCTCTGTCCGGTACAGGAAGTACGGCGACTGCAGCATCGCCTGGATCACCAGGCTGGCGCCCGCCTTGAAGGCGTCGACGCCGGGGTACAGCGTGGGGCCCTGGTTGAACAGCGTGACGTGGGTGGTCACCTCGGCGTCCGTCAGCGGCCGCCGGAACGCCCGCTGACCGAACGCGATGATGAAGGCCTTGCCCTTCCCCGCCGTGTCGGTCGGCGCGCCCGTGGGGACCAGCCGCGCCAGCGCGGTGGCGTCGCCGGTGACCTTGTTCGCCAGCGCCTCGGAGGCGTCGAACAGCTGCGAGCGCAGCTGCTCGGTCACGAAGAGCGAGTCGCCCTCGTTGTCGAAGCCCGTCAGCGCGTCGCCCGAGACGTTGGCGTCGACGTCGGAGATGTCGGTCAGCTTCAGCAGGTCGCGCACGGCGTTCGACCACTGCTGGCGGCTGAGCCGCGCCAGCCGGGACGTCGCGACCAGGACGGGCGCGGGCGCCGTGGCGGGGATGGCGTAAGGATCGCCGCCCCCGCCCGTCACCCCGGAGCTGGCCCCGGTGCCGGTTTGTGCGCCCCCGCCGGACGTCGAGCCGCCGGCGCCGGTGCCGGTGCCGGTCCCGGTGGTCGGCGAGCCCGTGCTTCCCGAGCCCGTCTGGGCGGATGAGCCGCCCAGGTTGTTGCTGCCGATGACGCCCGTACAGGCGCCGCCGGCCAGCAGAAACGCGCCGACGAGGCCGGTCGCCGCCAGCCTCACGGCACGCGGGACAACGACTCTTACGCCTGGCTGGGGCTTGGAAGGACGCCTCATCGTTTCCTCGACGGTGTGGGGGTTCGCCTCGATGGGCGCGGGTCCATCGGTTCGTCCAAACGACGTACCTCCCTACTGTCGGGAGCCCTTCCGGCTCATTAATAGAAAACGCGCGGCGCCACATTTGCGCGCCGCGCCGCGGCACACAGGGGTCCTGCGCAGTGGAGGGCGGGGAAAAACCTACATCCCGCCCACCACCACCTCAGCCAGACCAGCCTGCTGGCCCGGCGGGACTCCGACGAAGTTGACGCGCACGTAGAGGACGTTGCTGCCGAAGCTCCCGGTGGCCCGCTGCGTCTGCGCCGTGCTGGTCGTCTGGGACTGGTCGACGGCGGTGGTCCAGGTCTTCCCGTCGGGCGAAACGGAGATCGTGTAGCGGTAGTTGCCGGGCGCCGGGAACGTCACCTCCAGCGTGTTGACCGTCCTCGACACCTCCAGCAGGAGCTGCCACCAGGGATTGGCGTCGCCGGCGGCGGCCGTCCAGGAGGTCGCCGTGTCGCCGTCGTTGGCCAGCGCCGTGGTCCCGGTCCCCGTGCTGCTGGCGCTGGTCGGGTGATTCAGCGCCAGCGTGAGGCTGGTCGTGCCCGGCCCCCCGTTGCCCGCGTATCGCGAGTAGGCGCGCAGCGGCGGCGCAAGCGTCACGCCCGGGACGTACGCCGGGCTGCCCTGCGAGGTGATGGTCACCGTGGCGCTCTTCAACCCGGGCGACGTCGCGGTGATGACGCTGGTCCCCGCGTAGTAGCTGCGGAACTCGATGGCGGCCTGGCCGTCCTGGATCGCGATGTCCGATTGCGGGTCGTTGCTGGACGGCGGCGTGAAGGTGATGCTGGGACCGGTGGGGAGCTCGCCCGGCCCCGAGGTGACCGCCAGCGTGACGGGGACGTTGTTGCTGATCGGCTTGCCGCCGCCGTCGACCACCGTGACCATCAGCTGCGCGTCCTGGGTTCCGTCGACCGCCGTCAACGTCGTGGTGCTGGCGGTCAGCTGCAAGCCCGCCGGGGTGCCGGCGGCGGGCCAGGCTGGCGGCGCCACCTTGGCGTAGGCGTTGCGGTACCAGTACCAGGCACGCTTGGGGATCCGGAAGTTGTCGACGATCCCGGTGGTCGCCAGGCTGGGTCCGAAGTGGGTGCCGTAGTCGAACATGCACCAGCGCGTCTGGCCGCTGCGCCAGGCGAACTCCGTCGGAACCCCGTTCGTGAGCTGGCCGTTGAGGTCCCCCCAGCCCGGATCGTAATTGCCCGGGCGGGTCGTCGCGTTCGAGCTGCCGTACTCGCTGACCATGTTCGCGACGCCCGGGTTCTGGAACGGCGCCAGCGTCGCGCCGTCACCGTTGTAGCCGGCGATGTCACCCAGCAGGTCGATGCGCGTGTTGTCGGTGGGCCGCTGCGCGCCCCCGATGCCCGCCGGGCGCGTGGGATCCAGCTGATGCGTGAGGTTGACCTCCTTCGTCAGCAGGCCGCGCATGCCGCCGATCGTGCTGCCGGCCGTGAAGAACGGCTCGTTGGACATGCTCCAGACGACGATGCTGGGGTGATTGCGGTGGATCCGGATCATGTCCGTCAGCGTGTTCAGCACGTTCGTCTCGAATGGCGCCTGGTCGGCGGCGTTGGCCGGATAGGCGCCCGCCGTGCTGAACGAGCCCTCGCCGGTGGCCGCCGCGCCCCAGAAGCAGTTCTCGGACCAGAGAAGCACCCCCAGCTGATCGCAGGCCTCGGCGAACGACGGGGCCTTCGGGTAGTGGGAGCCGCGGATGAAGTTGAACCCCGCGTCCTTCACCATCTTCACGTCGCGGAACAGCGCCGAGTCCGAGACCGCGTCGGCCCACCCGGCGTGGTCCTGGTGAACGTCGGCCCCGCGGATGTAATAGTGGGATCCGTTCAGCGAGAACCCGGCGGTCGCCGACCACGAGAACCAGCGGAATCCGAACGGCGTCGTGAACGTGTCGGCGTCCGCGCTGCCGTCGGAGACGGTCGTGACCACCTTGTACATGTTCGGGTGGTCGGGGTGCCACAGCGCCGGGCTGGCGATCGCCGGCGTCGTCTGGTCGAAGGTCACCGTCATCCCGGCGGGCACCACCTGCATCGAGGAGACGGTCGCCACCTTGGTGCCGGCGGCGTCGAGGATGTCGGCGCGCACCGTGCAGGTCACGCTGGTGGCGCGATCGTTGCGCACCTCGGTTTTCACGTTGACGGTGCTGGACGCGCCCGCGTTCGCCGCCAGCGTCGGCGTGGTCACGAAGGTCCCGTACCAGGTCACGTGCAGCGGGTCGGTGACCACCAGCAAGACGTTTCGGTAGATGCCACCGGTGAACTCGTGATCACCGGCGCGTGGCGCGATGCGCGCGTTCCAGGCGTTGCTGAGGCGCACGGCGATGACGTTGTCGCCCGCCGTCAGCTTGCTGGTGATGTCGTACGAGAACCCGGTGTACCCGCCCTGGTGCTGGCCGACCTGTGTTCCGTTGACGTAGACCTGCGCGTCCTGGAACGCCCCCTGGAACTCGATGAACACGCGCTTGCCCGCCCACGACGCGGGCAGCGTCACGTGCCGCCTGTACCAGCCGTACCCCTGATACCAGGAGGTCCAGAGGAAATACGGCAGGCTGAACGAGTGCGGCAGCCCGACGTCGTTCCAGGCCGAGTCGTCGTAGGTCGGCTTCTCGGCGCCGTTGTAGTCGCCCAGCAGGAACTTCCACGACTGGTTGACATTGACGGTCTGCCGAGTCCCGGCCGGAGCGAGGCCGGCGCCGCCTGAACCGCCCGCGGCCCCGCCCCCGCCCGGGTGCCCGGCAGCGCCCGCCGCGCCGCCGCCGAGGCCGCCCCCCGTCGACGAGACATGTCCGCCGGCGCCGGCCGTCGCGCCGCCGGTGCCGCCGGACGGGGCCACGCCGCCTGACCCGAGGCCGCCGCCCGTCGCACCGACTCCGGAGCCGCCCGAACCTCCTCGGCCTTCGCCGGCCTCATGGCCGCGCGACGACGAGCAGGCGAAAGGAGTCAGGGCCGCCACGAGAAGGCCGGCCACACACGTCGACCACCGCCGGCGGCTCTGCGCGAGGGCACGGCGGCGGCGAACCGGGGGCGAAATCGCCATACGCTGAACTGCCGGCAGCGCCCCGGTTGTGGCGCAATTTTTGACAAGTCGGCCGGGCGAGATCGACGGGCTACTCGGCGACGGCCACGACCGGCGCGGGTGCCGCGGCGCCGGCCTGGGCGGCCTGCGCCGCCTTCCGCGCGATCGCGCGGTTGATCGGGTACATGAGCGCGATGGTCAGCGCCATGACGCTGGTGACGACGTAGCCGAGCATGTCGTACCGCTGCAACCGCCCGTCGGCCGCCTGCACGACGATGACGCCGGCCAGCGACGACGCCACGCCGCCCGAGAACTGCTGCAGCGAGGCGTTGACGGACATGAACGCGCCGCGATCGGGCAGGTCGGGCACGGCCGAGATCAGCGCCGACGCGGAGATCATCCGGGACGTGATCGCCAGGAACAGCACGGCGTTCAGGATCAGCACGACGGACAGCGGCGTCACGCCCAGGTTGCAGTAGATGGCGACGATCACGGCGCCGACGATCGTTCCCCCCACGAACATCCTGTACTTGCCGAACGCGTCGGCCAGCTTCCCCAGCAGGGGCCCGCCCACCAGGGTGACGGCGCCGGTGCACATGTAGATCAGCGGCAGCTTGGACAGAGGAATGCCCATGTTGTTCACGCTGAACGTGCTGCCGAACGGCATCAGCATGAACCCGCCGGTGGCCAGCATCATCGTGGCCAGGAAGGTCTGGATGTAGCGCCCCTGGCTGACCGTCGCCACGAGATGCCGCAGCGGATTGCGGGTCGACCGCACTTTCAGATGCTCGACGATCGGGTGCAGGCGCGCGGCGATCAACACGCCCACGGGCGCGCCGACCACCAGGATCATGATGAACGGCGCGTGCCAGCCCCAGCGGTTCGAGAGGTAGACGCCCACCGGCAAACCCATGACCTGGCTGGCGGCGAACGCCGTCTGGATCGTCCCCATCACGCGGCCGCGCATCTCCAGCGGGAACAGGTCGGCCACGATGGCCATGACGATCGAGCCGATGACGCCCCCGAAGACGCCGGTGACGATGCGCGCGCCGACGAGGAACGCGTACGTGTCGGCGACCCCACAGAGCAGCGTCCCGATCAGGAACCCGCCGTAGAAGAACAGCAGCAGCCGCTTGCGATCGAACTTGTCGGCGAAGCCGGCCGCCAGCAAGCCGGACGCGCCGGCGCTGAAGGCGTACGCGGACACGACCAGCCCGAACTGCCGGGTCGTGATGTGCAGGTCCCCCAGCAGCAGCGCCCCCAGCGGGCTGATGATCATGAAGTCGAGGATGATCGTGAACTGCAGAAACGCGAGGATCGCGACGACGAACTTCTGATAGCGCGTGAAGGCGGACGGCATGGCGGCCGGTAAGGGTACGTGGTGGTCCGGCGACGCGCCAGAGCTTCGCGAACAGCCTACGCGAACGCGGGCGTTGACATTTAAGTTATAACTAAATAATCATCGCGGACGAGGAGCCACCACCATGAAGAAACTGCGCGTGTTCGAGTCGATCTCGGTAGACGGATACTTCACCGACCGGGACGGGCAAGTCGGCTGGGCGCACGCGACGCGCCAGGACCCCGAATTCGTGGCCTGGGTCGGCGGCAACGCCAACTCCGGCGGCGAGCTGCTGTTCGGGCGCAAGACGTATCAAGAGATGGTGGCGTTCTGGCCGACCGCGGCCGCGGCCGCGCAGATGCCGGAGGTCGCGAAAGGGATGAACGCGGCGCGCAAGTACGTCGCCTCCCGCACGATCGAGCCCACCTGGCAGAACACCCAGCTCCTGAAGGGCGATCTGGTCGCCGCGGTGCGCGCGCTGAAGGCGGGCGCGGGACCGGGGCTGACGGTCCTGGGCAGTGGCAGCGTGGCGGCGCAGCTCGGCGCGGCGGGGCTGGTCGACGAGTACCAGTTCGTCATCGTGCCCGTCGCGCTGGGCGGCGGGCGCACGGTGTTCACGGACGGGCGCGGCTTGCGGCTGCTCGAGCAGCGCGCCTTCCGCAACGGCAACGTCGTGGTCACCTATGCCGCAGCCTAGGGGGATCCTGGTCCAGGACGACGACGGCGAGCACGCGACGCTCACGTTCCGTCGCACGTACCCGCACGCGCCCGAGCGGGTGTGGGACGCCATCGCGACGGCCGAGGGGCTGCGCGGCTGGCTGATGTGCACGCAGGCGTCGATCGACGGGCGTGTCGGCGGCCGGATCGAGACCGTGTCCGGCCCGCCGGGGTACCGATCCAGCGGCACCATTCGCGTGTGGGACCCGCCGCGCGTGCTCGAATACGAATGGAACGTGGCGCCGGTCCCCGAGATGCCGCGCGGCGAGCACGCGGTCTTCCGCTACGAGCTGGTGGCCCAGGGGACAGCGACCCAGCTGCTGGTCACCTACCGGCGCATCACGGCGCGGACGGCGCGCGGCTTCCTGCCCGGGCTGCATGCGTTCCTGGATCGACTGGAGGCGCAGCTCGACGGACGCGAGCCACCGGACTGGCTCCAGCGATTCGCGGCCGCGCAGCGCGAATACCCCGAGTGGAGCGGCGGCCATGCGCCCCATCCAGGACAATGACGTCTTTCACGCGCTGGCCCACCCGGCCCGCCGGTCGATCCTGCTGGCGCTGAGAGACGGCGAGCGAACCGCGAGCGATCTGGCCGAGCCGTTCCACACGACCTTCGCCGCGATCTCGCAGCACCTGCGCGTGTTGCAGGAGGCCGAGCTCGTGTCGGTGCGGCGCGAAGGCCGGCAGCGGCTCTACCGGCTGGACCCCCGGCCCCTGCAGGAGGTCGTGGGCTGGGTCGACGCGTTCGCCGCCTTCTTCGAGCGGCGGCTGGACGCGCTAGGGGAGTACCTGGATCGCAAGCACGGCAAGTCCGAGCCGGCGCGCGCGTCGGTCACGGCGCGCCGGCGTCGGGCGCCGGGCCGGTGACGACGCCGTCGCCCGCAGGAGCAGGGAACCACGGCGCCAGACGGGGCCGGGAACTCCTCGCCGATTGGTTTTCGTCGAAAAATCGACGCAGCAACGGCCGGCCATGAATTGCCGGGGGCGGGCCGCATCTGTGCATTGCCCGTCCCGGCCGCCTGTGATAGCCGGGGCAAATGGCATCACGACGCCCCCGTCTGTCGTTCTTCCGGGCATGTGCCTCGCTGGCGTTGCTGAGCGCGCTCGCCACGCTCAGCGCCTCAACATACGCGGCCGAAACCGACGCGGCCGCATGCAACGGCGACGACCTGCTGGCGGGACGCGCCCCGGTCAACGAGGACCACGTGACCGGCAACGCCCGCCTGGCGACGGACGGCAACGTCGTGCCCGAGGGCGCGCTCTGGGACGGGCCGGCGATGATGCGGCTGGAGTCGGGCGGTTCGGTCACCTGGGATCTCGGCCGCGCCCGATCGATCGCCGCCATCGTCGGACAGGCGGACGCCAACGACACGTACATCATCAGCGCCTCGCCGGACGGCAAGCCAGGCAGCTACGTCAACATCGCCCAGCTCGCGAACGTCGTCGACGCGGGTCCGGGCATGCGGACGCGGGCGCTGCACATCACACCCGTCACCGCCCGATTCATCCGCATCGGCAACGGCGACGGAGACGGCGCGTATTCGGTGGCGGAGCTGGCCGTCTACTGCAAGGCGCCGCAGCCGTTCCCGCCGGTGTTCTCGAAGATCGAGGCGCCGATGGCGGCCGTTCCAGCGCCGCCGAACGAGCACTACGTGACGGCCGTCGACGGCGGCGATCGCCCGACGACGCCGGCGTTCGAGATTGGACTGGCGGTCGTCGCGCTGCTGCTGCTGGCCGGGATGATCGTGGCCGCCACGCGCGGTCAGGCCGGCGCGCGCGAGGCGGTCTCGGTGCGCGAGCGCTACTACCCCCTCGTGCTGCTGCTGTTCATCGGCAGCGGCTGCGCGGCGCTGATCTACGAGGTGATCTGGCTTCAGTTGCTGCAGCTGGTGCTCGGGTCGTCGGCCGTGTCGATCGGCGTGCTGCTGGCGACGTTCATGGCCGGCATGTGCATCGGCAGCCTGGGGCTGTCGCGTTACGTTTCGCGCCGGCACCACCCGCTGCGCGTCTACGCCGTCATCGAGCTGGCCGTGGGGGCGTGCGGGCTGCTGGTGCTGGCCGAGATGCCGCTGGTCCAGCGCGCGTACGTGGCCGTGGCCGCGCACGGCGCCAGTGGCCTGGCGGTGCGCGGCCTGTTCGCGGCGGTCTGCCTGCTGCCACCGACGATCTTGATGGGCGCCACCCTGCCCGCGATCGCCCGCTGGGTCGAGACCACCCCGCGCGGCGTCTCCTGGCTGGGGTTCTTCTACGGAGGCAACACCGTGGGCGCCGTGTCCGGCTGCCTGCTGGCCGGCTTTTACCTGCTGCGCGTCTCCGACATGCCGACCGCCACCTTCGTCGCCGTCGGACTGAACGTGGTGGTGACCGCCGCGGCCTGGGCCCTGTCGGCGGTCACGCCCGGGGACCTGGCCCACGAGCCACCGGCCACGGCGCCCCAGCCGGCGGCGCTGCCGGACCTGGCGCCGCTCTACGGGCGCCGCGCGGCGCAGGCCGCATACCTGATCATCGGGCTGTCCGGGATGACGGCGCTGGGGGCCGAGGTGGTCTGGACGCGGCTCTTCACGCTGCTGATGGGCGGCACGACGTACACGTTCTCGATCATCCTGGGAGTCTTCCTGTGCGGCATCTCGATCGGCAGCGGCGTCGGTTCCGCCGTCGAGCGGCGGACCAGCGACCCGGTGCGCGCCCTCGGCTATGCGCAGCTGCTGCTGGTGGCCGCCATCGCCTGGACCGCGTGGAACCTCACCGCCTCGCTGCCGTACTGGCCCGTCAACCCGGCCATCGGCGGCGGCGC
>CAZJMY010000653.1:0-2317 GCA_964546845.1 uncultured Myxococcales bacterium | reverse complement strand
GGCGGGGTCGATGGCGGAGCGGGCGGCGCCGCGGCGTGCGGCGCGGCGGTGCCCTCCGCGACGGTCGAGACCGCCGGCGCGTGGGCCGACCGTCCGCCCTGCAACAGCACGATCAAGCCGACGCCGGCGAGCCCCACCGCCGAGGCAATCGCGATCCGGCGCGTGTTCCACGCGCGCCGCGGCGGCAGCTCGTCGGCGCCGTCCTCTTGCACGTCGGCCGGCCGGAACGCCCTCGACTGCGGGGCCGGTGGGCGGTCGCCGGGTCGTTGCCGGCCCGGCATCAGCGCCGTCGGCGCCGCGAGCCGAGATGGCGCCTCGGACGGCAGCGTCACCGCGTCGGAGACCTCGTCCGGCGAGGCGGGCGCCACGAACCAGGGGCCGCTCTCCGCGTGCGTCTCCGGGATCAGCGTCCGGACGAACGGGCTGGGCGTGGCCGCCTCGACCTCGATGGCCGGCGACGACGGCGGGCGGCGGCGGCCAGGGGCGGCGGCCGCCTCGCCCGGCCTGGACCCGAACGGCAGCAACGCGCGCCGCAGCTCGGCGACGCCGGGAAACCGCGCCCTGGGATCGGCGGTCATCGCGCGCGTGACGATCGCGTCGAGCTCCGCCGGGATGTCGGACCGCCGCGCGCGCGCCGACGGCGGATTGCCGGCCGAAATCGCCCGAAACAGCTGCCCCAGATCCTCGGCCGTGTACGCCTGATGCCCCGTCAGCGCCTCATAGAGGATGACGCCCAGCGCGTACTGATCGCTGGCGGGACCGGCCGCGCCGTGATCCGCCACCAGCTCCGGGGCCAGATACATGGGGGTCCCGAACACGCCTTTTGGTCCCTGAATCTGGGCCTCGCCCGGCGACTCCTGGTCCTTGGCGACGCCGAAGTCCAGAACAACCGGCCGGGACCGGCCGTCGCGAACGGCCAGGAAGATGTTCGAAGGCTTGAGGTCCCGGTGCGTGATCCCCAGCCGGTGGGCGGTCGCCACCGCGTCGCAAACGGGGACCAGGACGTCGATCGCCTCCGCGATCGACATCGCGCCCGACCGCTGCAGCCGGGCGGCCAAGTCCTCGCCCTCCAGCAGCTCCATGACCAGGTAGGCGCGGTCGCCCTCTTCGCCGGCGTCGACGATCTCGACGATGTTCGGGTGCCGCAGCCGCGCGGCCAGCTTGGCTTCGTTCAGGAAGCGCGCCCGCGCGGTGGGCTTGGCCGCCAGGTCCGCGCTCAACACCTTGATCGCGACGCGCCGGCCGTCGGTGATGCGCACGCCCTCATAGACGTCGCCGGTCGCGCCGGCGCCCAGGCGCGCACCAATTTCATACGCACCGAAGCGCGTCCCGGATTGGAACACGACGGTCTGCTCGTTCGTCGACACGCCCCCCCTATCGATCGCGCTTGGCCTCTGTGGCACGGAGCTTAAACGGAAAAAGGGGTGAAATATCCCCCATCCATCACGCTGTCTGTTCGATCTCGACGACTTTTGTCAAAGAATGTCCTGGTCGGACGACCGCCCGCCGGCTCTGCGCGTCAGGCTGCACCAATGTTTCCACTTTGGTCCCCTTGATCGGCCACCGCGGGGCCCGCGGTCAGGGGATGAAGCTGCGGATCGCGCCGAACCAGACGTTGGCCATGATCGAGTACCCCGCGTCGTTCGGGTGCTCCGAGTCCTTGTAGAGGGTCGTCGACCAGGACTTCATCGCCGCGTACATGTCGACGCCGATGACGTGCTTGCCCTTGCCGGCGCGCGCCTGGATCAGCGCCGGGAGGGCCGCGTTGTACGTCTGGGTCGGCGTGTTCTGACTGCCGTTGGCGGGAATGATCGTCGCCACCACCAGCAACGCGCCCGGCGCATCCGCGAGGATCTCGTCCATCAATCGCCCGAGACGGGTCGGCGCGTTGCCGACGTCCAACGCGTCGTGCATGTCGTTGGTGCCGATCATCAACAGGATGATGTTGGGTCTGTCGTTGCGGATCGCGTCGTCGGTGATCGCGCCGGAGATCCCGCTGGTCTTGCTGCTGTCGTCGATCGAGTAGCCCGAGTGGCCCTCGTTCCCTTTCGGGAACGGCTTGCCGGCGACGGTCGTCGGCCCGCTCGCCTGGGAACCGACGAACGTGATCGACTTGCCGGCCGCCACGGCGGCGCTGAACAGGTCGACCCGGTATCCGCCCCCCGTCGTCGAACCGTACCCGTAGGTGATCGAGTCGCCGAGCGGCAGGATCACACAGGCCGTGCCGGCCGGCGGACAAGGCCCGAACCCCGCCGCCCCGCCGGTCTCTGCGGCGCCGGATGCCCCCCCGGCCGACCGACCGGCGGCGCCGCTGCCG
>CAZJMY010000652.1:0-1532 GCA_964546845.1 uncultured Myxococcales bacterium | reverse complement strand
GTGGCCCGCTCCGACATCTGGGCGCTGACCAAGCTGGGCGCGCGCGTCCGGATCGTCGCGCCGCGCACGCTGCTGGCGCCCGGGCTGGACGAGATGGGCGGCGGCCGCGTCACCGTGCACGACCGCCTGGAGCCCGCGCTGGAAGGGGCCGACGTGGTCATGATGCTGCGGATCCAGAAGGAGCGGATCGGCGGCGCGCTGTTCCCGAACACCCGCGAGTACTCGCGCTACTACGGCCTCAACGCGCGGCGCCTGGCGCTGGCCTCGCCCGACGCCATCGTGATGCACCCCGGGCCGATCAACCGCGGCATCGAGATCGACCCCACGGTGGCCGACGGGCCGCGCGCCGTGATCCTGGACCAGGTCTCGCGCGGGGTCGCGATCCGCATGGCGATCTTGTACTTGCTGGCCGGTGGCGAAGCGGGCGGCGGCGAGTAGCGGCCCGTTCGTCCTGCTGAAGGACGTCGCGCCGCGGCGGCCGCGCCTCCTGCTGGTGGGCATCAACCCGGGCCGGCGGTCGGGGACGGTGGGGCACCACTTCGCCGGCAACGGCAACCCGTTCTGGCGGCTGCTGCACGCCTCCGGCCTGACGCCGGAGCTGATCGCCTACGAACAGGACCAGCGGCTGGGCGAGTTCGGGATCGCGCTCACGAACCTGTGCGCGCGCACGACCCGCACCGCCGCCGAGCTCTCGCGCGCCGAGATCGAGGCCGGGCGGGCCGTCCTGGCGAAGAAGATCGCCCGCTGGCAGCCGGCGGTGGTGGCGTTCGTGGGCGTGACGCTCTACGGCCTTTACTTCGGCAAGCAGGCCTCGACGCCGGGGGCGGGGGCCAAGCCCGAGACCATCGCCGGCGCGCGCGTCTTCGTGGTCCCCAACCCGAGCGGCCTCAACGCCAGCTTCCCCGGCTTCGCCCACAAGCTGGTCTGGTTCGAGCGCCTCCGGGACTTCGTGAACCTCCCGAAGTAGGTCGCGTCGAGGGAGCGCGGGCTCAGCCCGCGCGAGCTCATCGCGGGGGGCGCGGGACCCTCCCAGGGTCCCGAACGAGGTCGCGTCGAGGGAGCGCGGGCTTAGCCCGCGCGAGCTCATCGCGGGGGGCGCGGGACCCTTTGAGGGTCCCGAACCAGATCGAAACCGGTTGACTGGCCGGCCTCAACCACCTATCAAAGGGCCCCGGAGAATGAAGCTCGTTCTGCGCGGCGGCCGGGTGATCGATCCTCGGCGCGGATTGGACGCCGAGGCGGACGTGTTGCTGGCAGACGGCCTCGTCTCGCGCATCGGGCCCGGCCTGGCGGACGGCGCCGGCCGCGACGTGCAGGTGGTCGACGCGCGCGGTCGCTGGGTCGTGCCGGGCCTCATCGACCTGCACGCCCACCTGCGCGAGCCCGGGCAAGAGTACAAGGAAGACGTCGCGACCGGCACGCGGGCGGCGGCCTCGGGCGGCTTCACGGCCGTCTGCGCGATGCCGAACACGACGCCGCCCAACGACAACCGCGCCGTGACCGAGCTGATCGTCGATCGCGCCCGCAAGGTG
>CAZJMY010000651.1:0-2008 GCA_964546845.1 uncultured Myxococcales bacterium | reverse complement strand
CCCACTCCCGGCCCGCCACCCCCGCCGCTCGTCCCGCCGCCGCCGCCGCTGACGATCCCGCGTCCGTGCAAGGTGGTGAAGCTCTGCGCGTCCAGCGAAAGCATCACCATGCCGTTCGTGGCCGTAACCTTCCCCTCGCTCGCCAGGTTCTTGCTGCTCGACGTGGTGAACCGATCGTAAGCCGCGATCGACGTCCCGTTGATCGCGACCGTCAAGGAGCTCGCCGCGCTGTTCGTGTTCACGACCACCACCACGACATCCGTCGCGCTCTTGTACGCGGACAGATAGACGCCGGCGCTGGGCGACGCCGTCGCATCCACCCGGTAGAAGCCCGGCCGAACGAACTTCGAGAACTGCGCCATGCACCACCCGCGCTTCGTCACCGCGCCGTTGGTGCCGATGGGGCCGTAGCTCCGGACGATGTACCACCACGTATACAAACTGAACTGGCCCTCGACCATCGCGTGGTGCAGCTCCGTCGCGACGCCCAGCGCGTTCGGCCACGAGTTCGCGTCAGTGGTGCTGTCCGTGTAGTGCTCCGTCATCCAGCGCTCTTTGCCGCCACCCTTCTGATCCGCCAGCGGGTACGCGTAGCCGCTCACCGGCGTTCCGTAGAGGTGCGTCCCCAGCACCGCCACGTTCGCCAGCGCCGCCGCGTCGTTCAACAGCGGGTCGTAGTAGCTCTTGGCGTAGTTGAACGACTCACAGCTGATCAGCTTGGTGGTGATCATCTGGCCGTAGTTCAACGCGAAGTCGTGGCAAAGGGCGGCCGTCCATGTCTCCCATCCGCCTTGCGACCCGTAGTCGGGCTCGTTCTGCGTGCCGATCGCATACAGGTCGACCCCCTGGCCCTTCATGTACGAGACGAAGTTGTTCAGGTGCGTCGCGTACGACGCGAACTGCGACGAGCTCATGCTCCCCTTCGCGTTCCACGGCGTCGCGAACACGATCGCGCCCGCAGCGATTGCCGCCTTGGCGGTCGCGACGTTGGCCGAATCGGGCGACCCGTCCGTCACCGGGATGCGCAGCGCCGAGAACCCGAGCTGCCCGTCGCCGTTGCCGAACGCCGTGGTCCGTTGAGCCGCCGTCAGATCGCCGGCCCACGCGGCGTGACTCATTCCACCGATGCCGCGGATGAACTGCTTCTGACTGCTCAGGGTCACCGTGGCTGTCTGGGCGGCCGCCGCCCCCGCAAAGCCAAGCGAGAGGAGACCGCAGACCATCCCGGCAAAGAGGCTCGACCGTTCCATTCGGCACCTGGGGCAACTCGACGCGCGACATGTGGCGTCGTGGCCTTGCCCCAACCCGTCCCCCGGCCCGCCGTTCGGGTCGCGAACGCCGTTCGCTTCCTCATTCAGTGCCGCGACCTCGCGTTTTTTGTCACAAAGAGATCACGTTGTGACGACAGAGCGCCACGAATGAGAGCATCGTGGCGCGCCGCTGAGCCGTTCACGCCACCGCGAACGGCGTCAGCGCGCGCCGCCCCCAGCGCCTACACGCCCGTGTTCAGGAAGGACAGAAGATCGTCCGTCCGCCGCCGCAGCTCGTTGAAGCATCGCTGCTGGCCGGTGACGGGGTCCGACGTGCAGAAGTCGTCGTTCCCGTACCCGTCCGCCCCGCCCAGGAATCCCGAGACCGCCGATTCCTGGCCGACCTCGCGACCGTGGACGTGGAAGAACAGCGAGCCCGTCTCCCGCGAGTGGCAACCGGAGCAGGTGTTCTTGGAAAACTCGTGACGCACGTCGGCGCTCACCGGGTAGCGCGAGCTCCCCGCCCACACGGTGTTGCCGACCTGGTTCAGCGCGTGCGCGCCCAGAAACGACACGCTCGAGTACCCCTGGTTCCGCGGAAGCTGGTTGGGGACCACGTACGTGTCCGCCAGGATCGCCGAGCCGTTGCGCTGCATCCACAGGCCCAGATCAGCCGACCCGTTGTCGTTGCCCCGCGGCGTCTGCTTGACCATGTCCGGGACCACGCCGTGCGTGGAAGCGATCTTGAACTCGCGCAG
>CAZJMY010000650.1:0-3116 GCA_964546845.1 uncultured Myxococcales bacterium | reverse complement strand
AACAGAATGCCGATCATCACTTTGACTACGGACTTCGGCGCGCGCGACGGATACGTCGGCGCCATCAAGGGCGTCATCCTGTCGATCGCGCCCCAGAGCACCATCGTCGACATCGCCCACGGCATCCCGCCGCAGGACGTGGCCGCGGGCGCGGTCGCGCTGGCGCAGGCCGCGCCGCTCTTTCCCGCCGGCACCATCCACGTGGCCGTCGTCGACCCCGGCGTCGGGGGACAGCGCGCCGACATCCTGGTCGAGGCCGGGGGCCAGCTCTACGTCGGCCCGGACAACGGCGTGTTGTCGCTGGTCGCCCGCGGTCCGCGGCAGATCTTCCGGATCGAATCGGGCGATTTCAGGCGCGAGCCCGTGAGCCCGACCTTTCACGGGCGCGACGTGTTCGCCCCGACGGCGGCCCGTCTGGCGGCCGGCGCGCGCGCCATGGACGTGGGCCCGATCGTCGACGCGATGGTCGAGATCGGGCGGCCGCCCACGCGGCGCGGGCCGGGCGTGATCGAGGGCGAGGTCATTCACGTCGACGGCTTCGGCAACCTCATCACCTCGCTCCCGGGCGAGGTGCTGGCAGGCGCGCCGGAGGCCGACATCGGCGTCGAGGTCGACGCCGGCGAGGGGTTGTTCGCGCCGCTGGTCGGGCGCACGTTCTCGGACGTGGAGCCGGGGGCGCTGGTGGCCTACGTCGGCAGCGGCGGCCAGGTCGAGATCGCGCGCCGCGACGGCTCGGCCGCGCGGCGCATGGACGCGTCCCGGGGCACCGTGGTGCGCGTCCGGAGCCCCGAAGCATGAGGCGCGGCGCTGCGGCCGCCCTGGCGGCGGCGGCACTGGGCAGCTGGCTGGCCGGCGGCTGCACCGTCGGCAGCGGTTCGGGCGCGGTGGACGGGGTCCTGTTTCAATACAACTGCATCCACGGGCCCGACAGCTTGAACGAGCCGACGGACTATCACCTGAAGGCGTCCTTCTTCGCGGGCGTCCCCATCGAAGACCTGTCGGTGAACGGGATGCACACGAACGAGATGCACATCCGCATCCAGAACAACGGGCTGGCGATCCAGTACACGGACGCGTTGTACATCGACATCCTCAGCTCGTACGAGGTCGCGCGGTGCGTGCGCGGGGCGGTCGACAAGAACACGGGTTTGCCCCTCTACAACGTGACCGAGCCGCTGCCGAATGGCGGGTCCACGCTGTGGTGCGACTGGTCGGGGACGGCGTTCAGCCTCGACGGCGGCGCGGTCGACGCCGGCGCGGTCACGCCGGGGGGCCCTGACGCGGGCATGTCGCTGGACGGCGGGCTGTCCATGCGGGCGCCGTATCCGCGCATTCACGTGACGCCCTACACCGACGTGCGCGCGTCCTTCGCGGCGCTGTTCACCTGCGGGGTCGCAAAGGTCACCGGCATCGCCAACGACGGTTGGATTTCGTTCCAGTACTTCGGCGGCGCCGCGGAGCCAAACTTGCCACCCGAGAAGCGCCTCCCGGTCTCCACCACCTTCGTCATTCAGTTCGGCGACCGGATGCGCGCGTCGTTCGACATCACGCTGGTCGACCAGGTCCTCATCGCGGCCCAGGAAGAGAACCAGCCGCCGCCGCGCCAGCCCGAGATCGGGGGGAACCTGCACGGCTACTTCGACTTCGAGCTCGAGCGCGGGCGCAGCGCGCAACCGTTCCCGTAGGCGGCGGAGCGATGTCTGGCGCAGAGGGGCGCGGCGGCGGCGTCGCCAGGGCGGCGGCGACGGTCGTCGTGGAGATCGACGGACTGGCGCCGGGCGGCGACGCCGTCGGGCGGCAGCGGGACCCGGCGGGGCAGGAGACGTCCGCCAACGGGCGGGCGACGTTCGTCCCGCTGGCCGCGCCCGGCGAGCGCGTGCGCGTGCGCATCGAACGCGAGAAGGGGCGGGTGGCCTGGGGCGAGGTCGACGCGATCGAACGGCCCGGCCCCGCGCGCGTGCAGCCGCCGTGCCCGGTGTTCGGCACCTGTGGCGGTTGCCAGTGGCAGCACGTCGAGCTGGAGGCCCAGCGGGCAGCCAAGCAGGCCATCGTCGAGCGGGCCCTGGGGACCGCGATCGGCGGCGTGCGCGCGGCGGGGCCGGCGTTCGGCTACCGCGACCGCGCCAAGTGGGCGGTCGGGCAGGGCGGGGCGCTCGGGTTCCGGGCGCGGCGCTCGCACCAGGTCGTCGACCACCGGGTCGGCGACGCGTTCGTGTGCCTGCTGCCTGGACCCGAGCTGGCGCGCGCCTACGGGGCGCTCCGCGCGCTGGCGCGGGGGTTGGCACCGGAGATCGAGGTGGAGGCCCAGGCGGGGCGGGAGGGCGTGCACGTCAACGTCGTGCGCGCCGACCCGACCAGCGCCGCCCACGTCCGGCGCGAGGTCGATCGGCTGCGGGCGGCCGGTATCACCGGGCTGTCGATCGCGGGCAAGCCCGTGTGGGGGGACGACGCCGTTGACGTCGCCGAGCCGGGCAGCCCGCCCTTGCGGGTCCCGGCGGGCGGGTTCGCGCAGGTGGGGCGGGCGGCGAACGCGGCGCTGGTGGCCGCCGTGCTGGACGCGCTGGGCGACACGGCGATCAGACAGCCCGGCTCCGCCGACACGGCGATCGTCGAGCTGTACGCGGGCAGCGGGAACTTCACCCGGCACCTGGCCGCGCGGTGGCCCGGGCAGGTGCACGCCAGCGACGGCGACCCGGCAGCCGTCGCCCGCGGGCGCGCGAACGCCCCGGCCGCGACCTGGTCGGCCCGACCCCCGTCGGCCCCCGCCGACACCGTGCTGCTGGACCCGCCGCGCGAGGGCGCCGACCGCGCCTACCTGGAGGTCGCCTCGCGCGCGCGCCGCGTGGTGTACGTCTCCTGCGATCCCCAGACCCTGGGCCGCGACGCCCGCCTGCTGGCCGCCTCCGGTTTCCGCCTGATCCGGGCGGTCGCCCTGGACCTGATGCCCCAGACATTTCACGTCGAAGTGGTCGCCCTGTTCGAGCGCCTTGACCCCGACGAGGTTTTGCCCTAGAAAGCCTGCCGCAGTTCGCGGGAGTAACTCAGTGGTAGAGTGCCACCTTGCCAAGGTGGACGTC
The DNA here is from genome assembly GCA_964546845.1 of uncultured Myxococcales bacterium. Taxonomy (GTDB): domain Bacteria; phylum Myxococcota_A; class Polyangia; order Fen-1088; family Fen-1088; genus JADGRB01. Next base: position 39 of record CAZJMY010000650.1, on the reverse strand, counting down.
GAGGGTTCGAACCCCTTCTCCCGCTCAAGAAGTCGCGTA
>CAZJMY010000649.1:0-3026 GCA_964546845.1 uncultured Myxococcales bacterium | reverse complement strand
GTGGATGGAGGAGAAGATCGGCACGCGGGTGAACCACAACCGCACCGACGAGATCCTGGCCAGCGGCGTCCAGACCGTCGCCACGGCCTGCCCGTTCTGCACGATCATGCTGCGCGACGGCGTGCAGGACCGCAACGCGGGCGACCGCGTCCAGGTCCTGAACGTCTCGGAGCTGGTGGCGAAGTCGATGAAGCGCAAGCGCGAGCTGGAGGACGCGGACCCCGCGTCAGCTCCACCCGAGGGCGCGGCGTAGGCCGCGGCCGACGGGGGCCAGCAACACCAGGGACACGAGCCCGGTCGCGACCCCGACGGCCGCGAAGGTGCGCGGGTACCCGGCGCGCTGGATGAGCGTGCCCAGCGGCGCGAGCGCGATGATCCCCAGGTTCATGGCGCCGTTGGCCCAGCCGAGCAGGCGCGGCCGATCGATGGCCGCGACGTCGGTCAGCACCAGCGCCATCAACGCCGGGTAGATGATCCCGTGCGCCACGCCGAAGACCGCGCCCACCAGGACCAGGTGCCAGGGTCCCAGCACCGCCATGGCGGCCACGGCGACCGCGTAGATCACCCCGGCGCCGGCCGCCGCCCGCCCGTGGCTGCCGCCGTCGATCACCCGCGCGATGCCGAACCGGGAGGCCAGCGCCGCGATCGTGTAGGCGACGAAGAACGCGCGGACGTCGCCCACGCCGCGCGCTACCGCGAACGGCGCGACGAACGTGGTCAGCGCGCCGCCGGCCAGCGAGATCGTGCCGAGCGCGATGTACACGGGCATGCGGGCCCACACGGACGCAAACCGGCCGTCTCGCCGAAGCGGGCGGCCGTTGTCGTTGACGGGATGCCCGGCGTCGTCGACGAGGCGCGCGCACCGGTACGCGCCGATGGCCGCCGCCAGCGCCGCGATGGCGAACGTCGGACGGGCGCCCCAGCGGGCGGCGATCGGTTCGGCCAGAACCGGGGCGACCGCGGTCATCCCCAGGCTGGCGGCGCCGAAGATCCCCAGCGCCTGGCCCAGGCGCTCGGGTGGTGTGACCGCCGCGCAGAGGGTCATCCCGGCGCCGAACGCCAGGGCCCAGGCGACTCCCTGCAAGCCGCGCAGGAGCGCGGGGAAGAGCCCCGGGCCGGACATCCCCAGGAAGCCGAACGCCGAGAGCGCCAGCACCAGGTTGGCCGCGACCATCGTCGCGCGACTGCCGAGCCGGCGGACGATCGGCCCGATGGCGGGGCTGGCGGCCAGGCTCATGACGCCGAACGCGGCCATGACGAACCCCACTTGCCCTGCGTCGGCGTGGTAGTCGGCCGCCAGCAGCTTGGGCAACAGCAAGAACGTCGCGTACGCGAACGCGAACCAGAGCTGCGCGACGATGAGGTCGATGAACGGGCGCGTCGCGAGGCGTTCGCCGCCAGACGCGCCGGGACCGTCGTCGGGGTCGTCGCTGTCGGAGGAGATGGGGCCGGGTCGGGGGACGGACATGTTCGCTCCAGGTTGGGGATTCCAGCCTCTGGAGCGAGTGAGACCACCTCACCCTCTCCGCGACTGGCGAGAGAGTGTGCGTCGACAGGTTTCAGCTCATAGTTCGCTCACTCTCTATCGGGCGCGCTTGACGGCAACCAGTGCCGCCGAAAGCGCGCGGACGTTCGGCTGCTGCCAGCAGCGCGAGCGCGTCGAGAGAATGGTGAGCAGATGCATGAGCAAGAGGCATGATGGCAAATTGCGCGGGCGGGCGTCAAGCGGCGGCTTCGCGGGCGAGCCTGTTTGCGTAAGATGCGGCGCCGGATGACCAACCGCAGCGCGTACGTCGCGCGGATCAACCGGGTCGTCGACCACATCGACGCGCACCTCGACGCGGAGCTGGACCTGCGCGCGCTGGCGCGCGTCGCGCGCGTCTCGCCCTGGCATTTTCACCGGGTGTTTCAGGCGCTTACCGGCGAGACCATCGCGGCGCGCGTCCGGCGGCGTCGGCTGGAGGTCGCGGCCGCCCGGCTGCTGGCCTCGGGTGACACGGCGCTGGCGGTCGCGCTGGGCGTCGGCTTCGGCTCGCCCGAGGTCTTCACGCGGGCCTTCCGCGCCTACTTCGGCGTGACCCCCACCGCCTGGCGGCGCGGCGCGTATCGCGGATGGGCGCGCCGCCACCGGGCGTCGATCCGCAAGATTCGTCAAGCGGAGCGCAAGACGTATCAAGAGATCGTGAAGGCGTTTCTCCAGGATGGTGAGCTGTGGCCCGCCGGACGTGTGGCGCGGCCGAGCAAGAAGAAGGGAGACGCCATGGAAGTGAAGCTGCAAACCATCCCCAGGACCCGGGTCGCCTACCTGCGCCACGTCGGGCCCTACGGCGGGGCCGGCATCGCGCAGGCCTGGCAGCGCTTCGCCGCGTGGTGCGCCGAGCACGGCCTCATGAACCCCCGGCGCCGCATGTACGGCGTCTGCCAGGACATCCCCGACGTCACGCCGCCCGAGAAGTGCCGTTACGATGTCTGCGTCGAGGTCGACGACCGCTTCGTCGCGCAGGGCGAGATCGGCGTCCAGACCATCGCCGGCGGCCGCTACGCCTGCGCCCGCTTCGCCGGCACCTCACCCGAGGTGCGCGACGCGTGGGACCGCTTCGTTCGGACGTGGCTGCCCACCAGCGGCTACACCCCCGCCGACGGCCCCGCGCTGGAGTTGTACGACACCGACTTCGTGGTGGAGGAGAAGACGGGCGCGTTCAATTGCTGGTTGTGCTTGCCGGTGAAGGCGGGGTGAGACGGAGACGGAGACGGAGACGGACGTAAACGTCCACGTCCACGTTTACGACCACGTACACGTCTACGTTTACGTCTACGTCTACGAGCCGGATCGTAGTCGTAGTCGTAGACGTGTACGTAGTCGTAAACGTGGACGTGGACGTGGAGGTGGAACTCAAGACATCGCTGACACTTTTAGACGGTCTCAGGTGCTGACAGAGGCCGGGCTGCCCTCGATTTGGTTGAAAGCGTCCGTAAGGGGGGTCGACTCAGCGAGGGACGCGATCTCGATGAGGCCCAGGTCCACG
>CAZJMY010000648.1:0-5307 GCA_964546845.1 uncultured Myxococcales bacterium | reverse complement strand
GCCGCTGGGACCGGATCCTGGCCGACGTCGATCGCGCCGGCGTCGACGCCACGCTCGAGAGCGCCGGCAGCGACGAGCTGTTCGTGCTCGCCGACGCGGCCCGCTACCGGCGGCGCCCCGACCTGGCCCGCGCCGCGCTGCTCGCGCACCGGCGGCGTTTCCCGCACGGGCCGCGCGCGCTGGACGCCGTCTTCCTGCTGGGTCGAGTCGAGGAGCTGCGCGACCACGGCAGCGCCGCCGACGCGCGCGCGCAGGCGATCGTCTGGTACGACGAGTACCTGACCCGGGCGCCGGCCGGACCTTACGCGGCGGAGGCGCTGGGCCGAAAGATGATCCTGACGAACGAGCTGGGCGGTCCCGCGCGCGCCCGACCGATCGCGCGCGAGTACCTGGTTCGGTTCCCGGCCGGCAGCTACGCCGGCGCGGCGCGCGCGCTCGAGCGCGTCCCGTAGGCCGCTTCGTGCTCCGCCGCTCGCGCCTGCCGCTGTTGCTGCTGATCCTGTCGCTCTGGGCGGCGCGCGCCCAGGCCGCCAACGTGGTCATCGTGCGTCCGGCCGGCGCGGCGGCGGCCGCCAGCGAGACGGTCGCCCGCCTGGAAGGCGAGCTGCTGTCGCTGGGCCTGAGCGTCACCACCGTCGAGGCCCCGGCGCCCGAAGCCCCGACGCCGATCCCGGAGAGCGTCGGTTCGCTGTCGTGGCGGCTGCGGATGCATGGAACGGCCAAAGCGCACAAGGCCGACGCGGCGGTCGAGGTCATCGGGGACACGTCGCCCGTCGCCGTGGACATCTGGGTCGAGGCCGGACATCCGGGGCGCGCCGAGCCCACGCGCGTCGCGCTGGAGCCGGACGCCGACAACCCGCCGCAGCGCCTGGCCATCCGCGCCGTCGAGGTCCTGCGATCGAGCCTGGTGGAGATCGATCTCGCGGCGCGCGGCAGGCCGGCCGCCGGCGGCGCGCGCGAGCCGGAGGCGGCCGCCCTCGCGGCGCCGGCGCCTGAACCCGCGCTGCGCCCGGCCGCCGTCGACGTGGAGGTGGGAACGGGGCTCCTCACCAGCCTGGACGGCGTGGGACCGGCGTGGCTGCCGCTCATCCAGCTCGGCTGGGAGGTGCCGTCGCGGCCATCCTCGGGGTCGTCTTCTCGCTCCTGGCTCGTGCTGCAGGCCGCGGTGGCCGGATTCGGGAGCCGCCCCACCCTCGCGGCCCCGGCGGGGACCGCGCGCGTCGCGCAGCAGTTCGCCGTGGTCGGCGCCTGTTCGTGCGTCCGCACGGCGCGCGCGCTGCAGCCGTTCGTGTCGCTGGCGGCCGGCGTCCTGCGCACCGCGATCGAAGGCCAGGCGGATCCGCCGGACGTCGCCCGTTCCGTCGAGCAGTGGGCGTTCCTGGTCGACGCCGGCGCCGGCGCGCGCGTGCGCCTGTGGGGCCGCCTCCACGCGACGGCGGCGGCGCACCTGCATCTGGCGGAGCCGTACGTGGCGGTCCACCTGGCCGACACCCTGGTCGCGACCAGCGGACGTCCGAACCTTCTGTTCACCCTCACGCTGGGGACCTGGCTGTGACGTCGATCGGCGCCGCGGCACGCCTGCTGGTCGCGGGCGCCGCGCTCTGGCTGGCCGGCTGCTCGCGCGCCGATCTGTATCCGATCGGGTCAGGCGGCGACGCGGGTGACCGCGACGGGCAGCCGGTCGCGTGTCCGTCTCCGGCGCTGCCGCCGGGAAACACGAACCGAGCCATCCAGGTGAACGGCGCCAGCCGCACCTACGTGCTGCACGTGTCGGCAGCCTACGACGGCACCCGCCCCGCGCCGCTGGTCGTCGACTTTCACGGCATCGGCGAGACGGGCAGCAGCGAGCTGGCGAGCTCGCCGTACCCGGCGCAGCTGGACGCCCAGGGAGTGATCATGGCGTTTCCCGACGGGCTGAAGGGCCCCGCCGGCACCGCCTGGAACGTGGGCCCCTGCTGCGTCGCGAACGTCGACGACGTGGCGTTCGCCCGCGCGCTGGTGACCCAGGTCGCGACGCTGGCGTGCGTGGACCTCCGTCGGGTCTACGCGGTCGGCGTGCTGACCGGCGGCGGGATGGCGCACTGGGCGGCCTGCCGCGCGGCCGACGTCTTCGCGGCGGCGGCGCCGGCGGCGTTCGATCTCCTGTCGGAGAACGTGAACGACTGCGTCCCGCAACGCCCCATCTCCGTGATCGCGTTCCGCGGAACCGCCGACCCGCGCGTCCCGTACGCGGGGGGTGCCTCGTCGCTGGTGCCGGGCATGCCGGTCACGTTCCTCGGCGCGCAAGCGTCGTTCGCGGCGTGGGGGCGGATCGACGGCTGCACCAGCGGGCCGTCGGCGGCGGACGCGAACGGGTGCGCCAGCCTCTCCGGCTGCCAGGGCGGGGCCGAGGTGACGCTCTGCACGAAGCAAGGCGGTGGCGACGATCCCGGCGACCCCAGCATCGCCTGGCCCGTTCTCGCGCGTCACACGCTCTGACGCACGCGCGGCGCAGCGCCAGTTTTGACGAACCACTTTTCTGGACCACTCGGGAGGCGGTCGGCCACTGCCCGACACCACGCCGTCTCCGTCCGAAGACGGACGTCGCAACCCGAGGAGCGCATCGATGAAGAGAAAGCACCTGTCGAAGCTGGCGCTGGTCGCCGGAATCCTGCTCGCCGCCGGCTGCGGCGGCTCCGACTCCAGCGGAACCGGTGGTTCCGGCACGGGCGGCTCGGGCACGGGCGGCACGACGACGGGAAGCACCGGCGGCGCGTCGCCGTCGGGATCGGGCGGCGCCACCGGCGGCCACGTCGGCAGCGGCGGAGCGCTTGGAACGGGCGGTGTTGTCGCAACTGGCGGTTCTGTCGGAACTGGCGGCTCGCCCGCAACCGGCGGCGTCGTCGGGACCGGTGGACGCGCGGGCGCAGGCGGATCGGCGACCGGCGCCGCCGGCAGTCGCGGCGCCACGGGCGGCAGCCCGGCCGGCGGAACCACGGGTGCCGCCGGCCGCGCGGGCACGGGCGGCACGGGCGGCGCGTTCACGGGCACCTGCACCGCCTCGAAGTCCACCGGCACGAACGTCTCCGGCACCGGGCCGCACAAGGTGGTCGTCGAGACCAACTCCGGCACCGGCATCAACGAGGGGACGATCTATCGGCCGATGGACCTCGGCGGCACGGAGAAGTACCCGATCTTCGTCTGGGGCGAAGGCGGCTGCTCGCTGAACGGCCTGTCGAACTCGGCGGCCATGGGCGAGATCGCCTCGCACGGCTACTTCGTCATCGCCGACGGCACGCCCAACAACGGCAACTCGCGGTCGATGAACTCGGGCGACGTCGTCTCGATGGGCAAGCCGCTGCTCGCGTACGTCACCTGGGCGATCGCCGAGAACGACAAGCCCTGCAGCGCCTACTACCAGGCACTCGACACGACGAAGGTCGGCGCGAACGGGTTTTCGTGCGGCGGCCTCATGGCCGAGGGGACGGCAGGCGATCCGCGCATCACGACCTGGGGTCTCAACAGCAGCGGGCTTCTGAGCTCGATCCCCGGCTTCTACCAGACGGTGCACACGCCCGTGCTCATCGTGCTGGGGGGCAGCAGCGACATCGCCTACCAGAACGGCGAGAAGGACTACACCGGCATCGCCGCGGTCGGCGTCCCCATCATGCTGTTCAGCAAGGACCTGGGGCACGGCGGCGACCTGTTCTCGTCGCACGGGGGCGACTTCACGAAGATCGACCTCGCCTGGCTGAACTGGCGCCTCAAGGGCGACGAGACCGCGACCGGCAAGGGGGTGCTCGTCGGCGGGAGCTGCACTTACTGCAGCAACAGCGCCTGGGAAGTGAAGTCCATGAACGTCCAGTGACGGACGTTCCGGCGCCTGCCCTGGCCAGCCGCTAGTAGCGGCCGGGGCGGGCTTCGGCGCGATTGACCTTCAGGGGGTGGCCGTCCAGCTCGACGCCGTTCGCCCCCTTGATGGCCTCGTCGGCGGCCGCCGAGCTCTGGTAGCTGACGAAGCCGAAGCCGCGCGACTGCCCCGTCGATCGGTTCGGGACGACGATGGCCTCGACGACCTCGCCGAACTTGGCGAAGAACGCCCGCAGATCGGCGGCTGTCGTCTGCGGCCCCAGGCCGCCCACGAACAGCTTCGTCGGGCCGAAGTTCGCGCGCCGCGACTCCGACGCCACGGAGATGACGATGTCCTCGAGCTTGACCTCGGGGAGCGGTTCGCCCTCGGCGGCCACCGCATTCGTCATGTCCGGGTCGATGCCGCGCGCCCGCAGCTCGCGGTTGCGGCGAAGGCGCTCTTCCTTCTGCCGCTTCTTGAGGTCGCGGCTCGCCTCGCGGTTCCGCTTACCCCCGGAAAATGCGCGGCTCATTTGCCGGCGGGGCCCGTCGTCGGGCGTCCGCGGCGTGGCCGGAGGGGCGCTGTCGCGGCCCAGTTCATGCGCCGCTTTGGCGCAGGCGGGCCGTTGGGCTGTTCGGCGTGCTGCCGTTCAGCCTGCTTGGCGATGATGGCTGCCCTCTTGTCTTCTGCCTTACCCAAGGATGCTTCCGGTCGATGTCATCGTGCCTCCGCCATGAACCCGCAACATTGTATCAGGTCAGCAGCCCCAGCTCGCGTCTTTCAGTCGCGGCCAGGCAGGCCTGACAGTTGGCGGCCAGGCGCCACGACTCGGGGTCGAGCGCCACGGCCACCTCGAATTCGAACAATCCCCCCTGCCCCGTCGCGCCGACACGCGTGCCGCAGAGCGACCGCCACTTCGGCTTGTCTGACGGGTCCGACGGCGACCAACCAGGCACGCGCTCGGCCCGGTGGACGATGCTCTCGCTGACAACGGCGGCGTCGATCGCGCGAAAACTCACGTGATCTGGTTATTCACTGTCGCCGCCCTCGGCGCAAGCTCGACCGCGCTTTGGGTGAAAGGATTAAGGGCGGCCCCCCCGATGAGAGGGGGGCCCCCGTCGCGCGGGCCTCAGCCGGCGACGCGAACGTTCGTCGCCTGCAGCCCCTTCGGGCCCTCGGCGATGTCGAACTCGACCTGCTGGCCTTCGGCCAGCGATCGGAAGCCGTCCGCCACGATCGCGGTGTGATGCACGAAAAGATCGGGCCCTTCTTCACGCACGATGAAGCCGAAACCCTTGGCGTCGTTGAACCACTTGACCTTACCAGTTGCCATTCTTGTTCCTCCAGCGGACCCTTGTTTTCACTCCCACGACCAAACGCCGCAGAAGAATGGCCGCCAGAATAGAGTTCCTCGTGCCTGAGTCAAGCGTCATGCTCAGGCGCCTCCCAATCCGATGCCCGCCCACGTCATCGATCGA
>CAZJMY010000647.1:0-3650 GCA_964546845.1 uncultured Myxococcales bacterium | reverse complement strand
GGAGAGCTCGGACGACGCGGCGACGCGCGCCGAAGGCGGAGACCTCGGCTACTTCGGCAAGGACATGTTGCCCAAGCCGATCGAGGAGATCGTCTTCGCCATGAAGGTCGGCGACATCCGCGGCCCGATCCGGGCCGACCGGGGCTTTCACGTCATCAAGCTCGTCGACCGCAAGCTGAAAGACGCGAAGCCCTTCGACGAGGTCAAGGACGACATCCGGATGCAGCTCCGCCAGAAGGACATGGAGCGGCAAACGAAGAGCTACCTGGCTGAATTGCGCAAGAAAACCCTGGTCGACATTCGATACTGAACCGCCGCGTCTGCTCAACCGGGAGGCCAGGCCATTTGCCGGCCCGCCAAAACGTGCAGATGCGCGTGATGGACGGTCTGGCCCGCGTCCGCCCCGGCGTTCATGACGACCCGGAACCCGTTCGCGGCCTGACCCGTGTGTTGGGCCCTTTGCGACGCAGCGACCATCAAACGGCCAAACAGCTCCGCGTCCGCCATCGAAGCATCGGCCAGCGAGGCAATGTGGCGCGTGGGAATGACCAGCTCGTGCATCGGCGCCTTCGGTCCGATGTCCTTGAAGGCGACCACGTGGTCGTCGCGATAGGTGATGGCGGCCGGGACCTCGCCCCGGACGATCTTGCAAAACAGACAATCGGTCATGGGATTCTCCTTCATGTTCCTCCGGAAACCAGGCGCACGAGGCGCGCCCGGGTCTGTTCGAGGCTGGTGTGCTCGTCGGTGCGCTGGCGCAGAAAATCGTCGATGGCCGGCAGGCGCGCGAGCGCGTCGTCGGTGACCGGGTCGGCGCCCGGTTGGTAGGCGCCCAGCGCGACGAGGTCGCGGTTGCGCTCGTAGGCGGCCAGCAGCTCGCGCAGCCGGCCGGCGGCCTGCCGGTGCGCAGGGTCGGCCACCACCTCCATCAGACGCGACAGCGATTGCAGCACGTCCACGGCCGGCCAGTGGTGGCGGGCGGCGATGTCGCGGGAGAGCACGACGTGTCCGTCCAGGATGCCGCGGACCTCGTCGGCGATCGGTTCGTCCATGTCGCCGCCGGCGACCAGCACCGTGTAGATCGCCGTGATCGATCCCCGGTCGTCGTTGCCGGTGCGTTCCAGCAGGCGCGGCAGCAGCGCGAACACGCTGGGCGGGTAGCCTTGCCGCACCGGTGGCTCCCCGGCGGCCAGCCCCACTTCGCGCTGGGCGCGGGCGACGCGCGTGACGGAATCGAGCATGAACAGCACGCGCCGGCCCGCGTCGCGGAAGGACTCGGCGATCGCCGTGGCGACGAAGGCCGCCTTCAGGCGCACCAGGCTGGGCGCGTCGCTGGTCGCGCAGACCACCACCGACCGCGCGCGGCCCGCCGGCCCCAGCGCGCCCTCGAGGAAGTCACGAACCTCGCGCCCGCGCTCGCCGACCAGCGCGATCACGTTCACGTCCGCCTCGGTCTGCCGCGCGATCTGCCCCATCAGCGTCGACTTGCCGACGCCCGAACCCGCGAAGAGGCCGATGCGCTGCCCCTCGCCGACGGTGAGCAGCCCATCCAGCGCCCGGATCCCCAGCGCCAGCGGGCGGGTCACGCGACGGCGCGCCAGCGGATCCGGGGCGGGGCGGTCGACGGCCCAGGGGCGGGCGTTTTCGATGGCGCCGCCACCGTCGATGGGGCGGCCCAGGCCGTCCAGCACGCGTCCCGCCAGCGCCTCCGACACCGCAATCGAGAGCGGGTGTCCCGTCGGCGTCACCGTCGAGGCGGGGCCGACGCCCGCCGGATCGCCGAGCGGCATCAAGACCGCCTCGTCCCCGCGGAACCCGACGATCTCCGCCTGCAGCGGGCGCTCGCCGCGCACGCCCCGGGCTTCCACTTCGACCAGGTCCCCGACGCGCGCGCCGGGGACGATGGCGCGGACGACGAGGCCGGTCACCTCGGTCACGCGTCCGGCCTCGCGGCGCGGAGCGGCGGCGTCCAGCCGCGAAATCGCCGCCCGCAGGTCCAGGCCGGGGGCGCCGCGCGCTTCAGCCACGCCGGTCCTCCGCGCCGGCGAGCGCGCGTTCCAGCGCCGCCAGCTGCGTGTGCAAGCGCGCGTCCACGCGCCCGCGGGGCGTGTCGATCACGCAGCCATGAAGGTCGACGCCGTCATCCGCGACGAGGTGGATGGCCGCGCCCGGCGCGCGCGCCGACAGACGATCCCGGCGCCGCTCGATCGCGGCGAGCTGATCGGGGTGCACGCGGATTCGCACCGCCGCCACGTCGGGTCGGCAGGTCGCCAGCGCCTCGCCGGCGATCTCGGCCAGCACGCCCTCGTCGAGCGCGACGGCCCGCCCCACGATCTTCTCGGCCATCTTGGCGGCGAGCGCGATCGCCGTCGGCGTGACGGCCGTCAGAGCCCGGGCCGCCTCGGCGCGCGCTTCACCCAGGAGGAGGGCTGCCTCGACCGCCGCCTGCGCGGCCCCCTCCGCCATTCCCGCCGCGAAGCCCTCGCGGCGCGCGCGCTCGGCGGCAGCCTCGCCAGCCGTGACGGCGATCGCCGCTTCGCGGCTGGCTCCGTCCAGCCCGGCTGCGTCGCCGGCGGCCGCGGCGGGGCCGACGGACGCGCTTCCCAGCGACGACGCTTTGATGATTCGCCCCATCGCGCGACCTCAATCCCACGGCGCGGCGGCCAGCGCCACCAGGCGGCGCCCCAGCGCGGGCGGCAACCGCTGCGACACGGCCAGCGCGCTCTCTCGCCCCTCGCGCGACAGCGACAGCGCCAGCGCCCGCAGGCCGAGGCGCATGGCCAGCGGCGGCGACATCTCACCTGCCGCGGCGGAGACCAGCAGCCGGGCTTCGTTGCGCTCCTGGGGCGCGCCGGGCCGGCCGGCCGCATCCAGCAGCGCCCGGGCCAGACGCCCGCCCAGCCCCGCCGCGGCCTGCGCCACGACGGCGGCGGGCGCGCCACGCACCGAGGCGCCCAGCGTGGCCGCCCCGCGCAGCTCGACGGCCTCCTCGACCGCCGCGAACGACAGATCCAGCAGGGCGCGCCCCTCGGGGCCCGCGGGCGCACCGGGCCCGGCCAGCGGGACCAGGCCGCCGAAGACCGCGCGGCGCAGGACGGCCACGGCCGCCCCAGGCCAGTCGCGGACCGGTCCCAGGCTTTCGCCCCGCTCGGCCAGAATTTCAGCCGCGACGCGGCGCACCTCGATCGCCAGACCGTCCGTCACCGCCCGCACGACGGCCGACGGCTCGGCCCCCAGACGCTCGCGCAGCCACCCGGGGTGCACCCTCGACAGGCCAGGGGGGATGGGCGCCTGAGCCGTCGCGATCAGCTCGGCCAGGGCCGCGGCGCGCACGGCGCGGGGCTCGGCCAGCAACTCCTGCAGCGCACCGCGCCACGGCGCGTCGCCCGCGCCCGCGAGCCGCGCCGCCTCGGCAGGGGACCGTCGGGCGAGCATCGTCCCCAGGACGAAACCCTGCTCTTCCATGGCCAGCCCCGCCACCGCCGGATGCACCGCTGCATCATCGGGTCGCCGGCCCTCTTGTTGCAAGGTCCTTGCGCCGGAGCCCCCGGGCGGGTACACCTTGCCGCCCAAATGTCCGCAATCGCACCACCGATTCCCGCCGACGGCACCGAGCCGCTGGTCAAGCCCGTTCGCCGGGATGTCCGCAA
>CAZJMY010000646.1:0-14557 GCA_964546845.1 uncultured Myxococcales bacterium | reverse complement strand
GGCGGGATCTCGCGAGCTGGTCGCCGCGTTCCTGACCGCCTCGCGCGACGGTGACTTCCATCGCCTGCTGGCCGTGCTGTCACCGGACGCCGTCCTGCGCGCCGACGCCAAGTCCCTGCGCGTCGCAGCAGCCAATCAGCGCCGCGGCGGGCCCGTCCTGGCGCCCGAATTGCGCGGCGCCGCGGCCGTCGCCGGCGCGTTCCAGGGACGCGCCAGTGCCGCCGCGCCCGCCGTGATCGACGGGCAACCCGGGGCTGTGTGGGCCATGGGCGGTCAGGTGCTGTCGGCCTTCGTGTTCACGATCGCCGCCGGCACGATCAGCGGCATCGACCTGGTCATGGACGACGAGCGCCTCGGCACGCTCGACATCCGTCTCGACTGAATCGCGCCGCTGCTCAAAGGAGTGTTACAAACGCGCGCTCACCCGTTGATCTTCACCATGGCGCCGTCGATCTGGACGCCGGGCGCGCTGGCCTTGATGTTCCCGCTGCCGGCCGAGACGTTGACCTCGGCCTGACCCGCGATCTGGATCTTCGTCCCGTCGACGGTGACGTTGGCGCCCCCGGCGGCCTGAGCCAGGACGTTGCTGTCCAGCAGGACCTGGGCGCCGCCGCTGGACTTCACCAGGGCGTTCGCGTCGAGCACCATCTTGGTTCCGGCGTTCGACTTCACGAGAACATTGGGATCCAGCAAGACCTGGGCGCCGCCGTTGGCCTTCGCGAACACGTTGGCGTCGAGGACGACCTGGGCTTTGCCCCCGGACACCATGGTGATCTTGCCCGGCTCGATCAGCAGGTAGCTGTCGCCGACCGCCAGCTTGATGTGGGTCGGCGCTTCCATCTCGATCGTGTCGGTCGCGTGCACGTGGTGCTTGCCCGTGACCTCCAGGTTGCTGTGATTGGGGCTCTTGCCGCCGCCCTTGACGGTGACCGAAAGGTTGCCGGTGACCGTGACGCTGCGGTCGCCCCCCACCGAGATGCTGTCGTTCGCACCGACGTCGGCGCTCCGATCGTTCTTGACGTGGGTGGTGTGGTCTTTCTCGGCCTGGATGTGGAGCTCTTCGCTCCCCTTCTTGTCCTCGAACCGGATCTCGTTGAAGTTGCTGGGACCGGCCCCCTTGGTGCTGCGGGACTTGATGCCGCTCTGGGTCTTGTTGTCGGGCAGAGCGTAGGGCGGCATGTTGTCGGCGTTGTAGACGCGGCCGGTGATGATGGGCCGATCGGGGTCGCCCTCCAGGAACTCGACGATGACCTCCTGGCCGATGCGGGGGATGTGCATCGCGCCCCAGCCGGATCCCGCCCAGACCTGCCCCACGCGCACCCAGCAGGAGCTGTCCTGGTTCCGCTTGCCCTCCCGGTCCCAGTGGAACTGGACCTTCACCCGCCCGTACTTGTCCGTCGTGATCTCTTCGCCGTCTTCACCCACCACGATGGCGGTCTGCGGCCCCTCGATGCGCGGAATCGGCGTCGTCATGTTCGGCCGAAACGTCTGGGCGGCCGCGATGAGCGTGAACGCGGAGTGAAAGTAGCCCCCGCCGCCCGAGTCACCCGTCTGATGCGCGTTGTTCACCGCATCGAACCAGGCGTCGACGACCAGGTATTCCTTGTTCTGATCGTCGGTGGGAAAGTCCGACAGCGTGAACAGGTCCCCGGCGCTGAGCCCCTGGACGTCCCCGGAGGCGGTCCGGGTGGCAGCGTCGCCGAGGAGCCCCGTGAGACGGTTCTTCACGAAACCGTCGACCTGGGGCTGCTTCGTGTAGCCCGCCGGGTAGTCGAAGACCTCGAGATCGACCTGCTTGAACGGCAAGGTCGCCTGCGCGCGCGCCGTCAGGTCGGCCTTGGGGCGTTCGAAGTCGAAGTCGCCGCTGGTGACGGTGTTCGACCGCCACCGCATCTGGACCTCCCAGCGATTGAGCTGTTCACCCGAGGAGGCGGTCGACGCCCCCTCCGGGTGGAACGGAACCGTCTCGGAGCCGGGGACGGTCTTGTGGGCGGTCGACGAATCGGCCAGCACCAGCAGGTGGCGCCCCTTCTCGTGCCGGAAAAAGTAATAGATCCCGGCCTTCTCCAGCAGCCGCGACACGAATGCGAAGTCGGACTCCCGGTACTGCACGACGAACTCGCGCGGCTGGTAGTCGCCGGACAGCTGGTCTTCGAACTCGGCAAAGCCGTGCTCGCGGAAGAGGGCCTTCGCGATGGCCGGCACGCTCTGTTTCTGGAAGATCCGGTTGTTCACCCGCCCCGACAGGAGAAAGAACCAGGGCACGACGTGGATCGAGTACCGGGCGTGGCGGTCGAAGGTTCCGAGCAGGCCCGCGCGGGTGACGTAGCCGTGAACGAACCGGGGGTCGCTTTCACCGCGGTCGATCGTGATGGTGACGGTGTCGCCGATCAGGGTGGAGACATCGAACGTCGGGGAATCGCTGAGCAGGGTCACGTCGTACGCAAAGCACTGCCCCAGCGTCTCCCGGCCGTTCAGCCGTTCGACCGTGAAGGTGCCGTCCGGGAAGGATCCGGCGATCGCCAATAGCCGCTGACCGAAAGCACCGACGCTCATCTGGGGTCCCTACTCTTCCATATCGGTTGGCGATTCGTGGAGGTTGCGTACGACGAGACAACGGCCGACCGGCGGAATGATTCCCGCCAGTTCCCGGGAATTTCGGGCCGCGGGCCAGTTTGACCCAGACGGAGGGGCGAGCGAACCTCCGCTGACCGATTCTCTTCGCGATCACCTCCCGGATGGAGCTTTTCAACTACACGCCGTTTCCGGCGCTCATGATGCGATTCGGCGCCTCGCCGGACGTGATGGGTGCGTCCATGGTCGCCCGCGTCACCTACGACCTGCGCGACGGGATCGCGACGCCCAGCGACGAACAGAGCTGGATCGTCTCACCGAAGCCCTGGGCGTGCGAGTACGGGCCCATGGAGGCCGACGAGGTCTTCACCAAGGGGGGAACCGACCTGTTCGTGTTCGGCAACGCCCGCACCCCCCGCCAGCGTCCCGTGACGGAGATGATCGTGTCGGTCACGGCCGGGGATTTTCGGCGCGACGTCCTCGTGATCGGAGATCGCGCCTGGGTCGCGCGCGGCAGCGGCCTGAGCATGACCTCCCCCCAGCCGTTCGTGACCATGCCGCTCACCCTGAAGAACGCCTACGGCGGCAAATCGGAGTGGGACGGCCTCGAAGTGCCGTTCGCCGACAACCCGGACGGTCGGGGCTTTTTCCTGGAGCGGGATCAGGCCGTCGGACAGCGGCTGCCGAACCTCGAGGATCCGCGCGCGCCGATCCGGCGCTGGGACGACCGGCCGGCGCCCGTGGGCCTCGGGATCTGCCCTCCGTCGCACGGCGGGCGGCTGCGGGCCGGTGTCACGGTCGGCAAGAACGGGGAGATGCAGAAGATTCACCCCCGCCTGTACAACGCCGCGTTTCCCGAGATGGTGATCACCGGCGAGGTCAAGCCGGGGATGCCGATCCGCCTCGCCGGCGTGAGCCACGACGGGCCGGTGACCTTCACGGTGCCCGAGATCCCGATCGTCTTCCGGTTGATGCTGGATCGACAGGGCATCGTCCGGACGCCGCGCATCGACCAGATCGGGATCGAGGTCGACAAGCAACGGATCTTCATCACCTACCGATACCCTTTTCGCTACGTTCTCTATGAACGCCAGCGCCGGGCCGCGGAGCTGTGGCTGGCGCGCCCGACGGGAGCCTGAGCCATGCACGGCGTCCTCAAGAACTTCCATCCGATGATCGGCTGCGACTTTCACACGTTGTGGCCGCCGGGCTCGCCCGCGCCGGGCGGACCGGTGCCGCACATGGCGATGTCGTCCTTGATGGGGCTCGGAATCACCGCCGACATGGCGCCGATGGAGTCCACGCACTTCGGGTTCACCATCATGCGTGGCAGCGACATCGGGCCGATGATCCCGCATGCCGGCCCGCCGAACTGCCTGCTGCCGGTGATCTTGCTGGCCAGCGGGTCCAAGGCGGAATTCGGCAGCTCGCAGTACCTGATCAAGGGGAAGCCGGCGGCCGTCGCCCTGCTGTGGTTCGTGAACCCCAATCTGAACTGCGGCGATCCCGCGCCCGCGCCGCTCGACGGGGTCATCGCCATCACGGCTCACTTCGTGGGGATGAGCTGGGGGGACATCTTCGCCGGGTTCTTCGCGATGGCTCTCGACTGTCTCCTGCAGTACGCGCTGAACAAGCTGGGCGACAAGCTCTTCAACAAGCTCACGCAGAAGGTCTACGAGAAGCTCCTCTTCGGGCCGATGATGACGATGTTCGAGCACATCGGCGAAGGGAAGATCGCGACCTGGCTGCTGAAGAACGATCTGGAAGAGATGCTCGCGAAGGGCTTCTTCGCTCAGCTGACCAAGCTGGTCGGGAGCTGGACGATCGGTTCGCCGGTCGGCTACTCGTTCCCCTGGAACCGGCTCGGAAAGCTGGACGGCGCCGGTGTCCCGGAAGGGGAGCCGGGCCACATGGAGGCGGCGCACAACGCCGTCCGGGACGCCATCGACAGCCCGGACGTCGAGACGCACGACGTCCCACCCACGGCCGGCGCCGATCAGAGCGTCGCGCCGCCCGACGCGTCCACCTCGGTTTCGCCGTCGGACGACGCGGGCGCGATCGGGCCGCCGGACGCGTCGAGCTCGTCGTCAGCGTCGGACGACGCGGGCGCGATCGGGCCGGCGGACGCGTCGACCTCGTCGGCAGCGTCGGACGACGCGAGCGCGATCGGGCCGGCGGACGCGTCGAGCTCGTCGTCTGAACCGGCACCGGCGGATCCCCAGGGCGGCGTCTGCCTGCCGGATGACGGTCAACCCGGCGGCGACCCGGAGCGCTGAGTGCCTCCCCTCATGATCACGGCGCCCTCTCCGACGGTCCGTCAGGTGTCGGGGGCGCTTCCCAACAAAGGGGCCATCCTCTCCGTCCTCGTCAAGCGGACGTACCAGATCGACCCGCGCGGCCGGTGCGTGCCGGCCGACGTCCAGCTGCCCCTTCAAGAAGAGGTGGTCTACGAAGACGAGGCCGAGGAGGAGATCGGCGCGGACACGGACCTGGCCCCATGGAAGCCGCTGACCGACGTCGTCGTTCGCGGGCACGGTCACACGCGCGACCCGGTCCGCGAGCTCGGCCTGGGCGTTCGGGTGGGGACGCACAGCAAGCTGGTGACCGCGATCGGCGCGCGACAGGTGGCCCTGAACAGCGCGGGGCGCCCGGTTTTCTCGGCGCCCGAGCCGTTCACCAAGGTGCGGCTGTCGTTCAGCCTGGCCTACGGCGGGCGAGATCGCGCCGCGGAGGCCAGGTACGGCAACCCCGCCGAGAAGTTCGCGCGGTTTCTGCCGGCCGGCGCTCGGCCAGACGCCATGAGCCCCTATCTCTACCCGCGCAACCCGATCGGCACCGGGTACCTCGTCGAGCTGTCGCGCGCGGCCGTCGAGGGGCTGGCCCTGCCGCGGCTGGAGGATCCCGAGGATCGGCTGGCGCCCGATCGGCTGGCCGCGGGCGACTGGCGGCGCTGGGTGGACATGCCGGTCCCCCAGTCACTCGGCTGGCTCGGGCACTCGTGGTTCCCGCGCGTCACGTATTTCGGGGTGGTGCCGATGCACCAGCCGCCGCAGCGCCCGCTGTTCGAGGCGCGCAAGGGCTGGGCGCCGCCCAATGTGCTCGTCGAGAAGCCGGGCGTGAGTGGGTTCGACATGCGGGCCACCAACGGGGCCTCGCTGGGCTTGCAGGTTCCCTACCTGCGCGGGACGGAGGAGGGCTCGCTTCACAACCTGAGCCCGATCGGGGAGGTGGTGCGGTTCAAGCTGCCCGGGGGCGCTCCGCAGATCTGGACCGATGGGCGCAAGGGGAAGCTGAACGAGACCCAGCCCGTGATCGATACCCTGCTGATCGAGCCGGATCAGATGCGCCTCTCCGTCGTCTGGCGGGGAACGGCGCCGGCGCTTCGCCCGTATTCGCGCGACGAGCTGGCCAGCATGCCGCTGCGGGTGGTCTGGTGAGGTTGCCGGCGAGACTACTTTTGGGGGGGCGGCCGGAAGTACCGGTCGACCGTCTCGTCGCAGTTCACCATCACGCGCTCGCCCGCCAGCTTCACGTCGTCGCTGGCCTTGACGTCCACGCTGCCGCGCTCGGCGCGCAGCAGCTGGCCCTGCGCCCGACTTTCCAGGTCGCCGGCCGCGACCAGCTGCAGGTCACCGCCCGACGAGACAGAGACCTCCTGGCGGCCGCGAAGCGCCAGGCGGTCGGCGGCAATCGAGAGGTCGCCGGCCGCCTCGATCGCGACGTGGGGCGCGCCGATTCGCAAGGTCACGCCGCCGCTGGTCACTTCGATCACGATCGGCGTGGCGCCGTCCGGCGACACCAGGCGCAGGGAATCGCCGCGATCGGACCGCTCGACCACCAGCTGGTGGCGGCCGGCGAGATCGAGCGTCTGGGACGGGTCGCCCATGGTGTGAGCACGAGGCTGGCAGGTCGAGTGGGCGCCGTCAACGGCTGGAACGGGATCCCATGACCTGGACAGGGACGGTCTACAAAGGTCAGAGGGCTTCGGCGGAGCGCGCCCGCGTCGCGCTGGAGGGCTCGACGCTCACGGTGGCGGGGCTCGCGAACGAGACGCGCAGCTGGGACCTGGCGGCGGCCGCCGTCACCCGGCGACACTGGGGGCTGGCGGGCGGCACCGTCCTGCAGATCGCCGGTCCGGCGGGCGAGCTGTCGCTGGGCGGCGCCGGCCACACCGACCCGTCTTTGCCCTACGCGGCCGGCACCGCGGTCCCGCAGGTCGCGCTGGCGGCCCCGGACTTCGCCGCGTTCGAGCGCGCGCTGGCGGACGCCGGCGTCCCCGGGACGCAGGGCGCGCGAGTGTTCACGTTGTGGCGCAACCCGCAACGGCCGCTGTGGGCGTACCGGCCTGCCTGGATGGGATTGCTGCTGGTGGGGCTCCTGGGGGTGGCGGGCAACTTGCCGTATCTCCCGCTGGCCATCGGGCTGGTCGCGCTGCTGGCCGGGGCCTTCGCGCTTGTCGCGCGGCATTTCAGCCGCCTCATGAAACAGCCGGCGCTGTCGCTGGCGTTCCCGGGCGACGAGATCGTCGTCCAGCGCTTGCCGTCCGCCGGTCCCGCCGTGCGCGTCGCCCGCGCGGCGACGACGATCGAGCGCTTTCGGTGGCAGCCGCCGACCGGGCGGACGGGCGGGAGCGTGTGGGACTTTCCGGCGGTCAGGTTGCGGCTGACCGGTGATCTGGCCGTGTCGGTGGGCGTGGCGGCCGTCAGCCCGCAGACCAGCGGCCCGTTGCGCGGGGCGCCCGCCTACCTGATCAACCCGGCCTGGTACGCCGCGCTGTCCGCCGCCGTCGCGGAGCGGCCGGGGGTACATTGATCGCGAACGGAGAATCGAGCCAGACGGAGGGGGATGCGATGACTGACGACGGGGACTGTGCGAAGGGCTCGGTCGCGGAGATCGCGCCGGCGGCGCCGGTCGTCAGCGCCCGGGACTTTCTGGACGCGTGCACGGGTGGGCTCCGGATTCCGGGCGCGCTGCGACGGTTTTCAGAACGGTCGGTCGGGTTCGATCCGCACGACGTGCGGATCTCGGTGTCGTCTCGGGTCGAGACGGTGAACGCGGCGGCCGTCGCGGTGGGTGACCGCATCGCCGTTCACCCGTCCGTCTGGCGTGGCTTCGACGACCAGCGCTCGCTGCACCTGCTGTTTCACGAGCTGGCGCACGTCGCGCAGCAGCGGGCGGGGCGGCTGGCCGGTCACGGCGGCGGCCTGGTGGTCGACGGCTTGCTCGAGTCCGAAGCGGAGCTGGTCGCCGACCGGGCCGTTCGTCAGCTGGCGCTCTCGAACGCCGCGCCGCTGCCGATGCTCGGCGGGTTTTCGAGCGTGCCGGGGTGGTTCGACTGGATCGCCGTCCAGGCGCATCCGGGCTCGACGATCATCCGCCGGGCCATGTCCTGGCTCGAGAAGCGCAGCGCGAAAGCCATCTCGAAGCACATCGCCAAGCACGCCACCCGGAACTTCTCGAAGGCGGTTCACGGCGTGTTTCGCTCGATCGACAAGATCCGCCCCCTGATCGCGAAGACGCTTCAGGAGGGCGCCGCTCTGGCCGAGCGCTTCGCGGAGAAGACCGGCGCCGAGGCGGTCGAGGAGGCGGGCGTGAAGATCACCCGTCAGACCACGGGCACGCCGGGCAAGTTCCGCTGGTTGATCCAGAAGCAATTCTCGAAAGAGATCGGAACGAAGGGGGAGACCGTCCTCCGCGTCGTGCTGGACATGTCCGGCCGGATCGTGACGGCGTTTCCCGCCGACAAGATTCTGGCCATCCTGATCACCGTGGGCGCCGTCGAGGCTCTGACCGAAGGCATCGCGGACGCCGCGGAGAAGGTGGCGGCGGAAGCCAACCGCATCGAGCAGATCAAAGAGAGGGAGCGAAACAAGATCGACCTCTGGGAGTTCGTCCCGGTGATCGGCGACATCTGGGGCGGAAGCTTGAACCAGTTCGAAGACATGGACCTGGCCTACGACCGCTTCGTCGACAGAGTGGTCAACACCGTGATCACGGCCGCGGAGCAGCGGGCGGGCGCCTCGCCGGCGAATCGCGAAGAGCTGGAGGACATCGTCCGCTGCGGGATCGGCCTCCCGATGATGCTGGAGAACCCCTTCTAGTGGAGGAGCTCTCTCCGGACGTGGTGGTGCCGATCTCGATCGGCGTGGGCCGCGACGTGTGCGTCGCGACAGGCGCGTCGCCGGACGAGCTGTTGTGGCTCACGGCGCCTGAAGCCGCGCCCGACAGCTCCGCCTTTGCGACGGACATGAAGGTTCACCTGCATTCGTTCCGCGCGGGCCCCGAGCTCACGACCCGGCCGTACAAGGGGCGCCGGCGGCCGCACTTCCTGCAGCGGGCGGGCGACGGCGTCCTGTGCGTGAGCGCGCGCCAGCCCGACCTGGAACCGAACGGGTGGGTGATCGACGGCGGCGGACGCGTCGTCCGGCGGCTGTCGCTGGGCGACGGCCTGTCCGACGTCCGCGTCTCGCCCAGCGGAAAGATCTGGACCGCCTATTTCGACGAGGGGGTCTTCGGCGGCGGAGAGGGCGCGCCGGGGTTGGTGGCCCGCGACCGTTCCGGCGCCCGTCTGTGGGCGTTCGACGCGCAGAAGGCGGGCACCGACGACATCGCCGACGTCTACGCCTTCAACCTGGCGGGCGAGGACGACGCCTGGGTCTACTTCTACGAGCCGTTCGCCCTCGTGCGGTGGCGCAAGAGCAGGCCCACCGTCTGGCAGACGCGCGTCGAGGGCGCCCGGGCGATCGCCGTGCGCCCGACGGAGGCGCTGCTGCTGGGCGACTACGACGATCCGACCGTGGCGCGGATCATCGACCTGCCGAAAGGGGGCGGCCGCGCGCGCGTGAAGCGCCGGTTGCGGTTGCGTCTTCCGAGGGGGACCGACCCGCGCTCGCTGCAGGCCGTCGGCGCGGCGGACGCGATTGCCCTCTGGTCGAGCCGGGACCTCATGGTCCTCCGCCGCTGGTAGACAGCGCGTCACGTCAGCCGAATCAAGCGCGTCCCGGATTCGGCCGAGGATCCTGACAAGGAGTATCGGCTCATGGCGGCAAGGCGTGGGCTCGTTGGAACGGCGTGCGCGCGCGGCGCGACGACGGTCGCTGTACTGTCCGCCCTCACCGCGAACGTCCGAGCGGATCGTCTCGCACCGCTGCAGCGGCCGATACCCGCGTTGAACGGAGCGGGCGGCGTGTACGTTCTGACGGCGCCGTTCTCGTTCGAGCGCCCCATTCCGGTGCTCATCGACCTCGGTCGTCGCTTTCGACCCGCGGGGGAATGGCACCTGCGCCTGGCGTTCCAGATCGACTACCTGGACCTGCCCCTGATCCCGGCGCGCGGGCCCGGCGTCTTCGCATTTCTCGGGACCTCGATCCAGAGCATTGGCGGGTTCCGCCTCCACTTCTGACTTTCGCCCTCAATAGACGCCGAGCTCGGCGATGGCGGGCGCGTCGCGGGCGCCGTCGATGACCAGGGCCACTGCCTCGGCCGTCGTCGGGGGCAGGTGCCAGAGTTGGCGCTGGCCGACCAGGAAGCCCGCGACGGTGGCTCCGGTGGTGTCCGTCGGCCCCTTGTTCCAGCTGCCGTTCTTCTTGATCTCCACGTGATAGCTGGTCACCCGCTCGCCCAGCTCGATCGGCTCGCGGATGCTGATGACCGTGAAGGTGATCGGCGCCGGCGGCGAGACCTCCAGCCGACCCGACGTCTGCCCGGCGGACGCGGCCCAGTAGGTACAAAGATCGCCGTCGACCGCCTTGGCTCCTTCGAATCCGGGGGTGGCCCACGTCGAGTCGGTGGTGACGGGCTGGCCCTGGAGCAGGTTCGTCGCGTAGAGGGATCGGTACCAGGCACCGAACTCCCGGAGCAACTCCAGGTCCGGGGCGTCGAGTTGCCCGGTATTCGCCGGCGGAACGTTCAAGACCAGCGTCGTGTTCATGCCCACCGAGGTGAAGTAGCTCGACTGCAGAGTGCCCAGGGAGATCACCGAGTTGTTCGCGTGCCAGAACCAGGTGTTGAGGCCACGGTCCGACAGCGGCGCTTCGGCCGGGTACCAGGCGTCCGAGGGCCCTCCGTTCGGGACGCTCGCGATGGACGACGTGGATCGGGTCGCCTGCGCCGTCTCGACGCCCAGCCAGCGCAGATCCGCACCGGTGTCGGCGATCTCTGGACCGATGTACACCAGCACCTCGGGCTGCAAGCGATGGGCGAGCTGGATGATCCCGGCCCAATCGAGCCCGGCCGGCGCCTGATAGCCGTTGAATTCGATCTCGGACACGGGGCCGTAGTTCGTCAGCAACTCCGTGAGCTGGTTGCGGAAGTAGGTCTCGTAGTCGGGGCTCGAGCTGGGGTAATGGTCGTCGGCCGGCGACAGGTAGAAGCCGACACGCATCCCGGCGGCGTGCATGGCGTCGGTGAAGTCACGGACGACATCTCCCTGGCCGTTCTTCCAGGGGCTGTTCTTGACCGAGTACTCCGTGTAGAGCGACGGCCAGAGGCAGAACCCGGTCACGTGCTTGACGGTCAGCTTGGCCTGTTTGAACCCCGCGTCCTTCAGCGCGGCGACCCACTGGCTGGCGTCGAATGCCGTCGGGTTGAACAGCGAGGGCGCGTCGATCGCCGAGTTGCCGTACTCGGTCCCGTCGAAGGTGTTCAGCCCGAAGTGAAGGTAGGCGGTCAGCTCGGTTCGCTGCAAGGCGGCTTGCGCCGGCGTCGGCACGGGCGCCCATGCCGGGGGCGCCCCGGGTGCGACCGGGCAGACCGGAACCAGGGGCGCCCCGCCCCCCGCATCCACCCCGCCGCCCGCTGTGCCGTGGACCGTCAGCACGGAATCGCGCCAGCTGCACCCGGCCAGCGCGGCCCCGCAAGCGAGCAGGAGGCAAAGCGGACGAGTCATGTGACGGGACGGGCCCGTGAGGCTACTGCCGCCAGAGCGCCGGATCGTGCCAAAAAGTCGTCCGCCGCGCCGGCTTCCGGCGATTCGAGTCCCGGTGCGGCAAAAAACGCGTGAGCCGGTTTTCTCCGGTCACCCACTCAGGGCGAAGAGGCAGTAAGCGTCGGATGTGGAAGGCGGAACGCCCCCAGGAGGTCGTGCTCCGGCTCGTGCCGGGGGGCGAGGCGCGCCCGACGCTGGACGAGATCTACCGCCGGTATTGCCGGTATGTCGCCGCCGTCATCCTGCGCCTGGGCGGCCGCCCCTCGGAGGTCGACGATCTGGTCCAGGACGTGTTCGTCGAGGCCGCTTCGGGGATCGGGCGCTTGCGCGAGCCCGAGGCCATCAAAGGCTGGCTGGCCACCATCGCGGTGCGGACGGTCAGGCGCCGGCTCCGGATGCGCCGCGCGTGGCGCTTTCTGGGGCTCCAGCGCGACGAGGGCGAGATCGTGCTGGTGGACCCCCGCGTCTCTCCAGCCGACCGCGCCCTGTTGCGCGCCGTCTACGAGATCCTGGATGAGATGCCCATCGACGATCGAATCGCGTTCACGCTCCACGTGATCGAGGGCGAGACGCTGCCGGTCGTCGCCAAGCTTTGCGGCTGCGCTCTCGCCACCGCCAAGCGGCGCGTGGCCCGCGGTCAAAAAATGATCGAGCAAAGGATGTCCGATGGGTGAGGGGGAAGACCTGTTCCGGCGGATCGCCGACGCGGGCCGGCGGATCGACCCGCGTCTGTCCGATCGGGACGTTGAGCGATTGGTGGCTGGCGCGCGGCGCCGTCGCGAGCGGCGCGAGACGATGCGGCGGGCCGTGCTGGCGGCGGGCGTGGCCACCGGCCTGATCGTGAGCGGGACGCTGGCCGTCCACCGGTTCCGGAAGGCGCCGGTGCCGCAGCTCGCGACGTCGTCCCAGGCCGCTCCACCGGCGGTGACCGCCGGGATCGTGCGCCTGTCCGACGGGTCGACGGCGACTCCGCTGGACGACCAGAGCCAGATCGACGTCCTGGAAGAAGAGGCAGATCGCGTGCGGCTGTCGCTGGTGCGCGGGCGCGGCCACTTCCAGGTCACGCCGCGGCCGCAGCGCACGTTGACGGTGCGCGCCGGCGACGTGACGGTCACGGTGGTGGGGACCGTCTTCACCGTCGAGCGCGTCGCCGATCGGGTCGGTGTGGCCGTCCAGCGCGGCGCCGTGCGCGTCGACTGGAAATCCGGGTCGGCGCCGGTCCTGGCCGGTCAAAGCGGCTGGTTCCCGCCGCTGGTCACGGCGGCCGAGGAGCAGCCCGAGCCGCCCAGACCGGGGCGCCGCGTCCGTCCGGCCGCCCGGGAGGTTCCGGCGGCGACCGCGCGCGAGTCGGGGGGCGGGGCGGCGGCCGAGCTGCTCGTGGCGGCCGATCGGGCGCGTCTCTCGGCGCACCCGGAAGAAGGGGCGGCGCTGTTGCAGAAGCTGCTGCGCGAACATCCGCGCGATCCGCGGGCGCCGCTGGCGGCGTTCACGCTGGGGCGCCTGCTGCTCATGTAGCTCGGACGCCCCGCCGAAGCGGCCGGCGCCTTCGCGCAAGCCCGTCGAATCGCGCCGGAGGGGCCGTTCGCGGAGGATGCCCTCGCGCGCGAGGTCGAGGCGCTGAACAAGGCCGGGCTGGCTGCCGACGCGCGCGAGCGCGCCCGCGAATATCAGCAGAAATACCCGAACGGACGGCGCATGGAGACCGTGAGGGCGGCTGGCGGAATCAAGTGAACGTCCGAACGACGGCCCCGGCGGTCGCGTGGCTGTTCCTGGCCGTCTGTGGCTCCGCGGCGGCCACCGAGGGGGCGCCGCCTCCGCCCCCGGGCCGCGTCGAGCTGGAGATGCAGGGGTGTCCCACCGTTCCCACGAGCGCGGTGCGGCACGTGCTGTCGGTCGAGCTTGGCGATCTGCTGCTGGACGCGGCGGCCGGCGGGGCGGTCCCGGACACCGACCGGCTGATCATCCGATGCGCCGGCGATTTCGCGTCGGTCGAGGCCGCCGGGAGCTCGGGCGCGCCGACCGAGAGGATCCTTCGACTCGGCGATTTTCCCGGCGACGCGGCGCCACGCGCGCTGGCGCTGGTGGGTGTGGAGCTGCTGGCCGCGAGGAGCGAGGCCGTCCGCGCGCGCATTCTCGGTCCCCGACCGATCGTGACCGCGCCGGCCGTCCCGGCGGTGGTCGCGTCACCTGACCTGACCGCGCGCCCGGATCCCGGCCGGTACCGGCCGCGCATCGGGATGGCGGGGGTCTGGCGGACGTTCGTCACCCCGGATGCCCGGCCGGCGTTCGGGGCCCGGTTGTACGGCAGCCGGCCGGCGGTGGGGCGGGGCATCGCCAGCGGCGACCTCGAATTCGCCGAAGCCAGCACGACGGTGCAGAACGTCGGCCAGACCACCGCGGCGTTGCTCTCCGCCGCCGCCACCCTGGGGGCTTTCGCCGGCGGACGCCGCTGGTGTCTGGCCGTCGGGTTGGGTGGCCGCCTGGGTCTCGTCCGGGAGTCCGGCAGCAGCGCGGCCCCCGCGCGCGTCAGCAGTGAGACGTACTGGCGCCCCTGGGGCGGACCGATGGCCAGCCTCGGTCTGTCCGGAATGCTCGGGCGCGCGGACGTCGCCATCGGTGGAGAAGCCGGCTGGTCGCTGTCGTCCATCCACGAGGTGGCCGGAGGCGCGACGGCGATCGCGATCCGAGGTCCCTGGCTCGCGGTTTCGATGGGCGTCGGCCTCCGGCTCTGAACGTTTCTTCCACCCGGCCTGAGCCGGTTTCCGAAAGCCGCCCACCTAGAGAGCCATGACGACGGATCGTCCGCGCTCCTGGCTGGTCTCGCTGCCGCTCATCGCTCTGCTGTCGCAGTGCTCGTCCTCACCCACGGGGTCCTCCACCGGCGGCAGCGGGGGGACCGTCGCCACCGGCGGCCGCGCGAGCACGGGTGGGTCCGGCGCCGGCACCGGCGGCATGGGCACCGGCGGCGCGAGCACCGGCGGTTCGAGCACCGGCGGTTCGGGCACCGGCGGCACGGGCACCGGCGGCGCGAGCACGGGCGGCACGGCCGGTGGCGGC
>CAZJMY010000645.1:0-3640 GCA_964546845.1 uncultured Myxococcales bacterium | reverse complement strand
GACCTGGACCTGACCGCCCGAGGGGCGGCCGCCGCCCTTGCTGCAGCCGGGGCTGGGCATCGGAGCCGCGGCGGGACCGCCGCCGGCCGCGCCCCCCGTTCCCGTGCCGGTGGTCCCGGCCGTGCCGCTGGCAGCGCCGCCGTGCCCGCCGGCCCCGCCGGCACCCTGGCCCGCTCCGCCGGCTTTGCCGCCGGTCGCGGGGACGCCGCCCGTGCCGACCGTTCCGCCGGTGGCGACGGTGCCGCCGGTGGCGGTCGTTCCGCCCGTGGCAGTCGTTCCGCCGGTAGCGGTCGTTCCGCCGGTGGCGATCGTTCCGCCCGTGCCGGTGTCGCCGGTCAACGTTCCCGAAGAGCACCCGATCCCGGCCCCGACGAGCAGCGCGACGGCCGCGATCCTGGTGACGTGCATGGTCTTGGTCTTCGTCATGCCAGCATCCCGGTGATCATGCCGGTTCCGGTCCCCATACCGAAGTTGACCGCGGCGGTGCTCTTGTCGCGGGTGGCCGCGGTGATGAGCGTGTTGAACAGCTTGTTGTTGGTGACCTTGCCGGCGTCGATGAACTGACCCGTCTTCAGGTACCCGCCCCCGTTGCCCCAGATGATGTGCGGGACGTTTTGCATGCTGTGGCTGGGGCCGTCGGCGACGTGGTTGGTCCACATGATGATCGACTTGTCCTGCAGCCCGCGCGCCTTGAACGCGTCCAGGCCGTGCAGCAGCGACTGCATGCGCAAGGCGTCGATCTCGTGGTGAGCCTGCTCCGCCGTCGGGTTGTTGCCCGTCGCCGAGTCCGAGTCGACGCGGTGACTGAGGTGGTGGAACGGCCAGCCCAGGCTGGCGTTCGAGGGCACGCTGTACTTCGTGCCGTCGGAGCCGTCGCCCCACTGCAGCGTCGCGACGCGGGGGTAGTTGCAGGCGAACGCCAGCGCGACCAGCTCGAGGTGAAGCTTGACGACGTCCTCGATCATGCCGTTGGTCGTGAAGGCGATGCCGGTCTTGAACGCGTTCAGCATGGTGGTGGAGAGGCCGTCCTGCGTGCAGGCCGCGCCCATGGTCCCCATCGTCACCTCGACGTCGCGGATCGAGTCGAAGTGCTGCTGCAACCGCTGCTTGTCGGCGCTGCTGAGCGCCGAGTTACCCATCAGGCTGTTCAGCTCGTCTTTGACGAAGTCATTGACGCTCTTGCGCGTGGTGGCCAGCTCCGCCGCGACCGGATCGGTCGCGCTTCCGCCGCCACCGCCCGTGGTGAGCCCCGTCAGCTTGCTGTAGAGCGTGTACGGATTGAGGTCGGCGGACCGGACTTGGCCGGCGCCGGCGCCCTTGAACGAGATTCGTTCCGCGATGTAGCTCTTCGCGCCCGCGTAGAGCGTCAGCGGGTCGCCGGCGTTCGGGTTCACCGCTTTCGCGATCACCATGTCCGCCGAGATGCCGTTCGAATAGGAGGTCGACCCGTTGCCGCCGGGCGGCGCCGCGGTCAGCGACTGGCAGAGCCCCTGGGCGTGGCCGCAGCTGGTCGGCCCCCCCAGCGGGAAGTTGATGCCCTTGATGAAGAGCAGGTTCTCGGCGTGGGGCGCCAGACAGCTGACCGCCTTGTCCGACGCGCTCATCAGCGACGACTGCGTGATCGCGCCGGTCGCATCGGGGAAGAACTTGTTCCCCACGACGCCGCAGGCGGCGACCATGAACATGCTGAAGACGGGCGGGTTGTCGGCGGACCAGGCGGACCGCTCGGGGAGCCCCTCGAGGAAGGGGAGGCCGATCGCGATCGTACCGGCGCCGCGCAGGAAGGCGCGGCGGTTGAACGTGGGACGACGGTCAGGTTTGCGCATGACTAGTTCCCCTTGGACCGCGTGCGGAACGCGTCGCTACGAACGAGCTGAACGATGAGGTTCTTGACCGAGCCGTTGCTGCCCAGGCTGGTCTGGGCCAGCGACTGCAAGAGCGGCATGTCCGACTCGACGACGTCGCGCTGCAGGGCGAAGCTGGCCAACTTCTTGGCGTAGCAGAGGTGCGGTTGCTGGTCGGCCGCCATGGTCTTCATCAGGTCGCCGGAGTTCGAGAACGTCTTCGTGCCGCCGGTGAAGGCGTAGCTGCCGCTGGAGTCGATCGCCAGCCCGCCGTTCTCGGTGTCCTGGTACTGCCCCATGCCGTCGAAGTGTTCGAACGAGAAGCCGAGGGGGTTGATCATGTCGTTGTGGCACTGCTGGCCGCAGCCCGACGTCAGCGTGTCGATGCGCTGGCGGTTCGTCTGCCCGGGCATCAGAGGCGGAATCGGGGGCAGGTTCGCCGCCGGCGGCCCCAGCTTCGCGCAGAGGACGTCCAGGTTCATGCTGACGCCGCGGTGAATCGAGTCCGGCTCGGCGTTGAAGCCGTAGAGCGCCAGGAACGGAATCTGCGAGAAGTAGCCGACCCGCTGCGCGCCCAGATCCTTCTGCACGTAGCCCGTCCCCGAGACGGTCATCCCGTAGAGCGGCGCCGTCTGCGGCCCGACGTAGCCGGTGGTCGACGTCAGGATGTCCTTCACGCCCAGCCCCTTGCTGAAGATGTTGTCGAAGAAGAGGTTCGACACGTCCTGCAGCTCGGTGTTCAGCGCCGGCTTGTAGCTGGGGACGTTGAGCTTGGTGATCTGCGCGTAGCGATCGAAGTGATAGAGCTCGCTGTGGAACTGGCGCATGACCGTGGCCGCGTTCGACTCGTTCAGCATCGTGGTGGCCAGCGCCGCCGCGCCGTCGGCCGTGTCCAGCTTGCCCGGGCCGGCCGCCGAATCCAGCAGCGCGTCATCGGGCGTCGTGCCGCGCAGCCACAGGGACAGCTTGGCCGCCATCTCGTACCCCGACAGCGGCGCGCCGGCCGCGCCCATCTCGCTGCGGTAGAGGAAGTTGGGCGACTGCAGCATGGCCCGGATGACCAGCGAGGCCCCCTTGGCGAACGCGCTGCGCGATCCCGTCAGCGACGGTCCCATGTTGAAGAGCGTCATGTACTTGGACTGCTCGGCGGACGTGAGCGGCCGGCGGTAGGCGCGGCGCCCGAACGTCTGGATGAACCCCGCCGCGTCCGTGCCGCTGTACACCTTGGCCAGCGTGGCGTCGGAGGCGGTGACCTGGGCGGCGAGCGTCTCGGCGGCCGACTCGAAGTCGGCCCAGGACTCCTGGTTGACGTCCAGCACCAGCTCGTTGTTCGAGAAGGCGGTGGTCCCCGTGACGGGGGACTGCAGCGTCTGCTCGAGCCCCGACGGCGCCGACAGCTTCAGGATGTCCTGGACGGCCTTGCCCCACTGGGCGTTGGTCAGGCGGACCAGCCGGAAGTACTGGGGCGCCCCCGTGAAGTCGAGCTGGCCCACCGCGCCGGTGGTGTTGCCGGCGCCCGAATTGTTGCCGGAGCCCGTCGTGTTGCCGCTTCCCGGGCTGCCGCCGGTGGGGTGTCCCGACCCGCCGGTCGTTTCACCCGTTCCGGCGTCCCCGATTCGCCCCGTGCACCCCGCCGCCATGGAGAGGCAGAGGAGGGTGGCCCGTGCCCATACGTTTGGAAGTCTCACATGTGGCTCCGTGCTGGAGGTTGCCCAAGTGACGTGACCCGCCGCCCGTGAAGACACAACCGCTGCTGGCCCTAGCGACTGTCCAGTATGAGCATGTGTTGTGATTAA
>CAZJMY010000644.1:0-1396 GCA_964546845.1 uncultured Myxococcales bacterium | reverse complement strand
TACGCCCTCCGATCTGCGCCAGGGCGGGCGATCCCCGCAACGGCAAGGTCGGACGGAAGATGGTGTGAGGAGGCTGGGGCGATTTCAGATCATCGGTCGCCTGGCGACGGGTGGGATGGCGGAGGTGTACCTGGCGCTGTCCGGCGAGCTGCCGGGTTTCCGGACGCTGCTGGTCGTCAAACGGATCCTGCCGCACCTGGCCCAGAACCGGCAATTCATCCGCATGTTCCTCGACGAGGCGCGGCTGGCGGCCTTGCTGGATCACCCGAACGTGGTCCGGATCATCGAGGTCGGCCACGACGGCGAGGAGTACTTCCTGGCCATGGAGCTGGTGCAGGGCAAGCCCCTGTCGGCCGTCCTGCGCAAGGCGGCGCGCGAGAAGCGCCCCCCCAGCCCGGCGCTGGCGGCCTACATCATGGCGCAGGCGGCCAGCGGCCTGGGCTACGCGCACGCGCTGACCGACGGCGACGGGCGGCCGCTGGGCGTCGTGCACCGCGACGTCTCGCCCCAGAACGTGCTGCTGTCGTTCGAGGGGGCGGTGAAGCTGATCGACTTCGGCGTCGCCCGCGCGTTCGGGCGCGTCGCGCACACCAGCCCGGGCGGCCTCAAGGGGAAGATCGAGTACATGTCGCCCGAGCAGGCGTCCGCCGAGGACGTCGACCACCGCGCCGACGTGTTCGCGCTGGGGATCGTGCTGTGGGAGGTGCTGACCGGGCGCCGGCTCTACAGGCGCGAGACGGAGCTCGCGACGATGCGGTCGATCCTGGACGACCCGATCCCGCGCCCGTCGGAAGTGGCGGACGTGCCGCTGGCGCTGGAGGCCGTGGTGATGCGGGCGCTGCGCAAGAAGCGCGAGGGTCGCTTCTCCAGCGCGCACGAGATGGCGCAGGCGCTGGAGCGGTACGCGTTCAGCCAGGACGGGTTCAGCCCCGTCCAGCTCGCGACCTACATGAAGGGGCTGTTCTCGTCCGAGTTCCTGCAGTGGCGCAAGACGGCGACGTCCGCGCTGGACATGGAGGTCGACCGGGGCGATCAGCAGCCGCCGCGGCTCGAGTCGCCGGGCGCCGAGCCGATGACGCAGGGGCCGACGATGGCGCTGCGCCCCAGCAAGTCCATCTCGGGGTTCCCCGTCGCGGCGGAGACGCGCAGCGCGACGGTGTCGAGCCAGGGCGGACGCAGCCACCCGGTGCGCACGCAGACCTCGCCGTCGGCGATCTCGGGGATCGAGCCGCCCAGCAAGCGCGATCGGCTGTGGGTGTACGGCGGGCTGGGCGCGCTGGTCGCGATCACCGGTGTCGGCGCCTGGCTGCTGGCGCGGCCCGTGCCGCCGGTCGCGCCGCGCGAGCTGGCGCCCGTCGCGGCCCTGCCCGTCGCGCCACCCGTCGCGCCGTCGCCC
>CAZJMY010000643.1:0-2567 GCA_964546845.1 uncultured Myxococcales bacterium | reverse complement strand
ATCACCTCCTCGACCTGGTAGCGCCCGGCCAGCACGGACCCGCGCTCGATCTCCAGCGGCCGCTCGCGGACGAAGGACTCCTCCGCCACCTCGGTGATGCTGTCCTTGTCTCGCTCGGAGTTGCTCATTGGAACGACCGCGTCAACTCGCTGCGCAGCTGGTCCGCGGGCATGAGGCGGACTTCCGAACGCCACGTCCACTCGACCTTCGTCGCTTCCCGGACGGGAGACTGTGGATCCTGCTCCGCGTCGCGGCAATCGTAACTGCCCGGGGCCGTCATGCCCGTGGGCGTTCCGGTGTCGGCCTCGAGCTCCCTCCAGACGATGTCTGCACCATGGCGGAAGGCGACCCAGACGGTCGTGTCGGAGGACCAGCCTGGCAGACAGGGCACATCGGTCCTCGCTATGTCGTGTGCCGTCCCTTGGCCGTCGGTCCGCACCCAGCGCACACTGAGGCCGTCATCACTCACCGAGAGGAATGCAATCCGATCGCCCTTCGGCGACAGCCGGAAGTTCATGACCCAGCCACGGTAGATGGGCTCGCACGCCGCGTTCTCGCAGCGCATCAGCGCCGATTCATCCATCCGTTCCTGATAGTAGAGCACGCGTCCGTCGTTCGAGCAGCTCGCGGCCCTCGGCGAACGGCCAAGCTTCAGTTCTTCAACCTGTCGGCCGGACCATTCGAGCCGCACGAGGTGGCTCTCCCCGTCGAAGCCACGGCTGCCAATCAGACCTTCGCCACACGGCTCCACCCTCCACACCTCGGACGGCAGATCGAACCGCCGCACCTCTCCGGACGGCGGCCTGACGACCAGGATCGGCTGAGACCACAGCGAGACGAACGCCAACCCGGCGTCCGTGCCCACTGAATAGCGGGCGGCCCGGTTCGCGATGAATCCGGACCGTCGCACCGCGCGCGTCGAGGCGTCGACCACGATCAGCGGGTCCCCCGGGGATCCAAAGAATGGAGCGAGGTAGTAGAACCTCCCGTCACGGGTGCCCACGTCGTGCCCGCCTGCCTGGACCGAAAACTGCAGATCCTCGTCGAAGTGAGGAAAACGGAGCCGGCGAACCTCGGTCCGTTCACCAGCGGCGTAGGTGGTGACGAAGATCGCGTCCCCGACGATCTGGTAGCCCGTCGAGAACGTCAGGTGCGTGTCGGCGGGGACGACCACACTCGTCCGATTGGTCGTCGAGAACACGGCAGAATGGCTGGGGTCGACGGAATACAGGAACGATTGATTGTCAGGTAACCAGGCCGGGTCGGTAAAAAGGGATGGCTCGGCGGTACCAACCATGGGGACAGCATCCCGTCCATCCGGGTGTGTCGAGACGAAAGCGGCAGGACGCAGATCGCGGTCGTGGCCGAGAAACACGATTTTCGAACCGTCGCGCGTCACATCTGGGCACCCCTCGGCGTAGGCAGCCGCGACCAGCGGCGACGGCGCGCGGTCGCCGGTGACCGTGTCGACGTCCTCGGCTCGCGGCGGCGTTCCCCAGACGAAACGGACGGTGCGGCGATCCGGCAATAAAGTCAGGCAGCGGATCTTGTCGGACACGCTCGCGAGGATCCTGGCCTTGTTCGTCCAATCCTGGGCGGTCCCGCTGACCTGCACGACCTCTGGTGCGAGCCGGGCGCCGCGCGAGCTGCGCCGTTCGAGGACATAGTTGCGTGCCAGCGGGATCGAAACGCCCACCAGCGCGAGCAGCGCGACGGTGGACACCGGACGCAGGTACCGAAAGCGCCTCGATAAACGGCTGCCGTTCGCCAGCGCGTCTGCCACCTTGTCCGCAGAGCGCGGCCGCTCGTCCGGTGACATGCTGGCGCACGCGCGGCAGATGTCGAAGGCCCTGCGCTCCACGTCACTCAGCAGTTGCGCCATTGAAGGCCGCAACAGTTCGCGCCCATCCGGCGACCACTTCGGCCGGGCGCCAAACATGCACTCGTGGATGACGACGCCCAACGACCAGATGTCCGAAGCGACGGTCGCGCTCGCGCCCCGAACCACCTCGGGCGCCATGTACGCGACCGTGCCGCCCTGCACGCTGCTGTCGCCGTCCACCCGATCCGTCGCCAGGCCGAAGTCCGAGACCACCAGCGACCCGTCGTCCATGCGAAGCACGTTCTGTGGCGCCAGATCTCGGTGGACGATCCCGGCGCCGTGAATGGCGGCCAAGCCCGACGCGATCATCTTCGCGTCTTCCAGTCGCCGGTCGGCGGGCCCAGCCCGTCCAGCTACAATCTCGTCCCGCAGCGTGCCCCGGCGTGCCAGCTCCATCGTCAAGAACGGGTGCGCGTCCGCCTGACCGACGTCGAACACGCGGCAGACGTTCGGGTGGTTGATCTGCCGCGCCAGCCGCACCTCGCGCGCCAGCCGTTGCGCCCACACCCGGTCGCCCGCGTACTCCGCACGGACGATCTTGATCGCGATCTCCTGGTCCAGGATGCGGTCGTGCGCCCGAAACACGATCCCCATCCCCCCGCGCCCCAGGATCTCCCGGAGCTCGTACCGCTCCAGCACGACGTCGCCCGGCGAGAACGCGGGCGCGCTCGCCCGCGACGACGGC
>CAZJMY010000642.1:0-1419 GCA_964546845.1 uncultured Myxococcales bacterium | reverse complement strand
CCCCCGGGCCGTCGCCGGCGACAGAAACCCTCGTCGCGCCACGAGCGCCGACGGCCGACCACCTTCCCGCCGCCGACGACAAACCACCGCCCCCGCCCCCCGTCCGCCGCAAACCGGCCGCCCGCCACGCCCCCGAGCACCGCCCGGTGAAACCGAAGTTCGACGACGCGAACCCCTACAAGTGAGCGACTGCCGATCCGCCGCGCCGTCTAGCGCGGGATGAAGCGGCCGGCGGCGGCTTCGAGGCGGCGGAACTGCTCGATCTGGTCGAGGAACACGGGGACGATCTCCGGGTCGAACTGCGCGCCCGTGCAGCGTTCCAGCTCGCCGCAGGCGATCTCGTGCGGCAGCGCCTTGCGGTACGCGCGGTCGGACGTCATGGCGTCGTACGCGTCGGCGACGGCCACGATGCGCCCGATGAGCGGGATGTGGTCGCCCATCAACCCCTGCGGGTAGCCTGACCCGTCCCACGCCTCGTGGTGGCAGTAACAGCCGGGCACGATGTCCCGCATGAACGGGATCGGCTCCAGGATGCGCTTGCCCTTGGCCGGATGCGACCGGAACATCGCCAGCTCCTCCGGCGTCAGCTTGCCCGGCTTGTTCAGCTTGTCGTTGCGCACGCCGATCTTGCCGACGTCGTGCATGAGGCCGACCTTCACGACGGTGTCGATCTCCGGCTCGCTCATGCGCAGCCCGATGGCGATCAGGCGCGCATACATGGCGACCCGCTCGGAGTGCCCGCGCGTGTAGCGGTCCGACTCTTCCAGCGCGTGCGCGAACCCGATGATCGTCTGCTTGAAGTTCTCTTCCAGCGAGACGTTGGCGCGCGTGAGGTCCTTGTTCGCGTCGACCAGGTGCTCGTAGAGGCGCGCGTTCTCGATCGACACGGCGGCCCGGCTGGCCAGCACGTACAGCATCTTGCGCTGCCCCTCCGAGAACCGGTTGCCGCGCGTGTAGCTGTACGCGTTCAGCATCCCGATCAGCCGCCCGTTCAACTTCAGCGGGATGCTGCACAGGCTGATGAGACGCCGGTCGATCTCGCGCGGCGGCCGTTCGAGGAACTGGTACGACCGGCTGCCGTGGACCAGGAGCGGCCGGTCCTCCTTGAACAGCGGCAGCGCCTCCGCCAGGTTCAGCGGCGGCGCCTCGATGGCCGGGTCGGCGCGCTCGGACACCTTGCGCATCTGCTCGACGAAGCGCCCGG
This sequence comes from uncultured Myxococcales bacterium, assembly GCA_964546845.1. Lineage (GTDB taxonomy): Bacteria > Myxococcota_A > Polyangia > Fen-1088 > Fen-1088 > JADGRB01. The sequence goes on along the minus strand of CAZJMY010000642.1, from coordinate 215 downwards.
CGTGCTTCGGGTCCTCCAGCAGCAGGCTGACGACGTCGGCGTCCACCGCGTCGATCGTCGAGTCCAGCACCAGATCCAGGACCTTCTCGACGGACAGCGAGGTCGCGATCGCCTCGCTGATCTTGTAGATGGACAGCGCGTCCTTGAGGCGGATGTTCTCGTGCTGCAGCCGCTGCCGGTCCAGGCCGCGCTGCACGATGTGGATGACCTCTTCG
>CAZJMY010000641.1:0-6788 GCA_964546845.1 uncultured Myxococcales bacterium | reverse complement strand
ACGGGACATCTGTCCTGGTCGGCGCCCGGGCAAGTCGTGCTTCCCAACCCCGACCCTGCGAGCGTGTTCAGCCTGTACTTCAAGGGAATGTTGCCTGCGACGTTACCGCCGACGATGGGGACCGGCGGAAAAAGTGGGGCGGGTGGTGCGCCACCGGTCGACAACACGGCGGCTATCCAGCGCAGCATCCTCGACTATGTCATCGGCGACATCAACCGATTCTCCAACATCGTCGGCAGCGAGGACAAGCAGCGCATCGACCAGCATCTGACCTCGGTGCGGGCCATCGAGTCTCGCTTGCAGAACATCGCCGGGACGCCCATGGCGGTGGATGGCGGCGCGCCCGTGTCGATCACCAGCGGGAACCCGCCCGCTTGCAGCGTCCCGAACACGGCTGGGGAGCCCAAGGCGTCGTTGAACGACAGTATTCCCGCGATCACCAAGCTGCACATGGATCTGTCTGTGGCGGCTTTCGCCGCCGACCTGACCCGGGTGGTGGTCATGCAGATCTCCGATCAGGGCGCCGCCAATCTGGTCATGACCTGGCTTGGGTACACGGGGGGGATGAAGCTGGCGTCGGATCCGAACACCGGCGACGCCAACGGCTTTCATGCCATCGCCCACGAAAACACGATGCGAAAGGTCACCAACGACACGTGGTTCCAGCAGCAGCTGGCGTACGTGATCGGGCAGCTGAAGAGCATCACGGACGGGACTGGCAAGTCCATGCTCGACAGCAGCGCGGTGGTGGCGATGAACAGCATGCGCACGGGCACGCACGAGACGACCGGCGTCCCCGTGGTGATGGCGGGGAGCTGCGGCGGGTACTTCAAGACGGGTCGCAGCCTCGCGCTTCCGGCTGGCACGCCCAACAACGGCCTGCTGGTGGCGCTGTGCAACGCCATGGGCACCCCGGTGTCCACGTTCGGGGAGGCGAGCTACGGGGGCGAGCTGACCGTCCTCAAGGGTTGAACATGTCTCCACGCAGCACAACCGAGAGCGAACGGAGAGCGGCGATGAAACCGGCAAAGACCCCTCGAGACTTGCGCGGCGTGTGGCGGATGACCGCGATTCTGATCGCGGCCAGCGCGGCCGCCTGTAACGGGAGCTTCGGCGGCTCGGGCGCCAACACGTCGGGCGCCGGCGGGACCGGAGCACCGTCCGGAGCAACGACGGGCGCGGGCGGCACTGGAGCGAGCGCGATGGGCAAAGGCAGCGGAGGATCCGGCGCCGGTTCGGGCGTCGTCACACAAGACGTGGCGATCGTCACCAACGGAACGCCGCCGGTAGAAAAGGCGGGCGTCCTGGTCATGCGCCGGCTCACGTACCGCGAGTACGACCACATGCTGGCCGACCTGCTGGGGGACGCCACCGCGCCCGCCGAGGGCGGCAACGCCTGGTCGCCCGATGCGCCCAATGCGGTAGGGTACGTGGCGCCGAACAGCGTCGCCGATCTGCAGGTCGACCTCTACAACCAGACCGCCAACACGGTGGTCGATGCCGCCGTGCAGGCGCTGGCCGCCGGCAAGACGGTCGGCAAGCTGTCCAGCAGCCTCTCGAGCTCGTGCAGGGCGCCGTCCGGTACGGCAGCCGAGACAACCTGCGCCACGCAGTTCATTACCGCGTTCGGCCAGTCGGCCTACCGGCGGCCGGTCGCGACAGCCGAGCAAAGCGACCTCTTGAAGTTGTTCTCGACGGTTCGGGGACTCGGCCTCAGCTTCACCGGGTCCATCGGGGCGCTGGCGAAGGCGATGCTCCAGTCGCCGAACTTCCTCTATCACTGGGAGATCGGGCCGACGGCGCCCAAGGTCGGTTCCGACGGGCTGGTGCCGCTGACCCCCTGGCAGATCGCTTCGCGCCTCGCGTCCACGCTCTGGGAGACGATGCCGGACGATACGTTGCTGCAAGCGGCGCAGTCGGGCCAGCTGTCGACGCCGGCGCAGGTCTCGACACAGATCACGCGCATGCTGGCGGATCCCCGCGCCGCCAACGGATTATTTACCTTTCACCAGCAATGGCTGTTCAACTTCGGCAGCCAAGGGCGCGATCTGACGCAGCCGCTGACGAAGTCGAGCCCGCTTTACACGGACGCCGTGGCCAACGGTCTTCAGACCGAGTTTTCCGACTTCGTGACGTCCGTCTATACGGGAGACGGGACGCTGCAGTCGTTGTTCACCGCGCCCTACGCCTTCGTGAACAAGGATCTGGGCGCACTTTACGGCGTGTCCGGCCCCGCGACCGGTTTTGCGAAAGTCTCGTTGGATGCGACCAAGCGGGGCGGCATCTTCACGCAGGCGGCCTTCCTGGCGACGCTCGCCGGCGACAGCACGGACAACCCGGTCTACCGGGGCCTATCGATCTACGTGAAAGTTCTGTGCGGCTCGATTGGCTCGCCGCCCCCGATTGTTCCGGCGGTGAACTTCATCGCCAACGGAACCACGCGGCAGTCGTATGACGCCCACGGCAAAGCGGCATGCGCCTCTAGCTGCCATGGGCTATTCGATCCGCCCGGTTTCGCGTTCGAGAACTACGACGGCCTCGGCCAATACCGGACCACGGAAGCGGGGCAGAACGTCGACTCGACGGGGTCGTTCGTAACGCCGGCCGGCGCGACCATCACGTTCCAGAACGCGCTCGACATGTCGAAGCAGCTGGCGCAGAGCCGGGAGGCCCAAACTTGCATCGATCGCCAGTGGACACGCTACATCCTCGGCCGGGCCGAGACGGACAGCGAGGCGGGCTCGATGTCGGTGGCGTACCAGAAGGCCGCCAGCACGACGGGGTTCTCGCTGCGCGACCTCTTGTCGAGCCTGCTCCAGTCGAAGGCGTTCCTTTATCGCCAGCCGTCCCCCGGCGAGGCCCTGTAAGGGCCGGTCGACCCGTCCGACATGCGAAATGCCCTGGGCTGACGTCGGGTGGCGGGTGGCGGCCGCCGTCGCATTGGCGACGGGGGTATCCGGGGCGGGTTGCCGTGGCTCGCGTCCGGCCGTCGAACGCCAAGGTGGTAGCTCGCTGGCAGCGGGCCCGCCCGCGTCCCCGCCGCTCGCTCCGGCGACCGCTGCGGTGGCGCCTGCGAAACCCGCGGCCGGTCCACGCTGGGCGGGCTGGCCGATGCCCAACGCGCGCCTTCCCGGGCTGCCGCATCCGCACGACTACGACCTCGGCACGCCCGGCGTGGTGCACGACCGCGTGACCGGTCTCATGTGGCAGCGGAGCGCGCCCAACCAGTTCTTCACGTTCGCGAATGCCGGGCGCTACTGCGCCGAGCTGCGGCTGGCCGATCACGCCGACTGGCGGTTGCCGTCGCGCATCGAGCTCGTGTCGCTGTTGGACACGACCCGCACCCAACCGTCGATCGACGTGCAAGCCTTCCCGGACACGGCCAGCGATTGGTTCTGGACCTCCTCACCGCACGCCAGCGACCCGAACGCGGCCTGGTACGTCTACTTTTACTTCGGCTATCCCAAGACCGATGACGTCGGTAGCCAGTTCTCCGTGCGCTGCGTCCGCTCGGCGCCAGATCGCGGCGCGCCGACGTCGCGCTATCGAATCGGGGCCCAGGAGGTGCTGGACGTGGCGACGGGCCTTCATTGGCAACGCGCCGCCTCGCCGAAGGGAATGACCTTCGACGCCGCGCGGACCGCTTGCGGCCGACTTGTCGTGGGCGGCGCCCATGGCTGGCGGGTGCCGACGCTGGGGGAGCTGCTCACGCTCATCGATGAAGCCGCAGCGTCCCCCATGATTGACCGCGACGCCTTCCCGAACACACCGGGCGAGCCGTTCTGGTCGTCGTCCGCGTTCGCCAACGGACGCGAGCTGGCCTGGTACGTCCGCTTCGACCAGGGCAGTGGCCTTTATGGCCGGTTGAGTGAACCGTTCCGCGTTCGTTGCGTGCGCTGACCGGCGGTGGCGACGTCGCGCGCAAAGACGGTTAGGCGTCGTTTCCAGTCGAGCACGTTCCACATCACGGGGCGTCGCGGCATCGGTCCCGGTGTCGGCTGCAGGTGCCCGTGATCCGTTCAATCGTTCAAGGAGGGCTGGGATGGTCAGGTGTACACGCGGTGGGGTCGCAGGCAGTGTGATGGGAGCATTGATGACGCTGGGGAGCGTCGCGCACCCGGCAACGATTGCGGTGAATACGACCAGTATGAGCTTGACGAACGATTCCAAATGCGGATTCGCCGAGGCGATCGTGGCGGTGAACACGAAGGCAGCGGCCTATGGATGTCCGGCCGGCACGGGAAACGACACCATTCAGCTGCAGGCGGCGACCTATGTTCCGCTCGGTATTCTCAAGATCAATCGGTCTGTCACCATCAAGGGCGCCACTCCCAATCCGGCGCTCGGCCTGACGACCCAAGTGTCCGCACAGAACATCAGCAGCGCGGATAGCGCGCTCTTCTATGTCGCCGACATCAACGGGCCGATGTCGGTGACCTTCCAGTACGTGAACATGGACCAAGCGAGTCCTCCCAACCAGGTGAGTGGGATCTGGGCGGCTGGAACCGGAAGCTCGACCCTGCACGTCCTGGGCTGCTACGTCTACGGCATGACGTACGGCGGAATCTATGCCCAGTCCTTCAACGTCGACGTCCAGGACTCGTACGTCGCAGCGAACGCCACCCCAGAATCAGGCGGCGGCATTTTCGTCGATGCGGGCTCGAGGAACCTGACGGTTGCGCGGACCACATTTGACGCCAACAGTTCGAGCAACTATGGGGGCGCCATCGAATACCAAGGCATCGGCACGTCGAGCGTCGTGGGAGCGACGGTGTTCCAGAACGACGCGGCCATCGGCGGCGGCGGCATCGACATCGAGGGGGAAGGCGGCTCGTTCGCGATCTCCCAATCGACGATTGTGTACAACAGTTGTGAAGGCAGCGCGGGCTGCGGGGGCGGGGTCCTGTCTCTGTCTGGTGACTACCCGGTCACCTTCAGCATGAACGCGAGCATCGTGGCCGACAACACCGGATATGATCCGAACACTGGCTCCGACGTATCCGACTGGTTCAGCGACGGTAATATTGTCGTCAGCAATTCGGACATCTTTGGCAATGCGGGTGCGCAGTATGTGGATGGCGGCGGAAATGGGCACATGGGCCAGAATCCGCAAGCGCCGGAGGAATTGACTCGGCTTGGTGGCTTGTACCGGCTCCCGGTGTGCCTGCTCGCGCCAACGAGCCCGGTCATTGATGTCTTGTCCTCCCTCAACCCCGCCGTCGATGAGCGGGGTTTCACGCGCGGGGTCAACAAGACGACTGGGCTCACGGGCGCCAGCTTGTTCGACATGGGAGCCTACGAGCTGGATCCGAACACCGAGACGGAGACGTTGGTGTCGGTCGGAAGCTCCGGCACCTCGGCGACGGCAACCGGCAGCAGCTACTCGGCAGGGAAGATCTTCCAGCTCAAAGCGACCAAGGCCGGCGACTTCGCGGCCTTTTACCTGCCCTCGATCATCGTCGACGGCGTGGCCAACTACAACTTCATCGCCGGCTTCGCGACCGGCTCCAACGAGGGCATCGTGCAGCTAGAGACATCCACCGATCCAACGTTCAAGACCAACGTCACGGCGATCGGTTCGCCGGTGGACCTGTACGCAAGGGCGACGGGATTCGTGAGGAAGAACTACAACGTATCGCGTCCGTTGGATTCGGATAACGCGAACTACATCCGCCTGCGCGTCACCGGTAAGAACAGCGCCAGCAGCGGTTTCGCCGTCTACTCCGACTACGTGAACGCGACCTTACTGTAGGCGCGGGGTACTCCTTCCGCTAAAAACGGGCACTCCTCCGGGGGAGTTCCCGTCCGAGCGTCAAGGCAGTAGAGTTCGGCGGGTGAGCGGCGCCGATCTGGCCGGGCTGCTGAGGGAGGCTGAAGCCCACCTGCGGGTCGGCCGCTTCGATGAGGCGGACCGGGTGTGCGAGCAGTTGCTGGCCGGTCCGGCGCATCCGCAGGCGTTGCTGCTGGTGAGTCTGGTGCGCATCGGCCAGCAGCGGCTAGAGGAGGCCGATGCGCTGCTGGCCGGCGCCATTCGGCTCTATCCGACGCTGGCCGCCTTTCCAGCCGCGCTGGCTCGCCTCCGCCTGCAGATGCAGCGCTGGAACGAGGCTGTGGAGCCGCTGGAGGCGTGCGTGCTGCTCGAACCCGCTAGCCGCGACCATCGCGCCATCCTAGCTGCCGTCTATCAGGGGCGCCTGTTCACCGCGTTCAGCGACGGCGCGAAACGCTGCATGCTGGCGCTTCTCGCGGACGACAGCCTAGCCCACGGTGCTTTCGCCCCGGCGTGGCTGAGCCTCTTGCGTCTGGATCCCGACTCGGCGCCGCTGCTGGAAGCGCTGGCGATGCCCGACGCGCCGACCTTCTCGCGGCGGATGACTGTCGAGTTGCTGGCGGAATGGCAGGAGAATGAGTTGTTCACGAAGGCGCTCACGCGGTTTCCGATTCCTGACCGGCTCATCGAGCGCGGCCTGGGGTTGGCGCGCGGCTGGCTGTTCGACCAAGTCAGCTCCGCGCGGGAAGGGCCAACGATCGTCGATCGGTTCCTGCCGCTGATCTGTCGGCTGGCGCGGGCCTTTTTCATGTCCGAGTACGTCCTGCCCCCGAGCGAGGACGTCGCGCCGCTGCGGCGCAGCCTGAAAACCGCCGGGCGGGTGGCGCTGCTCGCTTGCTACGAGCCGCTTTGGACCTTGGACGGGGCCGCGGGTCTGGGCACGCTGTCGGACGACGTCGCATACCGCGAGCTGCTGCGCGTGCAGGTGGCCGAGCCGCTGGAGGAGCAGGCGCTGGCC
>CAZJMY010000640.1:0-1120 GCA_964546845.1 uncultured Myxococcales bacterium | reverse complement strand
CGACGACGCCGGCGCCGTGGCAGCCACGGCAGACGACGACAGCCGCCGGCAGATCGCTGCGGTGGTCGCGCACCCGGCCGACCAGCGGCTCCTTCCCGGTGAACAGCGCGCGCCCGCGCGCCGCCGAGACCGGCGCGCGCGCCGCGGCCGTTCCCGCGAAGACCAGCGCCGTCGCGGCGACGGCCGCGAACCTCACCGCGCGGACCCTCCGGATCAACCGATGCGCACCGTGGCGGCCACGCTGGGAACGCCCTGCGCGTTCAAGGCGAACAGCATGTAGTACCCCGGCAGGACGACGCCCGGGTCAGCCGGGATCGTCAGCGTGTACGACGTCGCGCCGCTGGTCGATTTGATCGCGAGCGGGATGCGGCGCTGGTCGTTGTTCACGGTGTGCGTCACCGACGAGAGGCGCATCAACACGAACGAGGTGACCGGCGCGCCCGTCGTGACCGCCAGGGTGCCGCCCAGCGTGCCCGTCGCGGGCGCCGTCGTGATGCTGGGGCGGGCGGCGGCGCTGCCGTCCGGGTTCAGCAGGTACGGCGGCGTCAGGATCTCGGTGTTGAAGTGGTTGGCCGAGCAGCCCTGACCGCATTGCCCGCCGCCGCCCACGTACACCCGCCCGTCCGGCAGCAGGATGGCGGTGCTGTGGTAGACGCGCGACGTCTGCATCGGCTTCATCTGCCGGAAGACGCGCGTGGCCGGGTCCCAGATCTCCGGCACCAGGATCGCCGTGTTGTCCGAGAACGGCACCGGCGTGGTCTGCCCCCCGACGATCACCACCTGTCCGTTGGGCAGCGCCACGCCGGTGGCGAACGCGCGCGGGTAGGCGAGGGGAGCGATCTTGTTGACCGTCACGCCGCCCGTGAACTTGATGACGTAGGACGCCCCGCTGGCGGTCGTGTTCTGGTAGGCGGGCGCGCCGCCCGCTTTCAGGATCGTTCCGACGTCGTACAGGACGGCGTCGCCGTTGATGGCGTACGCGTCGTCGCCCCGGTTGCCGGGCGAGGTGATGGTGCCGTTGCCCGTCGTCGTGATCCAGTGCATCGGCGCGCTGGGCCCGGCGTGGAAGATCTGTCCGCCGCTGGTCGCGAACAGCCACAGGTGGTTGTCGCCGCGGTAG
>CAZJMY010000639.1:0-12707 GCA_964546845.1 uncultured Myxococcales bacterium | reverse complement strand
GCCACCGTTGCGACGGCCGCCGTGACGACCGCCGCCGTCCAGAACCAGGGCGACCGCCACCAGGACCGGCGCGGCTCCTCCTTCGTGGACGGGGCGCCGGAGGCGGTCAGGTCTACGCCGGGCGCAGACGACGTCGCGACCGCTGCCGCAATGGGCGGCGGAGGATCGGGCAACACGGTGAGGGAGACGTCGTGCGATTCCCCTTCGTCCAACGAAACGGTGACCCGCGCGCGCTGCGAGCCTCCGCGCTCGACGGTGATCACGTGCGCGCCGGGGTCCAGGAGGTGCGGCGCCTCCAAGCCGTCGACGGGCACCGTCTGGCCGTCGATTGCGACGACGTCGTCAGGGCGCACGCCGGTCGCATGGAGCCGGATGCGCGGGATGCGCGCCTCGAGCGAGGGGAGCACCCCCGCCGCGGCGCTGCGGAACGGCGCCGTCTCGGCGGACGGGGTCTCGAGGAGGCGCCGGTAGTTCGCCGCGGCTTCCTTCAGCCGTCCGGTGTTGGCCTGCGCACCCGCCAGGTTGATGAGCACGACGGAACGGGGTGACAGCGCGTAGGCCTGCTCGAAAGCAGCCCGGGCATCGCTCCACCGATTCTGACGGGCCGCCTCGACCCCTTGTGCGAACAGCTCCTGGGCGGTGTCGGCGGGCACGGCCGCGAGTGCCCGGGCCGACGCCAAGCCCAAAAGGAAGATCGCCCAGAGCAGCGCCGGCCGGCCGAGCCGGCGTCGGTCGTTCGTCAGCGCCATTTCGTGAACAGCGGCACCGCGAAGTGCGCGTGCGCATCGGCGGGTCGAGCGTACGTGGGGGCGAGCGCCGGGGTCGTGTGTGCGGGGCGGGCGGAGCGCGTCGACGCCGACCGCGTGTGCCGAGCGCCCCCGTCGTCGCGCGCGGTGCCGGCGCGCGCGACCGCCGGACTCGCCGACCGCAGCGCGACGCGCTTTGGGGCCTCGGCGTCCTTGGGGCCGCCGGGAACGCGCGCGGAATGCGGATCGACTGCGGCTAGCGCTGGAGATGGAGACGGCAAAGCGCCCGCGGATGGGGCGCTCGACGGCGGTGTGGGCGCCGGCGCGACCGTCGCGGTGACCGCCGGCGAGGCAATGGCGGGCGGCGGGGCCGTGGCCGGCGCGCCCGCCCGGCCCCAGGCGCCCAGGCGATTGGCCGCGAGCAGCGCCAGCGCCGCCGCCGTGGACGCGGCGCCGATCCAGAGCCACCGGAAACGTCCACGCACACGCGGTGGCGGCGCCGGCATTTCGGAAACGGGCAGCGAAGCTGGCGTCCCGCGCGCCGAGGCCGCCGGCTGCGCTTCCAGCCGCCGCAGGTGCTCGGCCAGGAATCCCCGATGCCGCTGGCGCTGCAGGGCGAAATGCTGGTCCATGTAATCGGCGACCGTGACCGATCCTTCCTCGGCGATCAGGGGCGCCAGGATTCCCTCCAACCGGGTCGCAATGTCGAGCCCGCTGGACGGGCGCGCGTCGCGGTCCTTGGACAGCATCTCGAACAGAAGCTCGACCAACTCCGCCGGGACGTCGCTGCGAATCTCGCCAATGTCGGGCGGCGGCTCGGTCAAGATGCGGCGCGTTCCGTCGAATCCATCTTTGTTCGAGTAAAGGCGCGTCCCGCTCAGCAGCTCGTAAAGCGTGACTCCCAACGAAAAGAAGTCTGAGCGGCGATCCGGTTCTTCGAAGCGCAGTTGCTCGGGAGAGAGGTACCCCATGTTGCCCTTGAGGACACCTGCGTTCGTTTGATTGACGTTGCCCAACGCTTTCGCGATGCCGAAGTCCGTCACCCGAACCGTGCCGTCGAAGCCGATCAGAATGTTCTGCGGCGAGACGTCGCGATGGACCAGGTGCAGGACGGTTCCGTCCTCGGATCGGACCTCGTGGGCCGCGTGCAGCCCCAGCGACACCTCGCGACAGATACGCACAGCCACCTGCATGGGCACGGCGCGGCGGGCCCGGGCCATCTCGCGGATGGCGCGCGAGAGCGATACGCCCTCGACGTAGTTCATGATCAGGTAGGGACCGTCGTCGTCCTCCCCGACGTCCGAAACGCCGACCACGTTCGGGTGGCGGACCAGCCCCGCGAGCCGCGCTTCGTCCATGAACATTGACCGAAAGCGGAGGTCGCTGCGAAATTGCTCATGGAGACGCTTTCGGGCGCACCAATGAAGGAAGCGTCCCTCCCTACGGAAGCAGAGCTCGACATAACCCATCCCCCCTCGCGCAATTGGTGCGACGAAGGTATACCGTTCGGTCTGGGCAGGTCGGGGGAAGGGGAGACCCACGGTCACCATCGCATTATACAGTCTTGACCAGGAGCCCCATGGCCGGAGTCGACGGCGTCCTAACCGCGATTGCGCGGGTCAGCTATCAGGCTGCGGAGCATGGCGATCTACGGGAGGTCGACCGCGTCATGGCCGAGCTGGACGCGGCCGAGGCGGCGAGCCCCCCTGCGGGGGCTGAGGCGCGGGCCTGGCGCCTGGCCCTTGAGACCATCCGATGGTCTTTCGACCCCAGTAGGGGCCGTGCGCCGCGGCCGCAGACCGTGCGAGGCAAGGCAGTGACGCCGGCTGCCTCGGCGGCCCTGCGACGGGCCTGCGCCGTCATGGAGCGGGCAGCGTTCTGCACGTTCGACCGCAAGCTCCTCGACGAATGGATCGCCGCGCACGCGGCGCTGGACCCCCAAGCCAAAGCGGTGGCGCCGGAGCCGGACCTGTCGCTGCCGGCGGCGCGACTGTGGGCGCGGATCCTACATGGAGACGTCGCCGGGTTGGAAGGCGCCGCCAAGAGCCTGGCGGAAGAGGCCTCACGCGCGGGCGACGCGGCCGCGCTCATCGAAGCAACGATCGTTCGCGCGCTGGCGCTGCTTTCGACCGGCACGCTCGACGACGCGGTCGAACTCGGGCGCCGGGCGGCGCGCATGGCCCAGGCGGAGGCCTTGTCGCACCACGAGTACCTGGCGCACATCACGCTGGCGCGCGTCCGGCGCTACACGGGGCGCCCGCACTTGGCTCTGCATATCTTGGCCGCCCTCGCGCGCGTGGCGCCCGCGACCTGGTCGGGGTGGATTGGCTGGGAGACGTATCTGTCGGGTGGCAGCCTCGGCGACGTGGTCGCGCCGGTCGCCGGCCCCGCGATGCGCGCGCAGCAGTCGTTGCAAGCGCTGCTGGACGCCGCCCGCAGCGGCGATCGGCGCGCGTTCGATCGGGCGGCCGCCGACGCCCGATCGGTCGCATCCGACGCGCCCGTACTGGCCGACGAAGTCGCAGCCGTGATCGCCGCCATCGACCCGCTGGAGCGCTCGACCCCGCAAGCGCTGCTCCCTTGGTTGCAGGGCGAGATCGCGGCCATCCCCTTCGGGCTGCACGGCGTCGGCGTCCTCGAGGATGCTGGCCCCCAGGCCGAGTCCGCGACCGCATTCGTGATGGCGCGGCCCGGCCAACCGGGGCGGCGGCTGCTGCTGCCTGGACTGAAGCTGGTCCCCTCCGCTCGTCTCCTGGTACGCGACACGAGCCGGGCGGGCGCGCGAACGGAGACCGGCATCGCCGCGCTGGCGCTGGCCGGCGGCGCCGTCATCAGCCGCGACGACTTCTTTCGGCGCGTCTACGGCTTCCCGTTCGTCGGGTATCGACATCGCGCAGTGCTCGACACGCTTTGCCACCGCATGCGCACGCTGCTGGGAGATGCCGGCGAGATCCGCCGTGACGAGGGCGACGGTGACGAAAACGTGGCGGCCGGCGGCCGCGCGCCCACGATCGCCCTCCTGCTGCACGAACCGATCGTGGTACCGGACATGCGCTGCATCCTGCCAACCGCCGACCGCGTGCTCCGCGCCTTGGCCTTGCTGGGCTCGACCAGCGCCAGCGTGGCCGCCGAACAGCTTCAGATGCCGCTGCGCACGGTGCAGGCGGTGCTGCAACAGCTGGTCTCGGAGGGCGCCTGTACGACAGAGCGCGACGGGCGCCACGTCGTCTATCGGATCGAAGACACCACGTTCACGCAAGTCACTGCGGCCTGATCACCGGCCCCAGCACCTCGCGCACTTTTCGCGCCAGCGACGTGGGCGTGAACGGCTTCTGCAGGAAGGCGACCCCCGCGTCCAGCACGCCGTGATGCAGGATCACGTTGTCCGTGTACCCCGACATGAAGATGGTCTTGATGGCGGGGCGCATGGCCGCGATCCGATCCGCCAGCTGCCGCCCGTTCATCTTGGGCATGACCACGTCGGTCACCAGAAGATGGATCTCGACGGGATGCTCCTCGCTGGCGAGCAAGGCCTCGCCGGGGGTCCGCGCTTCCAGCACGTGGTAGCCCGCCTTCTTCAGGATCCCCACGGCCACCGCGCGTACTTGCTCTTCGTCCTCGACCAGCAGGATCGTCTCGGTGCCGCGCAGGTCGGGCGCGGGCGGCCCGGCGGCGGGCGGCGCGGCGACTTTACCGTCCGCCTGCGGCAAGTAGATCTTGAACGTCGTGCCGGCGCCCGGCTCGCTGTACACCCAGATGTGGCCTTCGATCTGCTTGACGATGCCGAACACCGTCGACAGCCCCAGCCCGGTCCCGCGCCCGAGGTCCTTGGTCGTGAAGAAGGGCTCGAAGATGCGCGCCTGGGTGTTTCTGTCCATCCCGGTGCCGGTGTCGCTGACGGCCAGCATGACGTAGCGTCCGGGCGGAACGCCCAGATGCTCGCGCGCGTACGCCGCGTCCAGCTCGACGTTCGACGTCTCGATGGTCAGCTTCCCGCCGGATGGCATCGCGTCGCGCGCGTTCACGACCAAGTTCATGAGGACCTGCTCGATTTGCCCCGGATCTGCCCTGACGTTCGCGAGACGCGGCGCCAGCAACGCCTTGAGCTCGACGTCCTCGCCCAGCACGCGCGCCAGCATCTTGTTCACGCCGGCCACGACCTCGTTCAGGTCGACGATCCGAAGGTCCAGGACCTGCTGCCGGCTGAACGCGAGCATCTGCCGCGTCAGCTCCGCTGCGCGCCCGCCGGCCTTCTTGATCTCCTGCAGCTCGATGCCCGCCGGATCGCCCGGCTTCAGGTCGGCGCTGACGATCTCGGCGCAGCTCAGGATGACGGACAGCAGGTTGTTGAAGTCATGCGCGATGCCGCCCGCCAGCCGCCCCAGCGCCTCCAACTTTTGTGACTGCCGCAGCTGCTCCTCGCTCTTGCGAAGCGCCTCGTTTGCGCTCTGGAGCTCCGCGGTGCGAGCCTCCACGCGCCACTCCAGCTCCTCCTGGTAGCGGCGGAGCTGCCGGTTCGCCTCCTGGATCTCCTGTGCCCGGCGGTGAATCTCAGCTTCCATCTGCCCGGCGCGCGTGCGCAGCTCCTCGGCGGCCTCGTGCTGCTTGCTCCCCTGCTCTTTCAGCCGCACGAACTCGGTGACGTCCTCGACCCGGTGGATGATCCACTGCAGCTGCCCCGCGTCGTCGAACACGGGTGAGTTCACCGGGCTCCAGTGTCGTTCCTCGAAACCGCCCCCTTCGGATGCGGGGCGCCGGATCGCGTACTTCTGAACAGCCATCGCGTCGGGCCGGCGGTGTCTGAGGACCCGCTCGAGCGACGACCGCAGGTTGGACACACCGGTGGCCGTCGCGTCGCCCGGATCGTCGGGGAAGATCTGGAACAGCCCGCGTCCGATGACGGCGTCGCGTTCCGTCTTGGTCGCACGCAAGTACGCGTCGCTGACCGCGACGATCGTCAGGTCAGGCGCCAGAACCAGGTAAAGGGCCGGCACCGATTCGAACAGCAACCGAAAATCTGGCGCGACGACCGCCACGGGTCTTCATGGTACCACCCGTCACTGGCAGCCGATCTGGTTGTCGTCGAGGGCGAGGTCATCGAACCACATGATCCAAGGGCTGGCCGGCGTCTGGTAGAAGGTCGCGCCGACGATGACGGCCGTGTAATCGACCATCTCGGAATCCGATTTGTTCGTGAAGCCGATGGTCTTGACCTCGGCGCCGTCCGAGAAGAACCGGTAACTCTTGGCACTGACGTCGATGTACCACTCCGCGCAGTGCCACGCGTTGTCGAAGCTCCAGCTGTAGGCCGAACCCAGGCTCCCCTTGTCGTCGGGGTTGTTGTACAACCACTGGTGGGTGCGGGTGTTGCTCTCGACGACATCAACCACCCGGTTCTCCTGGTTGCCGCCATGAAGCCCAACCCAGGTGACGTGCAGAACGCCGTTCGACGACGAGATGGGCGGGGGCGACTGCACCTTGTAGAAGACGCGCCCCCAGTGCTTGCTGGCCGTGGCGCCCAGGGCGCTGAGGCTGTGCTGGGCGCGGCGCTGGCCAGTAGAAGCTGAATCGCTCTTGAGGGCCATGTGCCCGGAGTGCGCCTGGTCCGTCGCCAAGGCGACGTCCGCCGCCGAACCCGACCCATATCCCTGGTAGGTGGTCCAACCGGCGGGCAGACCGCCCGCGGTGCCGGATTCGAAGTCCTCGCAGAGCTTGTACGTCTTGCCGGCGCACCCCGAGGCTGCACTGCCGCTGGACCCGGCCGTGCCGGTCGCCGGGGGCGCTCCGCCGCCAGCCGCGCCACCGCCGTCCGCCGGCCTACCGCCGCTGCCCGCCGCACCCGCTGGCGCCGAGCCACCGGCCGCCCGCCCACCGGTGCTGCCCCCGGACGACGCGCCGCCCGTCGAAACGACGACCGGCGATCCGGCGGCGCCGCTCGAACCCGCCGGCATGGCGGCGCCCGCCGTTCCCCCCGTCTGGGTGCCGCCGGAGCCGGAGCCCCCGCTCCCCATCGAGTGGACTTTATCGCTCGTGCCGTCGACGGTCGAACCTTGACCACAGGCGCTCACCAGGATCGTGAGCCCCAGCAGCCCACGGCGCCATGACGATCTGCTTCGCTGAGCTATGGGCAGGCGCATCGAGATTCCTCCGGTAAACGAGAGATTTGGATCAGATGGGCGCGAACGCCCCGTCATAGGCGTACGCCAGGCACGCGCGCCGGCGTCGCGTGGTTGACGGTGCTGCCGTCCCCCAGCTCGCCCGAGTCGTTCGACCCCCAGCAAAACAGCGCGCCGTCCCCCGTCGCCGCGCAGGTGTGAACGCTGCCACCCGCCACCGCGACGACCCCATTCAGCCCGCCGACGGTCACGGGCGACGCCCGGTTCACGGTCGACCCGTCGCCGAGCTGACCCGCAGTGTTGGCGCCCCAGCAGCGCAGGGTTTCGTCCTGGCCGGTCGCGCACGTGTGATCGTAGCCGGCGGTGATCGCTGTGGCCGGCGGCAGCTGAGTCACGGTGACCGGCGTCGCGCTGTCGTTCGCGCTTCCGTCGCCCAGTTGTCCGCTGTCGTTGGCCCCCCAGCAGGACACGCCCCCACCCCTCGTCAGCGCGCAAGCATGGCGAAAGCCGACGGCCAGCGCGATTGCGTCCGTCAGCCCGGGCACGGGTAACGGAAACACTTGATCGGCGGCGCCGGCGCCCGCGTCGTCGCCGCCGGACGGCACCGCGCCCCAGCACTGCACGGTCCCGTCGTGAACTCCGTCGTGCACGAGCGCGCAAGTGTGCCGGCCCGCGGCGCTGACCTCCCGCGACGCCGGCAGCGAGAACACACCGACGGGCGACGGGCTGTCGATCTCTGCGCCATCGCCCAGCTGGCCGAGACTGTTTTGGCCCCAGCAGACCGCCTCGCCATTTGATGAGACCGCGCAGCTGTGATAACCACCGCCCGCCACCGACACAGCAGCGGTCGGCGTGGGAAGCACGAATACGCTCAGTCGATTCGTGTCGCTGCCGTCGCCGACCTGGCCGTACGAATTCCAACCCCAGCAGGCGACATGCCCGTCCGGGCTGAGCGCGCAATTGTGATAGCTCCCGGAAGCGATCGAGACTGCCGATAGTCCCGGTACGACGCCGGGCACCGCCCGGTCCACGCCCGTGCCGTCGCCCAGCTCGCCGTCGACGTTCGACCCCCAGCACCACACCGACCCATCCCGTTCCAGCGCGCACGTATGGCCCGCGCCCGCCGACAAGCGATGCACGACCAAGCCGGGTAACCCGGCATCGGCAGACCGCCCGACGACGGAGCCGGGACCGCAGCCGATCTGGGCCAATAACATCATCATCCCCACGCACGTGCCCTGCGTCTCGGTCACATCGTCAGCGCGGAGTCCAGGTCTCCCGTGTACTTCGTGTTGCCGAACCCGGCCACTTGCAGCCCCATGGCGTGCGCGATCGACGTCAGTAGCTGATTATTCGGGACCTGACTGTTGAACGTCACCATGCGGCCCGTTTTGAAGAACCCGCCGCAACTCCCGATGAGTAGATACGGAATGCTGAACACACCGTGATTGGAACCCTCGTTCATGTCCTGTGAAACGAGAATCACCGTGTTGTCGAGGACCGTGCCGTTGCCCTCGGGGGCGGCGGCCAGCTTACTGACGACCTCCGCGACCGACGCCTTGTAGAACCACTGGTCGATCGTCGTCTTCTGTGTGTACCCCGCCGAGCCCTGGTGGGCGATGGCGTGGTAGTCGGGGCTCGAGATGTTCAGCCACGGGAAGTTCAAGCTGTTTCCGCCTCCGTCGTCGATGAGGTCCATCGTCACGCAGCGCGACTTGCCGCAGATGACGGCGGCCGCGACCAGATCCGACATGAACTGCACCTGAGTCGGGTAATTGGCGTTTGTGCTGAAATTGAGCCCGGTCGGCGTGATGGTGGGGGCCGTGCAGGTGCCGGCCGGCGTCGTCATGGTCGACTGCAGCTGCATCTCGAGCTGTCTGATCGAATCCATGTGGTTCTGGACGTTGATCTTGTCGTCGCTTCCCAGATTGGACGCGAAGTTGGTGAGCTCGCCCGACACGAAATCGAGGACGCTCTTGCGACGCGCGAACAGCGCGTTCACTTGGCCGGCCGGCATGGTCTGCCCCGCGAACATGCTGGTGAACAGCTTGTAGGGGTCGCTCTGCGCGGCGTTTTTCTGACCGGCGCTGCGCCACGACGTCGAGCTGCCACCCGACCGGCAAGAGACGTTCAGCTGCGCACCGGTCACCCCGGCCGTCGAAGCCAGATGGTCCGAGATCGCCTGGTCTAGCGACGGTCCGCCCCCCTTGTCGAACCCCGTCAGCAACGACGGATATGCGGAGTGGCCGCCGAATTTTTCGTTGTTGTCCAGCATGACGTTGATATCGATCGGACTCGTTTGGGTCTTGGCGGCGCGCAGGACCAGCAGCTTCGAGCTCCAGGCGGCGAGGGGCTGCAGGATCGTTGGCAACGTCGCCGGCAGCGGGCCCGCCGAGCCGGCCGGGAAGAAGTTGGGCGGCACCGTCCCGTTGGTCCACGTAATCGAGATGAACCGGGTCGGAAAGCCGCTCGCCGTCGCCGCTGGCGAGCGTTCGGCGTTGAGCAGCGGCAGGAACCCTGCCCCGATCCCCATCGCCTTCAGAATGGACCTGCGCGAAAAACGATCCTTCTTCATGGCAATACCTCTCCGGTGTCGGGCGAACGGTATCTGAAGGTGCGCGACGTCGCGACAGCGACCATGAGGTCGCGGATGTTGAGGTTCGCCGCCCGAAAGGCGGCGGTCGCCGCCTGGATCGAAGCGGCGTCAGCGGGGGTGTCCCAGCGGTTCAACGCGTACCGCAGCCACTGCGTGCTGAAGCAGGCCTGGACCTGTGGGCTCTGGGCGAGCAACGAGTTGAGCGCCAGGGCGTCCGGGAAGGTCTTCGATTCGCCGTCGAGGGCAATCGTTCCACTGGAATCGATCGCCGTCTTACTATCGGGATCCGTCGCGCGAAACTGCCCAATTCCGTCGTAGTGTTCGAACCCGAAACCGATGGGGTCCATCACATTGTGACAGCCAGCCGTACAGCTGTTCTGGTCGTGCGTGATGAACCGCTGCCGCGTGCTGACGCCCGCAGTCGGGGCCGGCACCGGTGGAACCGTCGCCGGCGGGTCGGGCAGCTTGCCGCACATGAGGCGCGTGAGCACGCTGTGGCCGCGCCGCACCGGATCGGATCCGTCGGTCTGCCCGGTCACCGTAAGGAATCCCGCTAGCGTCAGCAACCCGCCACGCTGAGCGGAGTCGAACGTGATCGGCGCGGGCGCGGCGCCGGTCACACCCTTGACCCCATAAACGGCGGCCAGCGCCTGGGTGGCAGAGGATTTCGTCCCGCTCAACAGGTCCGTGAATAGTCCGGTCCCCGTGACCACTGAGACCCCGAAAGATCGGAACTCGGTCTCCATGTCCGCGGCCAGCGTCGAGTTGAACATCGGGTAAACCGCGGGATCCTTCGGGCGGGTCGACATCGTGTTGACGTCGAAGAGGTCGTCGAAGAAGTCGGCGATGCTGTCCTTCGCCCTTGCATCTGCCACCATCCGGGTGGCCTGGGTGCGAACGCCTGCCTCGGTGCTCAGCTGGCCGGCTGCGGCCGCCGCGAACAGAGCGGCGTCCGGCATCGTTCCCCAAAGGAAGTACGAGAGGCGATTCGCGATCTGATAGTTGCCAAGCTGAACTACGGCCCCCTCTTTGGTGGCGGGACCGGGGTCCATCTCCCAGTGGTAGAGGAAGCCCGGGGATTGCAGCATCGCTTCCACCATCAAGTCGATGGCGTCGGTGAACGAGAGCGCCAGCGTCGTTCGTCCGGCCTGATAAAGGTTGGTCAGGTTTGTGACCTCCTTCGCGGACAGCGGCCGGCGGTAGGCCTTGGGCCCAAAGGTGTTGATGAACTGGGCCGCGCAGCCGGCCTCCGCCGAGGCGGCGGGCGCCGTACAGCCGCTCGGAAGGATGGACGTGATTTTCGAGGCGAGGCTCTGCGCCGTCTGCTCGGCTGCGCCTTCTAGGTTTTGGGCGTCGATGGTCGCAATGGACGTCGGTTGCCGGAAGGGGAAAGCGTTGTTGGCGGTGTCGTCCGCTTCGCCAGGAACGTCGTCCGGGGTCAACGCTGTCGACCCGAACAGGTCGCGCACCGTGTTCAGGTACTCGCGGGCGGTGAGCCGCTGAACGGGGAAGAGGCCGGCGGCGTTGGGATCCGCCGAGGCGCCTCCGCCACCCGAACCCGTGGTTCCCACGCCGCTGCCGGACCCGCTGGCGCTGGCTGAGCCCGTTGCACTGGCTGCCCCGCTCGTGGAAACGGGGGCACCGCCGGTACCCGAACCACTGGCCTGGCCGCCCCCCCCGTTGCCGATGACGCCACTGCAGCCCGCCCCGGCGAATGTAGACGCCAAAAGGATGACCCGCAGACGCGCAAATCGGCGGGGTCGAGCGTCGAGCGCCCGGAAGATTGACTTTCGGCTCCTCACGGGGACCTCCTCGTGTCGGGGGACCATCCGGCCGCAGCGCGTCCGGATGGGATGGCATGGTTCAAGTTCCGCAAGGTCTCAAAAATGGTTCACGTACCCCTGAGCAATTGACCTGCTTTGTCCCGTTGGCGGAACTCTCCTCCGCGCATGCGAATCCTTCGAACAGAGGCCGTGTGATGAGGTTGGTCGCTGCGGTGGCGCTGGCTCTCGCCCTTGCCGGGGCGCCGCCGGGCTGCGCCCAGAGTGGAGACGTCATGCCGCCCGGTGCCGCGGCCGGGAGCGGAGGTCAGCGCTTGGGGACCGGGGGTGGCGACGGCGGTCGACCCGGCAGCGGTACGGGAGGCGGCAGCGGAGCAGCGGGGACCACAGTCAACGGCAGTGGCGGCGCCACCCCCGGAGTGGGCGGTGGAGCCACCGCTGGCGCGGGCGGGCGCGTCACCGCTGGCGCGGGCGGACGGGTCACCGAAGCCTCTGGCGGGAGCGCCGGCGCGCACGTCGGGGGCAGCAACGGTGGACACGTCGCGACCGGTTCCGGCGGCGTCACTGCGTCGGGTGGCACGCCCGGATCGGGCGGTACCGCGGGAGCAGCGGCAACGTTCACGCAGGTCTACAAGATGATCCTGAACGTCCCGACCAGTTCGCCCTCGAACTGCGCAGGGGCGACGTGCCACATCCCGGGTAGCAGTCAGGCACACGTGAAGTTCGACACCCAGGCGAACGCGTACCGGACGTTGCGCAGCGTCGCCATCATTCCCGGGAACGCGACCGGATCGATCCTCTACACGAATCTCGCGACTGGCGTCATGCCCGATAGCCGTCCGATGATCTCGGACGCGCTCCTTCAGCTGGTCGAATCCTGGATCGATGCCGGTGCGCTCAACGACTGAGGCCTCATCCATGCACGATCCGCTCTAATTGAACGGCGGCATCGGGTAAGGCGTCGTCGGCGAGCTGTCGTCGGCGCGGTGCATCTGCGTGACCAGCGGCTCTGCGAGCCACGCCTTCAACGTCGCCAGTTCGCACGCCGTCAGCGGCGCCCGCAGCGCCGTCCCCGTCACGTTCGTTGGCGGCATCTTCCGCGACTTCGAGCACGTGGGCGGGTCGGCCGCCTCGATCACGGCGACGACGACCTGGTACCGGTAGGGTGTCGGCTTTTCGGGGCAAGACGAGGCGTGCGCGCCGGCCGTGATCCAATCGTAGGCGTGGTCGTAGCCCCCGCTCGACATCGTCGAGACGCCGTCGATGACGTGGCAGCCGTCGCCCCCCTGGCTGCCGCAGGACTTCATGAGGAACGGCTGCACGTCGCGTTGGAAGCTAGTGGTCGCCGGCAGCGTGCAGCCGGGTGGCGCGCCCGTGCCCGCGGCGCCGCCCGAACCAGCCGGCGCTCCGCCGCCGCCCGACCCAGCCGCCGTGCCACCTTGACCCCCGCGGCCGCCCGCGGCCGTGC
>CAZJMY010000638.1:0-1881 GCA_964546845.1 uncultured Myxococcales bacterium | reverse complement strand
CTGCGCCCCCGATGCCGAGATAGTTGCTGTCGCTGCTGCAACCGCTGGTCGGCAAGACGGCGAGGGCTCCGGAGACGACCGTCAGAGCCAAGAAAGTCTTTAACTTGTTGATCATCGTATGCGTTCTCGCTGGGAACCAACGACCCTGAAGTAAGCACGTTCCTGCTTCACATACGGCGACATGCTCGTCACAAAGCACGTCATGCAACGCTCGGGTCGCACGGTATGCGGCGGCGCTTCGGACCGTCAATCGCCGTTGCGTTACAGTTTGCGCACGCAATCAGTCGGCGGCCGAGCGGGCGCCGGCGAGCCGACGCTGCAAAAGCGGGCGGCGACGGGGTGATCGCCGCCGCCCGTCTCGTGTGACCGTCCCAGGTTGGTTTGCGTGTGACCGTCCCAGGTTGGTTTGTGTGACCGTCTCGTGTGACCGTCCCAGGTTGGTTCAGGCGGGCTCAGGCGTGGGCCAGCTTACCGGCCGCGAAGGACTTCACGCGGACGCCGGCGGTGATGAGGGTGAAGCCGGAAGTGATGGCGTAGGCGGCGATGAGCCAGAGGACGCTCAGGGCACCGGCGCCCGGGTGGGCGAGGGCGAGGACGCCGAAGACCACCGACAGCAGGCCGGACAACCCCAGGGCCCATTCGCCCTCGATCACCTTGCGCAGCCGGACGGCCGCGGCGATTTGCAGGACGCCCACGCCGATGGCCCAGGCGGCGATGGCGGTCAGCAGCACCAGGGCGGTGATGCCGGGCACCATGAACGTCCCCACCCCGGCACCGATACCCACCACGCCCATCAGCAGCCAGGACCACAACGGGCGTCCCCCCGCCCCCCGCATCTGGAATCCCGCCGCCAGGGCGAAGATGCCGTCGGCGATGGCGTAGGCACCCCAGGTGAAGACCAGCGCCGCCAGCGTGATGCCGGGCCTCGCCAGCGCGAACACGCCGAACAGCAGCGCGACGACACCCCGCAGCAGCAACCAGCCCCAGTTCCGTCCCAGATATTCACGAAGTTCCGTTTCCATGACGATCTCCTTTCCGTTCCCCTTCACCCGCTTCAGAGCGGCGGCGTCTTGGCCAGCTCTCGCAACGCGTGCCCGGCCGCCGCCGCGTTGGTCTTGAAGGCGTCGCGCTTCGCTCGCCGCCGCGCCTGGAACGCCTCGAACCAGGTCTGCGCCTTCTTCTGCTGCTCATCGATCCTCGCCTGCAGCCGATCGGCCCGCGCCTGCAACTTGGCCTTGCGCTCGGCGTTGGCGGTCTTGATCTCCGCCTTCAGCTGCGCCAGATCCGCCTGCATCGCGGCGATGTGCTCCTTGTGCATCTGCTCGCGCACGTCCCACAGGGCGCGACGGATGACGACGCCGCCCAGGGCCTCCATCCGGGTGTCGACCGGGGTGGTCCAGTCCTCCTCGACCTCCGCGATCAGCGCGAAGCTGTTGGGGAGCAGCGACTCTGCGATCTCCTCGACGAAGTCGTCGCCGACCCGCGCCTCGGAGACGTCCGACAGCGCGCCCAGGGCCAGGCCGGAGGCCGCCCCGATCGCGACGCCGATCGGCCCGCCCAGAAGGCCAATCAACGCCCCCACGGAGCTGCCCACGAGCGTCCCCACCGGATCGAGGTCATCGTTCTGCTTGGGCATCGTCGTGCCGTCGGCGTTCTTGGCCACCACGGCGCCGGCGTAGACCGTGATGCTCTGCTCCGCCTCCAGCTGCCGCAGCGCGGACGCGCCTTCGAATGCCTTCTTCTCGTTCGCGAAAATGACCACCAGCATGCGTTCCATGACTTGCCTCCTGTCGAGCGGTTGATGTTTCAGAACGACGCCCCCAGGAATCGCAAGGGTGGTGCCAGCCGCAACTGCCCGAGATCACGCACGTTGCGCCACAG
>CAZJMY010000637.1:0-5500 GCA_964546845.1 uncultured Myxococcales bacterium | reverse complement strand
CTGCCGAACGAGCGCCGCCGTGGCGTCGACTATTTGCCCGAGGTGGTCGCCCAGGCACGCGGCCGCCACCCGGACCTGACCTTCGATGTCGAGGACGCCATCGCGCCGCCCCCGGAGGTCGCGCCGCGCGCCGACGCCGTCATCTGCGACCGGCTGTGCCACAGCGTCCTGGACGTCAAGGCGCTGCTGCTGGGCCTGAAGAAGCGGCTCGCGCCCGGCGGCCGCATCTACCTGACGGCCTTCAACTACCTGTGGGAGGTGCCGGTGCGCCTGGCGGAGATCGCCGGCCTCAAGCGCCCGGCGCCGCAGGCGAACTGGCTGTCCGACGCCGACTTCCGGAACCTCTACGACATCACCGGCCTCGAGGTGGTGCGCTTCGAGGATCGGCTGCTGTTGCCGATGGACGTACCCGCGGTCGGCCCGGCGCTGAACCGGTACCTGGTGCGCGCGCCCGCGATGAGCACCGCCTCGCTGTACCGCATCTACGTGCTGCGCGACCGCGGCGTCAGCGCCCCGGTTCGCAAGGCCAGCGTCAGCGTCATCGTGCCGACCCGCAACGAGGCCGGAAACGTGGCTGCCGCCGCGGCGCGGACGCCCGTCATGGGGACGTCGACCGAGCTGATCTTCGTCGAGGGGCACTCGACCGACGACACCTGGGCCGCCATCCAGCGGACGGTGGCCAGCTACGACGGGCCGCTGAAGCTGCGCGCCTTCCAGCAGACCGGCAAGGGCAAGGGGGACGCCGTGCGCCTGGGGTTCGCGCACGCGACCGGCGACGTCCTGATGATCCTGGACGCGGACCTGACCGTGCCGCCCGAGGACCTGCCGTCGTTCTACGACGTGCTGGCCGGCGGGCACGCCGACTACGTCCAGGGGACGCGGCTGGTCTACCCGATGGAGCCGGGCGCGATGCGGTTCTTCAACAAGCTGGGGAACGTCGCCTTCTCCGAGCTCTTCACCTACCTCCTGCAGCAGCCGATCAAGGACACGCTGTGCGGGACCAAGGTGCTGTGGCGCAAGGACTACGAGCGCATCGCGGCGGCGCGCAGCTACTTCGGAGACTTCGATCCCTTCGGGGACTTCGACCTCATCTTCGGGGCCGCCCGCCTGAACCTCAAGATCGCCGAGATCCCGGTGCGCTACCGCGATCGCACGTACGGCGAGACCAACATCTCGCGCTGGAAGCACGGGTGGCTGCTGCTGCGGATGTCGGCCGTGGCCGCCCGCAAGATCAAGTTCGTCTGAGCGGCGCGTGGGACTGACCGACGAGCAGCGCGCGCGCACGTTGGCGCGCTTCGAGGCCCACCGGCGCGCGTGGGGCGAGAACGCGGCGCTGCGGGCGCTGTACGCCGACTGGTACGGGCGCATCGCCGCCGCCCTGCCGGCGCCCGCGCTGGGGCCGCGGGTCGAGCTGGGATCGGGCCCCGGCTTCGCGCGGAGCTTCATCCCCGACCTGCAGCTCACCGACATCGTGCAGGCCCCCTGGCACGACCGTGAGGTGAGCGCGGACGCGCTGCCGTTCGCGGAACGCAGCCTGGGCGCGCTGGTGCTGTTCGACGTGCTCCACCACCTGCCGCAGCCGCGCCGATTTTTTCACGAGGCGGTCCGGGTGCTGGTGCCGGGCGGCCGCATCGTGATGTGCGAGCCGCACGTCAGCCTGCTGTCGTACCCGGTCTACAAGCTGTTTCACGAGGAGCCGCTGGATCTGTCGGTCGACCCGCTGGACCCCGCGGGTGCCGTCGAGGGGCGCGACCCGTTCGACTCGAACCAGGCGATTCCGTCGCTTCTGTTCGGGCGCGACGCGGCCCGGTTCGCGGCGGAGCTTCCGGAGCTGCGCCTGCTCCGGCTCGAACGGCTGTCGGGCCTCAGCTATCCGGCGTCTGGTGGGTTCTCACGCCGGCCGCTGCTGCCGCAAGGGCTCTGGTCGGCTCTGCACCGGCTCGAGAGCCGGCTACCGCCCGCGGCGTTTCGCGTCCTGGGATTCCGGCTGCTCGCCGTCGTCGAGCGCGCCTGATTCAGGCCGGCGCAGCGAAGGTGTCGGCCACGATCTGTCCGATCCGACCGAACGCAGCGTCCCGCGCGTCCGGGCCGGCCGGCGTCTCGCTGAAGTAGACGGCGATCGCGACCGGGGCGCGCCCCGGCGGAAACGCGATCGCCACGTCGCCAGCCGCGCCGTCGTTGCCGGTGCCGGTCTTGTCGCCGGCGTCCCACGCGGCGGGCAGTCCCGCCCGCAAGCGGTTTCGGCCCGTCGTGCAGGCTTTCATCCAGGCCACCAGACGCTCGCGGCTGGCGGGCGCCAGCGGCGCGCCCGTCGTCACCTGCGCCAGCGTGCGCGCCATCGCCCGCGGCGTGGTCGTGTCGCGCGGGTCACCCCGGACGTTGGCGTTCAGCGCGGGCTCCTGCCGGTCCAGGCGGGTGGTGGGGTCGCCCAGCCCGCGGAGCCATTCCGTCAGCGCGGGCGGACCACCCACGGCGCCCAGCAGCAGGTTTGCCGCCGTGTTGTCACTGACGACCACCGCGGCGGCTGCCAGCTCCGCGATCGGCAGCGCGCCGGCGGCGACGTGGGCGCGCGTGACGGGCGAGTGGTCGATGAGGTCCGCCGGCCTGAACGGCAGCCGTCGTTCCAGCGACAGGAGCCCGGCGTCGACGCGCGCCAAAACCGCCGCCGCCAGCAGCGCCTTGAACGTCGAGCACATCGCGAACCGGTCGTCCGGCCGGTGCGCGAGCGCGTCGCCGGAGCCGATTTCGAAGGCGAACACTCCGACCCGGCCGCCGAGGGAAGCCTCGATGGCGGCGACCCGTGGGTCGGGCCGCGCGGCCGCGGGTCGGTCCGTGGCCAGCCGTCCAGCGCACGCGGCGCCCCAAATCGTGCCGGCCCCCAGAAGGAGGCTCCGCCGGGAGGTCATCAGCTTCGCGGGGTCGGCTTGGTCCAGGCGGTGCACTGGTACAGGGCCGCGGGCACCGGCGCGCCGGGCGGGAAGGCGGCTCGCTTCACCGGCTGCAGCACGCGGCCCAGCGCGGCCGCGATGCGCGCCGGGGGGCTGACGTGGTGGTCGTCGATGCGGTCGTAGCCGATGAACGCGAAGGCGCGCGTCATGAGCGCGCTGACCATCGGGTAGCCCGTCACCAGCGTGCCGCCCGGCGCCAGCGCCGCCGCCAGGCTGCGGGCCGCGCCGTCGGCGTCGGCGATGTGCTCCAGCACCGAGAAGCAGACGATCGCGTCGAAGTGGTCCGCCGGCAGATCGCCGTCGCGCAGCAGGTCCGCCCGCCGGAACTCGGCGCGGCAGCCCGGGGCGACCAGGCGGTCCAGGTTCGGCGCCAGCGTCAGGTCGGTGCCCGTGTAGCTGGCGAAGTGGCGGGTGAGGGTCGGGACCAGCACGCCGCTGCCGACGCCCACCTCCAGCACGTGCCGGCCGCGGTCCTTCAGGAAGTCGAGCCCCATCTGCAGGCGATGCCGGTACAGCCAGCCGACCCACGGGTGATAGTAGTAGGGGAGGGGATCGTCCCGGTCGTTGGGCGTCAGCGTCCCGGGCGGCGGCAGCTCGAAGCGGATGGCCATCGCGTCAGCGCTTCTGCGCGACCAGGATCATGAAGCCGCCCAGGTTGCGCAGCACCGGCAGATCGCAGGCGGCCCGCTCGGCCCAGGCGAACAGGCGCCCCAGCTGCGGCACCCGGAAGACGTGGGAGGACGGGGTCACCACGCGCACGCCGCGCACGGCGATCAGCTCGACGCCCGGCGGCAGGTAGCCGCGCGCCCGCGCCAGCGTGTCGAACCGCGTGTACACGTCCTTCTCGGTCGTGCCGTCGGCGGCGATGCGCCCCGGACCGCCGAGGCGCTTGGCCAGGTACCGGAGCGAGAACGGGTTGTAGAACTCCAGCAGCAGGTGCCCGCCCGGGCGCACCAGGCGAGCCAGCTCGGCGACGGCCTGCTCGATCGGCGGAACGTGGGCCAGCACCTTCATGCTGTAGACCAGGTCGAACGACGCCGAGGGGAGCGGCACGTCCGTGAGGGAACCCTGCACGACGCGCAGCCCACGCTCGCGGGCCGGCCGCAGCATGCCGCGCGATAGATCCAGGCCGACGGCGGAGCGGGCGACGGCGGCTGCCTCGCGCAGCAGCAGGCCCGTGCCGCACCCGGCCTCGAAGACGTCGCGGCCGGCGCCGAAGCGGCGCACGAGGTCCAGCTCGAGATCGTCGATCAGCCGGTGGTAGCCGTGGTGGCGCTCGGCCTCGTAGCCGGCGGCGAACCGATCGTAATAGTCCTGCGTCGTGGGGGCGGTGCTCATCGGGTCAATGGTAGGCGGGCATCGTGCGCTGCCGGCGCGCGACGAACATGAAGAGGACGCCCGATAGGCCGAACGCCACGATGGCCGCCTGCAGCGCGCCCGAGATCGGGACGTGCAGCTGGTCGGAGATCCGCCCGATGATCGACGGGGCCGGCGAGTTGCCGAGGACGTGCAGGCTGAACATCGAGACCGCCTGCAGCGTGGCCGCGTACTGCGGCGGGCCCAGCTCGTCGATGACGGCCGCGGAGGGACCGTTGTAGACGGACAGCAGGAAAGCCGCCCCCGCCGTCAGGACCAGGAACGCGGGCTGCCAGTGGAGCGTCAGCGCCAGCGCGCCCACCGGCACCGCCGCCAGCATCGAGATGCCGATGGTCATGGCGTGGCCGCCGCGCCGCCGCCGGTTCAGCGCGTCGCCCATGTAGCCGCCCACGATCACCCCGCCGGCGCCGCAGAACAGGCCCACGAAGGCCATGTAGATGCTGCCGAACGCGACGCTCAGGTGCCGCTCTTCGATGACCAGCGTCCGCACCCAGAAGATGAGCGCGCTGGCGCCGAAGGTGGCGAGCACGCCGCCGCCGACGGCCATGATGTAGGCGGGCGACAGCAGGTAGGTCCGCGCCGGCAGGTTCTGCGGGCGAACCAGGCGGTCGGGCGCGGCCACGAACGCCGCCGCCAGCGTGAGCAGGATGGACGGGCCGCCGGCGATCCAGAAGACGCCACGCCAGCCGACGATGGGCGCCAGCATGGTCCCCAGCACGAGCCCGCTGGTGCCGCCCAGCGCCATGCCGATGTTGTAGATGCCCAGCGCCCGCCCGCGCTTTTCGGGCGGCGCGTCGGCGCACAGCAGGGTGTTGGCCGACGGGCCGTACGCCCCCTCGCCGACGCCGACCAGCGCGCGGAAGAAGAGCAGCATCGGAAACGACGTCGACAGCGCCGAGCCGATCGTGGCGATCGACCAGACCAGGATGCCCGTGAAGATGACCTTGCGCGGGCCGACGCGGTCGGCGATGGGGCCCGAGATCAGTGAGGCGACGGCGAACACGAACAGGTTGGCCCAGGCCAGCCACCCCAGTTTGAAGTTGGACAGGTTGAACGCCGACCCGATGTGCGGCGTCATCCCGTAGACCACCTGGCGGTCCAGGTAGTTGAAGAAGTTGATCAGCGTCAGCAGCGGCAGCGCAGGGATGCCGCGCGCGCGGGCGGCCGGCGGCGGG
>CAZJMY010000636.1:0-32663 GCA_964546845.1 uncultured Myxococcales bacterium | reverse complement strand
GCGATGCCCACCGACGCCGCCGCCAGGGCCGGGGCGTCGTTGATGCCGTCGCCGACCATCGCGACGCGCCCGTAGCGCTGGACCAGCTCGCGGACGATGCGAACCTTGTCCTCGGGGAAGAGCTGGGCGTGCACCTCCGAGATCCCGCACTCGGCGCCCGCCGCCTCGGCCGTCGTCCGGTTGTCGCCGCTCACGCTGACGATGTGCCTGACCCCCAGCGCCTTGAGCCGGGCCACCGCCGGCGCCGCCTCCGCCCGGACGCTGTCTCGCAAGGCGATGAGGCCGCGCGCCTCGGCGTCGCCGACGAAGATGACGGTCTTGCCCGTCGCCTCCAGGCGCTGCTGCTCGTCGAGCAGCGCCGCGCTGACCGTCGAGAACAGTGACGCCTTGCCGACGTGCCAGCGCCGCCCTGCGACCTCGGCATGGGCGCCCACGGACACGATCGTCTGCAGGTCGCGGGCCGGCGGCAGCACGAGCTCCCACCCGCGCGCCTCGGCGATGACCGCGCGGCCGAGCGGGTAGTCCGTCAGGCTCTCGATGGCCGCCGCCTTCGCAAGAAGGTCGCTCGTCGATTCTCCCGGGGCCGCGATGACGTCGGTGACGACCGGATGGCCGCGGGTCAGCGTGCCGGTCTTGTCGAACGCCAGCGCGTCGATGCGTCCGATCAATTCCACGAAGACGCTCCCCTTGAACAGCACCCCATGCCGCGCGCCGTTCGAGAGGGCCGAGAGCAGAGCCGGCATCATGGCCGCCGCGAGGGCACAGGGGGACGCGACGACCAGGAAGATCATGGCCCGGTAGAGGCAGTCGCGGAACGTCCACCAGTGGGCGAGCCACGGCACGAACGTCACGGCGATCGCGCCCAGGACGACGACCTTCGCGTAGCCACGCTCGAACCGTTCGATGAAGAGCTGGGCCGGCGGGCGCCGCTCCTCGGCGTCACGGACCAGCGCGATGATGCGCGCCAGGACCGTGTCGGCCCCGCAACGGGTGACCTCGACGACCAGGCCCCCCTGCCCGTTGATCGTGCCCGCGAACACTTCGTCGCCGATCTTCTTGTCCACCGGCATCGACTCGCCCGTGATCGAGGCCTGGTTCACGGCTGAGGCGCCCTCGACGGCGATCCCGTCCACCGGGATGCGCTCGCCGGGCCGGACGCGCACCCGGTCGCCCAGGATCACCGATGACGCCGCGACCCGCTGCTCGATGCCGCCGCGGATGACGGAGGCCTGGTCCGGCGTCAGCGCCATCAGCGCCGCGATGTCCTTCGTCGTCCGCGCGCTGGCGACGCCTTCGAGCGTGCTGCTCAGCGCGAAGATGAAAATCAACAGAGCCCCGTCCTCCCAGTACCCCAGCGCTGCCGCCCCGGCGGCCGCCACCACCATCAACAGGTCGACGTCGAGCGCCCTGTCCCGAACGAGCGTCACCGTTCCTTCGATCGCCTTGCGATAACCCCCCAGGGCGTACCCGACCAAAAACAGGCCTATCGCGAGCGGCCGGGCCCCGCCGCGATCCGCGAACCACCCCGCCGCGACGAAAATCGCGCAGAGCGCCGTCGTGATCGCTTCCCCGTGGCGCGACCAGAGCTCGCCCGGTGACCACGGCGAGCGGCGCTCGGCAGACGACGGGCGGGCGTCGTCGAGCGGCTGCCCGACCAAGTCGATCGCCGCCGGCTGGGGCGGTTGCACGGCCGCGTCGCTCATCGCACGTACGTCCGCATGGCGGTCACCAGCTCCCCCGCTGCCTTCTCCCGATCCCGCGGCGTTCCATGGAGCACGTGCTCGCGCACGTGGGTCTCGAGCACCTCGCTCATCAAGCCCCCGAACGCTCCTCGGGCGGCCGAGATGAGCTGCAGGGTCTTCGAGCAGTCGCCGCCTTCGATGGTCTTCTCGATGGCTTCGATCTGCCCCTTCAACCTGCGAATGCGGTCGCGAAGCTTCTTGTCGCGTGCTACGTGCGCCATGGCGCCGGCGAGCATAGCATACCCCCGGGGGGTATCGGAGTCACAGCAAGCGCAAGGCGCAACCGAGCGCCTTGCTGGTGGCGAACGCCGGCGCATCGCCCGACAGCAGCTTCATCAGCGCTTCACGCAAAAAGTGGTGGGCGTCGGGGCGGAGGTACTTTCGATCGCTGTCCACGCCGCCTTGATAGCGAACCCGGCCTGCCGGATCGAGAACGAAGGACTCCGTGGCGTAACGGGCGCCGAGGCGCCTGGCCAGATCGCCGCTCTCGTCGCGCAGCAACGGGAGGCCCGGGGCGATCTCCCCGGGCGGTGACGTCTCGTCCGCCCCGTGGCGCTCGGAATCGACCACCAAGAACCCGACGCCCTGAGGACCGAGCTCCCGCTCGAGCTGTCGGAGACGATCGACGTGCGCCGCGAAGCAGGGGCAGCCGGCGGCGTAGAAGACGAGGACGGTCAGCTTGTGCGATCGCGCAAGAGCGGTCAGCGAGGTGACCTGGCCCCGCGCGTCCCTCAGGGTGGCGTTGCCGACATCGGGCGGCCCGGAGCTCGCGCCGGATTGCGGCCAGCAGACCAGGCAGGCCAACACCAGAGCGGCGGCTACCCGACGAGGGCGAGCGAACCGACCTGCGAGACCGGTCAAGGCGTCGGTCAGGGCCCTGCCGGCAGCGGCGCCGGAGCCGACAGCGACGGGTTCATGAGTACTGTGTCGTCGGTCAGGGTCTGCAGGTACTCGAGGAGGTCGGCTCTGTCGCCCTCGCTCAGGTCGAGGGGCTCGACGAGAGGGTCCTTGTAGGGGTTCAAGCTCCCGTTTCCGGCGTAAGGACCGCTGGTGATGGTCCGCCCGCCGGCCTGGTAATGATCGAGGACGCCGTCCAGGGAAGCGATCGATCCGTCGTGCATGTAGGGCGCGGTCAGCGCAATGTTGCGCAGCGTGGGCGCCTTGAATCGCCCCATGTCCGTCGGAACCAAAGTCACGTGATAGACGCCGGTGTTCGGCTCGGGATAGGCGCCCGTGCCGCCCAGGTTGTAGAGGCCGGTGTTGTGATACGGCTTGTCGAAGAACGCCTTGTTGGCCCAGTTCACGTGGTCGGTCAGGTCGAAGCCGCGGTGGCAATGAAAGCAGCCCCCGACGTCCGAGTTGAAGACGGCGTAGCCCCGCAGGGCCGAGGCGTTCATGCCGGAGCTGTCGCCGTCGTAGAGCCAGCGGTCGAACGGGCTGCGCCCGGAGATGATGGTCCGCTCGAACGACGCCAGGGCCTTCACGATGTGGTCGAGGGAGATCGGGGCGCTGTCGCCGGGCCAGGCCTCGCTGAACAGCTGCACGTAGCCGGGCACCGCGCTCAAGCGTTGATTGATCTCGTCCGCTGACAGGAGGCCCAGCTCCACCGGATCGGTCCCGAACATGGGGACCAACGCCTGGTGCTCCAGATCGAGCAGCAGCGGATTCGCCCAGGTCAACGTCGACGCGTAGGCCACGTTGACCAGGCTCATGGCGGACCGGACGCCTGCGGCTCCGGTGGAGCCCGGCGAGGTCGCGCGGCCGTCGGTGAAGGCCAGCGCCTGCTGGTGACAGCTGGCGCAAGCCTGGGTCCCGTTGTGGGAGAGCCGCTGGTCGTAGAAGAGGTAGCGGCCCAGAAGGACCTTGCTGGCCGCCATGGGGTTGTCGGCCGGAACGACCGGCACCGGGAAACCCGGCGGCAGGTTCCAGGCGTACCCTGCGTCGGCCATTGCGCCGCCGGCGCCCGTGGCATCTCGCGCGTCGGAAGAGAACGCGCCGTCAGAGCCCGGGCCCGCCGGTGTTCGTGGCGCGCCCCCTCCGCACCCACAGCCGGCGATCAGGAGCCAGGCCGCCGCGAGGAGCCGGCGGTGGCGGCGAGAGCGGCCTTCCATGTTCACTTACTCGAAGTGATAGACCGTCTGGGTCGTCAGCCGGGCTCCGGTTGCGAAGTCGAGCCCAAACGCCCAGAACATCGACGGGCACGCATCTCCCTCCGAGTGGCACTGTTGGTCCTTCGAGAGATCCGTGGCGGCAAAGATCGCGCCGACGTCGGCGACGATCGTCCGAACGGTGGGGTCGAAGCCGGTGAGCCGGATCTCGTTGCGGTCGACCTGGGTGCACACCACGGTCGGCGGCGCGTTGTAGTTGGTGCTGCCGCCGTCGACCGCGTTGTCGCAGCCGATGCTGCCGAGGTGGACCAGACCGAGGCCAACGGCCGCATCGGCCTTCGGCGTGGCCGTCGCGCCCAGCTCGGCCTTGACGAACTTGAACCCGTACAGCCAGCCCCAGCTCATCGCCCCCGCCTGCAGGGGCGCGGGGAGCGTCAGCGGATCCGCGTGATTGAGCGAGTCCGGGACCCCGTTGCTGAAGACGATCCCGGTGTACGAGCCCGCCGGCACGGTGCCCGTGACGACGCTGTTCATCTCCGGGTTTCCGTCGACGCAGTCGGCGCTGCCGTCCTCGAAGTCGAGCAGCGCGACGTCCGCGGTCTGCCACGGTGACCGGACGCCCATCACCAGCGGAACCTGCTGCCCCTGGCTGTTGATGAGGCTGACGTTCTGGACGTAGAACCGAAAATCACGAGGCCGCACCGCCACCCCGGTCGATCCCTGGTTCTGATAGGTAGTGCCGCAGGCGAACGGGGACGAACCGACGGTCGCCTTGAAATGGATCGTCACCGCCATCGCTCCTCCGTCGGGGTTTCCCCCGTCGCTCGCGCCCCCGTCGTGGCTTCCGCCGGTACCGCCCGCGGCCGGCGCGCCGCCGCCTACACCGCCGTCACCTTTCCCTGAACCACCGGCGGCTGCATGGCCGCCGCCACCTCCGCTGCCGGTGTGATTGGACTGGCTGCCGCTGCTGCACGCACCGACCAAGGCGAGGCAACCGGCGATTGACAGGAGAGACGGGCTCGGCGAGCGACTCATGGCGATCCCCTCGGGGTTGTTGGAGACGCGAAGGTACGCGGCAGCTCACAGCGCTCGCGTGGATAATCTTTTCGCAGCGCGCTCCGGGTGCGAAAAAATTATCCAGGGGTGCGAAGTTTTGACGCATGGCCGGGCTCTGCAGAAGTCGCTACTGATCCCACGCATGAGACAAACCACGTTGGCCCTGACCGTGGCGACCGGCCTCTGCGTGATGCCGGCGCTCGCCCATGCGCACATCACCGTCGTTTCCGGAGCGGGTTTCGCCAACACCACCCAGGAGATCACGTTCGGCGTCGCTCATGGTTGCTCCGGCGCGGACACGTACAAGGTCCGCATCGAGATTCCATCGAGCGTCACCTCCGTGCGGCCGGAACGCAGCGACTTCGGCCGGGTGAGCGTCGAGAAGGACGCCACCGGGGCCGTCACGGCGGCGGTCTGGCAGAAGGCGGACGCCGACGCGCTGGACGCCGACATCGCCTACTACAAGCTCGTCATCCGATTGAAGGTCCCCAACCAACCGTTCACGACCCTGTTCTTCGCCGCGCACCAGACCTGCCGCGCGGCCGACGGCACGCTGTCGACCACGGACTGGGTGGCCCTGCCCACCGATCCCGTCGTCGACGGGGGCGCGGCCGAGCCCGCGCCGGCGCTCAATGTGTTGCCGGCTCGTGCGCCAGGCTGGAACATGTTCACCGTGCCCGTCGCCGTCGCTGACCTGAGTGTGTTCTTCTCCGACGCGGCGATCGTCTGGAAAGGGAGCGCGGCCTACAGCGCCAATCCGTCGACGCAGACGCTGATCGGGGGAACCGCCGGCGTGACGGCGTTGTCGTCTCTCGCGGCGGGCGACCAGGTCTGGGTGAGGTACTGATGCGCCCTTCCCTCCCGCGCTGGCCGGTGTTGTTGCTGGTCGCCGCGACGCTGCTGGGATGCGGCAGCTCGGGAGCGCGGCCCGCGTCAGGCTCCGCCGGCCAAGGGGGCGTGGGGGCGCCCGGGACCGGCGGCCAGGGAGGCGCCGCGCCCGGGACCCAGGCCTGCCTCGATCGCCCGACCGACCTCCCGCGCCCACCCGGCAGCAGCCTCCCGTGCGACCTCATTCCGCCGGGACTGCAGCTCCACTGACGATTCTCGGGTAACCGCCTGGCGCCCGCTGCTCCAGGCACCGCGCTCGCGCCGATTCACGACGTTTTTTTGCCTGTTCCCCAGCCTCGAAGTTCTCTTGACGGCTGGGTTGGACTCCGTTTAGCTGCCCGCAGGCATTCCATGCGTATGCGTGCGGGACATCACGGTTTTTTGCCATTGGCAAGGGGATTCGCCCTGGCCCTGGCCGCCGCGATGTGCCTCGCCCAGTATGAGTCGCTGTCGCACGAGCTGACCGCCCGCCACGTGCGCTGCGCGGAGCACGGTGAATTGACGCACGTCCCGCTCTCCGGGGCTGCGCCCGTCGCCGTCCACCCGAGGTCCCCTGGGCCGGCGTTCGAGCGCCAGCCGGGCGGTTCGGTGGATGCGCACGAGCACTGCGGCCTGGTCTTCACCGTCGCGGGGAGCGCGACCGCTGCCAGCCCAGACGTCTCCGGCGTCCTTCCACCGCCGGAGACGGTTCCCGCCCCTCCGGCGCCGCGTCCGCGATCGGGTCGAACGGTGGCGCTGAGCGCAGCGCCCAAGACCTCACCTCCGCGAACGTAGTGCTACGTCACGCAGGCCGGTCGAGCGCGCTCGACTCGCGGGCTGCGTCGCTTGGCCGTCGACCGCACCTCTGGAAATGGTGCGCAGGAATCGTGATTCGTGGCGCGCCGCTCCGTGCGCCGTTTTTCGTAGATACGAGGGATTTTGTTTCGCTGCACGCTTGCCGCCAAAGACACCAGGTCGCGTCCGCTTTCATGCGCGGTCGGGATCTGCGCGCTGATCTTGGGGGCCTCAGGGATCGTGCAGGCGGCGCCACCGGCCGAGCCAACGGCCGCCGAGCCGCCCCACGTCGAGCCGCCGGTGGTGATCGAGGAGAGCCGGCCACCATACCCGCCCGACGCGAAGGGAGCGAAAGGCGACGTCGCCGTCACGGCCACCATCACGCCGACCGGCGAGGTGAGCGGCGTCGAGCTGGCCTCCGGGGTTGCGCCTGCGCTCGATCGAGCGGCGCTCGGGGCGGCGATGAGCTGGCGGTTTCGGCCAGCGGTTCGCGACGGCGTCCCGGTCGCGAGCCGAGTTCAACTCCTGTTTCACTTCGAGCCGCCGCCCCCGCCCGCCCCGTCGGCGCCCTCCGGCACAGCCGCAGCAGCGGGCGCCGTGTCCACAGGTCCGGCGTCTGGTGCACCGGCACCGGCCCCGCCGGCGCCTGAAGTCCCAGCCGTGAAGCCCGCCGAGACCACCGCCATCGACGTGACGGTCCGTGGGCGGCGGCAGGAGGCGAACCGGGGCGCCTCCGATCTCGAAATTCAGGTCGGCCAGCTCGCCGTCATCGCGAACCAGAACGCGTCGGACATCCTGCAGCTGGCGCCCGGAATTTTCATCGCCAACGAGCAGGGCGCCGGTCATGCCGATCAGGTCTTCTTGCGCGGCTTCGACGCCGAGCAGGGACAGGCGATCGAGTTCATGGTCAACGGTGTCCCCATCAACGAGGTCGACAACACCGACGGCCACGGCTACGCCGACACGCACTTCATCATCCCGGAGCTGATCGAGAATCTACGGGTCATCGAGGGCCCCTTCAGCCCGCGCCAGGGCGACTTCGCCGAGGCAGGGAGCGCCGACTATCAGCTGGGCGTGCCCGACCGGCGTACGGAGCTGTCGCTGACCTACGGCTCGTTCAACACGCAGCGGTTGCTGGCACTCTGGGCGCCGCCAGGCGAGCGCGCCGGGACCTTCGCCGCCGCCCAGGTGTTCCAGAGCGCCGGCTACGGCATCAACCGGGCCAGCACGAACGCGAGCGCGATGGCCGAGTACGAAGGCGAGCTCGGCGCGCGCGGCCTGTGGCGGTTGCTGGGCACCGCGTACGGGACCCACTACCAGAGCGCCGGCGTCGTGCGCGCGGACGACGTCGCCTCGGGGCGGATCGGCTACTACGGAACGGAGGATCCGCACCAGGGCGGGGACGCCCAGCGCTACACGCTCTCCTTCGACGTCCAGAGTCCCGGTGAGCACAACGCCCTCGCTCAGCAGGTGTTCCTCACCTGGCGCAGTCTCCGCATCGACGAGGACTTCACCGGCTTCCTGCTGGACCCGCAGACCTTCGGGCAGACCTACCACCCGCAGCGCGGCGACATGATCGAGCAGGACTACACGGCGTTCACGGCGGGCGCTCGCGGCAGCGACCGCAGGACCGGCATCCTCTTCGGGCGGCAGCAGTCGCTCGAGGCGGGTTACTACGCGCGCTACGATCACACCACCCCGATGATCCAGCGGCTTCGCTACGGGACCCAGGTGCCGTACGCGATCGACGAAGATCTGGTCACGGACGTCCTGAACCTGGCGGTGTATCTGGACCTGGACCTCCGCCCCTTCCGGTGGCTCACCGTGCGCGGCGGCGTGCGGCAAGAGTACTTCGACTACAACGTGCTCAATCAGTGCGCCACGGCGGGTCAGTTCGTGCCGAACACGCCGCCCAACCAGACCTGCGCCCCCTTCGACGCCACGGGGCCGCGGCTGCCAACCGAGCGGAACACCGCCACCGGGCTCGTCACCGAGCCGAAAGTCACGGTCCTCGCCGAGGTCGCGCGCCCCCTGACCTTGACGGCCAGCTATGGCCAAGGGGCGCAGTCGCTCGACGCCGTCTACATCACCCAGAACGAGCGGGCGCCGTTCGCCAGCATCACGGCCGCCGAGGCGGGAGCGATCTACCACCGCCGCTTCTCCTCGGCGGACGTCACGGCCCGCGCCATCGGGTTCTACACCCACGTCGACCGTGACCTGATCTTCGACCCGCTGCTCGGCCGGCTCAGCCAATCGACCGGGACGACGCGCGACGGGGCGGTCGCGGCGGTTCGCGCCACCGGCCGGTGGTTCGACGAGCTGGCCTCCGCGACCTACGCGCACGCCACCTATGACGCCGACGGCACGCTGGTCCCGTACGTGCCGTCAGTGATCGCCCGCTCGGACACCGCGCTGTTCGGGCCGCTCAGCCATCGCCTGTTCTTCGGCCACGGTCTGACCGGAACGATGGGGTTCGCGGTCAACTTCATCGGCCCGCGCGCGCTGCCATTCAGCCAGACCGCGGGCTCGACGCTGGAGCTCGACGCGTCGGCCAGCGTGCGATGGGGCGTCGTCCGCCTGGGGCTGCTCGCGCAGAACCTGACCGACGCGCGCTACCCGTCGAGCGAGCTGTTTTACGCGTCCAACTTCAACAGCCGTCCGGAGCCCACGCTGGCTCCGACCGAGCACTTCAGCGCGGCGCCGCCCTTCTCGTTGCTTGGCACGCTGTCGATCATCCTCGACCAGGAGAGCCAGCGATGAAGGCGTCCGCGGTCGCGCTGGCGCTTCTGGCGCTGTTGTCGACGGAGTGCGGGGGCACGACCGGCGGACACCTGATCCAGGTTCCTTTCGAGGCCGGCGGGATCGCGCGCGACACGACCAGCCCGTTCAAATTCTCCACCGGGCAAGGGTGGACCGTGACCCTCTCCGAGGCGAAGGTGGTCCTGGGACCGCTCTACTTCAACGTCGCCGCGCCGCAGCCCAGCGTCTTCCGCAGCGGCGTGGTGATCATGCAGGTCACCAGCCAGTTCATCGTCGACATGCTCGACCCCACCCTGCAACCCGTTGCCGGCGGCGCCGACGGGGAGACCGGGACCGCGATCTCCGTCGAGATCGGCCTTTACACGTCGGTCAACGGGTACAACGACACGATCGCGCCCGGCGCGCCGCTCGTGG
Organism: uncultured Myxococcales bacterium; assembly: GCA_964546845.1. GTDB lineage: Bacteria > Myxococcota_A > Polyangia > Fen-1088 > Fen-1088 > JADGRB01. The sequence continues at coordinate 22,921 of CAZJMY010000636.1, read as the reverse complement.
CCGGCGGCCAGCAGGGAACGGCCTTCCTGGCGGGCACCGCGACGAAAGGTGGCGTCACCGTGCCGTTCGCGGGTCGGGTCCAGATCAGCAGCGCCCTCGTGACGGCCCTCAACCCGATCGATCGGCTCGCACGGGTGGCGGGCGCCGACTGCAACCTGATCTTCACGTCCTCGAGCGGCCCCCTGCAGCTCCGCGTGGATCCGTCGCGCTGGTTCGACCAGGCCAACTTCTGCAACCTGGTGACCCCGCCCCCGAAACCTGCCGCGACCGACGGCGGGATGGCTGACGCCGGGGCAGCCGACGCCGCTGCCCCGGATGGAGGATCAACCGGATCATCGCTCACGAGCGGGCCTTGCTCGCCGACCACCGGGGCGGTCTACGGCTGGTCCGACAGCAATCCCTTCAACAGCGCGGTTCTCGGTGGAATGAAGGGAAGCGTGGGCGTTTACCGCTTCAGTCTGGGACCATGAGCGAGGCCGCCGTGACCACCAGGACCCCGCGGGTCCGCGGTCGGAGCATCTCCTGATGCGCTTTCGGCGCGACAGGCGCCGCTTGTCGGCGGCGGGGCGCGCGCTCGCGCTCGTGGCGGCCGCGGCGGCCGTGCTCGGCCAGTTCTTCGCGCTGTCGCACGAGATCGCCGTTCGTCACGCGCGCTGCGCCGAGCACGGAGAGGTCACCCACGTCCGGCTCGCCGGTGTGGTGGCGCAGCTGGAACCGTCGCCGACGTCTGGCCTCGGGGCACAGGAGGGCGAGCCTCTGCCGGGGCACGAGCACTGCGCGACGGCGCTCACCCTTCATTCCGCGACGGGAACCCGTGTCTATCGACACGCGACCCATTCGCCTCCCGCATCGACGCCGATTCCCCTCTGGAACGCGCCGCCGGGGCGCGACCGGGCCTTCCTGCTGGCCTCCGCTCCCAAGACCTCGCCCCCTTCCGTCTGAGCGACACCGCTCGCGACGCGCGAACCTGCCCGACTGGCCGCACGAGGCCGGCACGGGCCCGCGCCGTGATGTCCGTCGCCGCCCGCGCGCCGAAGGCGTGGGGTGGCCCTCGGCGGGAGATCCGCCGCCAAGGAGCGCACCGAAAAGCCCGGTTGGGTGCGCGCCGTCTTTGATTTTTACCGGGCGATGGCTACCGAAGCAAAACCGAGGAATGGATATGGAAAACAGAACCGATTGGTTGGTCATGGCAGTGGTGGGAGCGGGGCTCGTCGCCGGAGGGTGCGGCAGCAGCAGCACGTCGAGCGGCAATGGTCCGGACACTCCCCCCGCAGGAACGAAGCTGAGCGCACCGATGATCACGTTCACGATGACCTCGCCCAACAAACCGCAGAGCGTCGAGGTGACCTTCTCCGGCGAGACGCTGGGGATCAACGGGCTCCCCTTCCAGCCCGTCAACGACGGCGACCCCTACTTCGTCGACGGCTGGAACATGGCGATCGACGAGGACATCGTGGTGGTCGGTAACGTGCGGCTCAACACGATGCCGACCCGCGATCAGACCTGGTACGACATGGGCACGCAGGTCGCGCACAAGACGGGACCGTTCGTGTTCGACGCCCACCAGGCGGCCGGCTTCATCGGAAAGGACGGCGAAGAACCGGCCAGCCCGATGTTCGTCTGGGACAAGGCCGACGACGGCTCCTCGTTCGACCCGAGCCAGCGCTACGCATTCTCGTACGACAGCGTCGTCGCGAAGTACCCGGCTTGGAACCTGAACTTGACCGCTCAGGGCGAGGCGGACTACGACCTGATGGTCCAGAACGGGTGGAACAAGTTCCTCCGCGGGACGGCGACCTATGTCGGCACGGGGACGTACAACAATCCGGCCGACCCGAACGCCGCCGCGGCACAGACGCACTTCGCCGCCTTGCCGACCGTCGTGCATTTCACCCTGGGGTGGAACGACGCCAGCCAGCTCCTGAACTGCGTGAACGCCGACCTCGGCGACGAAACCGACCTGGACAACCGCGGGATCGTCATCCTTCCGGACAGCGCCGCGATCGCGCAGATCACGATGCACGTCGACCACGTCTTCTGGGACAAGCTGAAACAGGAGGGCGCGGCGCTGCGCTTCGATCCGATCGCGGCGTTCGCGCCCCAGGACACCAGCGTGACGCCGTTCAGCCTGAACGCATCCCATGGCCAGCACCTGCTCACGACGTTCGCCGACGGGACGCCGCTGCCCGACCGGGCGCCCTTCCAGCCGAACCCGTCGCCCAACGCGGGGGGCGTGACCACGGACGACCCGCAAGCGAACCCCCTGCAGGTGACCATGAACCTGAACGGCGTCACCGCGCCGGACGGGTCGGCCTTCCCGGACGACCTGGTCCAGTTCATGGCGTTCAGTGCCCAGTCGCAGATGCACCTGAACGCGGATGGCCTCTGCTACATCAAGGGGCAGAATCCCGCGGACCCCTACTACGCCCCGAACGTCCATTGATGGGGGCGTGACGCGCCGGTCGGAGCACCCCGGGTGGCCGCGACGTGCGGCCGCCCGGGCCCACCGATCCGCCGCGTTCTAGGTCACGATCCCGGGGTGTCCGCGCGCTCCGTGGAGGGAACGGGCTGGTCGCGAAGTCGATAGCCAACGCCGGGCTCGGTCACCAGGAAGCGCGGCCGTGCCGGGTCCGTCTCGATCTTGCGTCGCAACTGCGCCATGTAGACGCGAACGTAGTGGTTCTGGGCGGCGTGCCCTCGCCCCCAGACCTCCTCCAGGATCTGGCGCTGGGTCAGCACCCTCCCGGCGTTCTGCGCGAGCAACGCGAGGAGCCGGTACTCGATGGGGGTCAGATGGAGGGGTTGACGGTCCATCGTGACCTCTCGCCGCACGAGATCGATGCGCAGAGGCCCGATCTCGATCGCCGGAGAAGTGCCGGTCGCCGGTTCGCGTGAGCGCCGCAGGGAAGCTCGAATGCGGGCCAGCAGCTCATTGACGCCGAACGGCTTCGTCAAGTAGTCGTCGGCGCCGGCGTCCAGCGCCTCCACCTTGTCCGTCTCGCGCCCGCGCGCCGAGATCACGATGATGGGCACGCGCGACCAGCCGCGAATCTCGCGCGCGAGGTCGATGCCGTCGCGGTCGGGCAGGCCCAGGTCGAGCAAGATCATCTCCGGCGACTGGCTGGTCGCCGTCGCGATCGCCTCGTCGGCCGTGTCTGCCTCGGCCACGCGAAAACCGTGGGACGTCAGCGACGCCCGGAGGAAGCGCCTCATCTGCGGCTCGTCCTCGACGACCAGAACCAAGGGGTCCACCGGGGTCATGAGGCACGCTCGGCCGGTTGGTGGCCGGGCTGGGAGTCGGCCTCGGGCGGAACCGACGGGGCCTGGCCTTGCTGCGGCAGCGTCAGGCGAAACACGGCGCCGCCTCCAGGCCGGTTCTCCGCGACGAGACTGCCGCCGTGCGCGTGCGCGATCCCCAGACAGATCGCCAGGCCGAGCCCCGCGCCGGGGGGACCGTGGTGTTGCCCGCGGTAGAACTTCTCGAAGACCCGCGCCTCGCTGCCAGGCGGCAAACCTGGACCCCGGTCGGCGACCTCGACGACCACCACGGAACCGTCCGTATGGGCCGACAGCTCCAACAGGCTGCCGGCGGGTGTGTACTTCGCCGCGTTCTCCAGCAGGTTCACGAACAGCTGCTCGAGCAAGATCGCGTCGACGGAGATCAGCGGAAGGTCGGCGGGCAAGCTCGTGCGGACGGGACGGTCGCCGAGCTGCTTTTCGAGACGGGTCAACGCGGCTCCCACGATCTCTTCGAGCGGCACCCAGTCTCGCTTGACGACCAGCGCGCCAGACTCGAGTCGCGTCATGTCCAGCAAGTTTCGCACGAGACGCTCGAGGCGCTCAGCCTCCTCGCAGATCGTGTCGAGCAGTTCGGCCTTGTCGCCGCCGGAGGCGTCCTCGACTCGCTCCCTCAGCGTGGTCGCGGCGCCGGTGATCGCGGCCAGCGGGGTGCGCAAGTCGTGCGACATCGCGCTCAGGAGCGCGCTTCGCATCTCCTCCGTGCGCGCCCGCAGCAGCGCCTCGGTGGCGCGCTGCTCGTGCCGCCGCACCCGCTGAGTCAGGCCGCTGAACAAGAGGCCCACCACAAACATCATGACGAACGTCAGGATGTGGCGCTGGTCGTCGACGACGAACGTGAAGAACGGGGGGATGAAGAAGAAGTCGTAGGCGAGGACGGACATCGTCGAGGCGACGAGCGCCGGCCCCCGGCCGTAGAGCGCGGCGGCCATCATGATGCTGAGCAGGTACAGCATCACGAAGTCGGGCAGCGCGAGCTGCCGGCGCCCGAGCACCCCCAGGCCGGTCGCAGCCGCCACCAACGTCACGGCCGCCGCGTAGCCCCACCACGCCCGGCGCCCGTCATCGTGCGCCGCGCCGGTCCGGGCCAACCTCTTCGGAGGACCGCTCCTCACTCCCCTAGGAGAGCACAGGTCAGAGCGCGCTGCGATCGGCCGAGGCCGCCGGCGGCTTCTCGCGGCGCCCGCTGACGACTTCGACGCACCGGCGGTACCAGTTCCGTTCAGAAACAACTGCCAGGACGAGGCCGACGGCGGCGACCAGCCAGAGCGTCAGCGTCAGGCGCCGCGAAACCGGCGACATCCAGTCGGGCCGCGCGGCCGCCAGCCAGACGGGCGCGCCCAGGACCACGACGACCCAAAGGACCATCTCTCGGACGCCTCGGGCCCGTTCGTAGCCAGCCTGCGCAGCGAGAGCCTCCTGGAGCTTCGTCCTCGAAGACACCGGATTCTCGGACGAGTGCAAGACGAACAGGTCGCTGGGCATGACGTCCTACCGTCTGTGTTTACCCGGAAGGCGCATCAAGATGCCGTCAAGACCGACAGGCCTCTGATCAAGAAATTGTAAAGACGGCGCCGCGGGGTCTCGGCAAGTTGAAGCGGTCCAAAGCCAGGTAGCTTTCGCTTTGCAAGACAGCTGCAAGAAATGGGGCAGCGTTCGGGGCAGTTCGTCGGCACGCCGTTCGCTTCCTGGTGACCCGTGCGGCCAGCTCGGCGACGCCTATTCTTCGCGCTCGTGCTCGCGGCGGTGGTCCTGCCGAGCGCGGGGTGTGCGCGCCGGCGATTCGGACCGAACGACGCCTACCTGGACCCGCGCATGACGGCCGAGGACTGGCGGACCCTGTTCGAGAGCGACAACCGCGAGATCTACAGGGAGCGGAACCTCATCATCCAGCTCGCGGCCCCGCGCCCCGGAACCGCGGTGCTGGACGTGGGCGCGGGCACGGGCCTGTTCTCGATGATGCTCAGCGACGCGGTCGGCCCGAAGGGCCGCGTCTACGCCGAGGAGGTGCTGCCGAAGTTCAGCGCCTTCATCGCAGCGCGCGCCGAACGCGAGCGCCGCGAGAACGTGGTCAGCGTCATGGGAACGGGCGACAACGTCGGCGTCCCGCCCGAGTCGGTGGACCTGGTCTTTGCCTGCGACGTCTACCACCACTTCGACCACCCGGCTGAGATGCTGGCGTCGATCCGACGAGCCCTCCGGCCGGGCGGTGAGCTGTTCGTCGTCGAGTTTTTGCGGGACGCGGGACAGAGCCCGCAGTGGATCCTCGACCACGTGCGCGCGGGAGAGGCGACGGTGGTGGCCGAGCTGGAGCGCGCCGGCTTCAGCCTCGTCGCCAGCCGGCACGACTTGGGCATCAACTACGCGCTCCGGCTTCGACGACCCTAGGCGCCGGCGGAGGTGACAGGGTGGCGCACTCGCGTTCGTACCTCTGGCTCGAAACCCGCAGTCCAGCGATGCGCGCCGCCATCGATGCCTTGCGGGCAGCGGCCCGCACGGAGGCGCCCGTCGTCCTGAGGGCTGAGCCGGGGTGCGAGGTTTCGGAGCTCGCCCGTTTCGTCCATGACGAGAGCGGACGTCGCGCCCGCCCCTTCTTCGCCCTCGGGTGCGCCTCCCTCACGCACCTTCCGGTACGCAACCTCGACAGGAGCGCGAGGGGGACGATCTTCCTTCGCGGCCTCTGCGCCCTCGCCGAGCCGCTCCAGGCCAGGCTGGTTCACCTGCTGGACGCTCTCGAGACGCGAGGACCACACGCGCGGCTCATCTGTTCGACCGAGCGCGATCTGGACAGCGAGGTCCGTTCAGGCCGCCTCCGGCAGGATCTGTCGTTTCGCGTGAACGTCCTCGACATCCGGATCCCGCCGCTCCGTGAGCGTCGAGAGGACATCGTGCCGACGGCCCGGGCGCTCCTGGGGCTTCTCAGCGCCGATCTGGGCCGCCCCGCGCCCGAACTGTCGGCGGACGCCGCCGCGTGGCTCGAGGGGCATCCTTTCCCGGGGAACGTGCGTGAGCTCGGAAACCTCCTCGATCGGGCCCTGCTCGGCCCGGGCCGGCCAGTGCTCGACGCAGACGTCCTCGCGGATCCCTTGCCCGGTGCGCTGCACCTGGGCGCAGACATCACCCTGCGCGAGCTGGAGGCCGAGCACATCTCTCGCGTCCTCAAACGCGTGGGGTGTGTCAAGAAGGCGGCGACGATTCTGGGTATCGACGCCAGCACCCTCTGGCGTCGACGCCAGCGCCACGACCACCAGGCGTCGACGCGGAGCACGAATCGCTGAGTGTGCGACTTGCGAGATCGCCCGGCCGCATTCTCGGCAAACGGCAACGACTCTGTTTCCGCAATGTAAAGGCCTGTGCCCTTCTTCCGCACAACAGGCCGACTTCGCTGGGGCCGGGGACGTTGGCACGACACCTGCTGAACATGCGCGGCGAACTGAAGCTCGTATCCGTCTGGAGGGACCGCTCATGTTGGACGTTCTGTTCATCGCCGTCACGATTGGATTCTTCGCCATCACGCTCGCCTACGCGGCGGGCTGCGAGAGGCTCTGACATGGAGACCACCGTCGTATCGCTGATCTCGCTCGGGTTGGTCATCTACCTGTTCTGGTCACTCCTTCGCCCGGAGAGCTTCTGATGGACGCCGCCGGCTGGGTTCAGCTTCTGCTCATCGTCGCCGGATTCGTGCTCATCACGAAGCCGCTGGGCGTCTATCTGGTGAAGGTGCTCGATCCCGACGTCGGCGGCGAGCCGTGGCTCGCGCGCCCGCTCGGTTCGGTCGAGCGCCTCTCCTACCGCGTGCTGGGAGTCGATCCCAAGAAGGAGCAGACCTGGAAGGGCTACACCGTCTCGATGGTGCTCTTCACGGCCGTCACGGGGATCGTCACGTACGTTCTCCTGCGCATTCAGCATCTGCTGCCGCTCAACCCGCAGAAGCTCGGACCCGTCCGCGCCGATCTGGCGTTCAACACGGCGGCCAGCTTCACCACCAACACCAACTGGCAGAGCTACGGCGGCGAGAGCACGATGAGCTACCTCTCGCAGATGCTGGCGCTGGTGCTGCACAACTTCACCTCGCCGGCCATCGGCATCGGCATCGCCGCCGTCCTGGTGCGCGGGATCGCCCGCACGTCGGGGACGACGGTCGGCAACTTCTGGCGCGACGTGATCCGCCAGACGCTGTACCTGTTCCTGCCGGCCGCGCTCATTTACGCGGTGTTTCTGATGTTCCAGGGAATCCCCCAGAACTTCCTGCCCTACACGGCGGCGAAGACCGTCGAGGGCGCCACGCAGACCATCGCGCAGGGGCCGATCGCGTCTCAGATCGCGATCAAGATGCTGGGGACGAACGGCGGCGGATACATGAACGTGAACGCTGCGCACCCGTTCGAGAACCCGACGCCGCTCAGCAACTTCGTCCAGATCGTCCTGTTCATCGCGATCTGCAGCGGTCTCACCTACTACCTCGGGCGAATGGTGAAGAACCAGCGCCACGGGTGGGCGGTGTGGGCCAGCATGTTCGGGATGCTGATGGTCGGCATCCTCGTCTGCTGGTGGGCCGAGGCGCACGGTAACCCGCGCTTGACCGCCCTGGGCGTCGACCCGTCCTTCGGCAACATGGAGGGGAAGGAGGTGCGGTTCGGCATCGCCAACTCTTCGATCTTCGCGTCCATGACCACGGCGACGGGCTGCGGTGCCGTGAACGCCATGCACGACTCGTTCACGCCGCTCGGCGCGCTGGTGACGCTGGGGAACATCCTGATGGGGGAAGTGATCTTCGGCGGCGTCGGGAGCGGCCTCTACGGGATGCTGGTGTTCGTCTTCGTGGCGATCTTCATCGCCGGCCTGATGGTCGGCCGCACGCCCGAGTACCTGGGGAAGAAGATCCAGGCTAGGGACGTCAAGCTCGCCGCGCTTTCGCTGCTCGTGGTGTCGATCTTCACCCTGGCGGGTACGGCCTGGGCGGCGGTCGCGCCGTGGGGCCTGGCCGGCCTGAACAACGGCGGCCCGCGCGGCTTCGGCGAGATCCTCTACGCCTTCGCTTCGGGGGTCGGCAACAACGGGTCCGCGCTGGCGGGGCTCACGATGACGCCCGCCAACGGCAACATCATGTGGAACTTCGTGCAAGGCCTCTCGATGCTGTTCGGCCGCCTCTTCCCGGCCATCCCGGTCCTCGCGCTGGCGGGGGCGCTGGTCGCCAAGAAGGCGACGCCGACCGACGCCGGCAGCTTCCCCGTCACCGGGCCGACCTTCGTCGTCCTGCTCACGTCCACGGTCATCATCGTCGGCGCGCTGACGTTCTTCCCGGCGCTGGCCGTGGGTCCCGTCGTCGAGCACTTCCTGATGACCTCATCCACCCTGACGTTCTGATCCGAGGAGATGTCATGACCGCCGCCAAGAAGCGTTCGGTGTTCGAACCCGAGATCCTTTTCCCCGCGCTGCGGGCCAGCTTCAAGAAGCTCGATCCGCGCTACATGGTGCGCAACCCGGTGATGTTCGTCACCGAGATCGGCGCCGTGGTCACCACGGTGGAGATCCTGCGCGCCAAGGCCCACGGAGAGTCGCTGGGCTTCGTGGTCCAGATCTGCGTCTGGCTCTGGTTCACGGTGCTGTTTGCCAACCTGGCCGAGGCGCTGGCCGAAGGGCGCGGCAAGGCGCAAGCCGATGCCCTGCGGCGCGGGCGCAAGAAGGCGTTCGGACGCCGCCTCAAGCCTGACGGCACGACGGAGACCATCCCGGCGGAGCTGCTCCGCAAGGGAGACGAGGTGCTGGTCCCGGCGCACGAAATCATCCCCGCCGACGGCGAGATCACGGCCGGCGTGGCGATGGTCGACGAGTCGGTGATCACCGGTGAGTCGGCGCCCGTGTTGCGGCAGTCGGGCGGAGACCGCTCCGCCGTCACCGCCGGGACGACGGTGATCTCCGATCAGCTCCGCGTGCGGGTCACGGCCAACCCGGGCGAGAGCTTCCTCGATCGCATGATCTCTCTCATCGAGGGCGCGAAGCGGCAGAAGACCCCGAACGAGATCGCCCTCAACATCTTGCTGTCGGCGCTGACCATCATCTTCCTGCTGGTCTGCTTCTTCCTGCGCCCGTTCGGCAGCTACATCCAGAGCTACACCCCGACGCTGGCGGCCTCGGCCTTCTCGGTCACCGTCCTCATCGCGCTGCTCGTCTGCCTGATCCCGACCACGATCGGCGGCCTGCTCAGCGCGATCGGGATCGCCGGGATCGATCGCATGGTGCAGAAGAACGTGCTGGCCATGAGCGGCAAGGCGGTCGAGGCGGCCGGCGACGTGCATGTCCTCTTGCTGGACAAAACGGGAACCATCACGCACGGCAACCGGCAGGCGGTCGCGCTGCTGCCGGCCCCCGGCGTGACGGCCGGCGAGCTGGCCCGCGCGGCGCAGCTCTCCTCGCTGGCCGACGAGACGCCCGAGGGTCGAAGCATCGTCGCGCTGGCTCAGAAACTGGGGCAACCCGAGCTGACCGCCGACGACTTGCCGAAGGCGGCGTTCATTCCGTTCTCCGCCCAGACGCGCATGAGCGGCGTGGACGTCGACGGCCGCGAGATCCGGAAAGGCGCGTCAGACGCCGTCAAGGCGCTGGCGGGCGGCGCATTGCCCGCGGCCGTTCAAAAGGAGGTCGACGGCATCGCGAAACAGGGCGGGACGCCCCTCGTCGTGGCGACGTCCGGGCGGGTGCTCGGCGTCATCCACCTGAAGGACGTCGTGAAGGACGGGCTGGTCGAGCGGTTCACGCGTTTCCGGGCCATGGGGATCCGGACCGTGATGATCACCGGCGACAACCCGCTCACCGCGGCCGCCATCGCGAAGGAGGCCGGGGTCGACGACTTCCTGGCTGAAGCCAAGCCGGAGGACAAGCTGGCGCTCATTCGTCGCGAGCAAGCGGGCGGGCACCTGGTCGCGATGACGGGCGACGGGACGAACGACGCGCCGGCGCTGGCGCAGGCCGACGTCGGCGTGGCGATGAACTCGGGCACGCAGGCCGCGAAGGAGGCCGGCAACATGGTCGACCTCGACAGCAACCCGACCAAGCTCATCGAGGTCGTCGAGATCGGCAAGCAGATGCTGATCACCCGCGGCGCGCTGACGACCTTCAGCGTCGCCAACGACGTGGCGAAGTATTTCGCCATCATCCCGGCCATGCTGATCGGCGCCTTCCCTCAGATCGCGCCGCTGAACATCATGGGCCTGGGCTCGCCGTCCAGCGCCATCCTGAGCGCCGTCATCTTCAACGCGCTCATCATCATCTGCCTCGTGCCGCTCGCCCTGCGCGGCGTGAAGTTCAAGCCGGCCGGGGCAGGCGAGATTCTTCGCCGCAACCTGCTGGTGTACGGGCTGGGTGGCCTCGTCGTCCCGTTCGTCGGCATCAAGATCATCGATCTGCTCGTCCACAACCTGCTGCACATGGTGTGATCATGAAAGAGCTCATTCGCGAAACCGCCGTCTCCCTCCGTGCCACCGCGCTGGTCGCCGTGCTCGGCTGCGCCCTCTATCCGATGGCGGTCTACGCCATCGGGCACACCGTGCTCAGGTCGCGGGCCGACGGGTCGCTGATCGATCGGGAGGGCAACTCGGTCGGTCCCGATCAGGCCGTCGGCTCCAGCCTGCTGGGCCAGGCCTTCAAGGCGCCCGAGTACCTGCACCCCCGTCCGTCGGCCGCCGGAGCGGGCTACGATGCCTCCAGCTCGAGCGGCACGAACCTGGGCCCGCTCAGCGACAAGTTCCTCAACGGCGCCCCGGACGATCCAAAGACCAAGGACGTCGACGAGTCGTTCGCGGGCGTCAAGCAGCTCGTCGAGGCGTACCGCGCGGAGAACAAGCTCCCGGCCGGGGCCCTGGTGCCCGGCGACGCGGTGACACGCTCCGCGAGCGGGCTGGACCCCGACATCACCCCCGCCAACGCGGGCTTGCAGGCCGCCCGGATCGCCGCTGCGCGCGGCGTCGGCGTCGACGAGGTCCGCGCGCTGATTTTGCGGCAGACGACCGGACGGCAATGGGGGCTGTTCGGGGATCCTCGCGTCAACGTCCTCCAGGCCAACCTGGCGCTTGACCGCGAGCTGCCAAAGCGCGGCCCCGCCGGGGGAGTCGCGACCGCTCCGGCGGCCGCGCAATAGGGAGCGGGACGTAACCGCTCGGGGGACCAGAGCAAGGCAACGGGGAACGCCATGCGGGACTTGGAGCGCGGGGACCATCTCGATCAATATCTGCTCATGGACGTCCTCGCCCGGACGGCGATGGGCACCACCTTCAAGGCGCACGATACGGCGACCGGGCATGCGGTGTGCGTGAAGGTGCCGCGCCTGGAGGTGGAGAGCGACGTCGTGTTCCACGAGCGACTGCTTCGCGAAGAACGCATCGGGTTGCGGGTCCAACACCGGAACGTGGTACACGCGCTCCAGCCGCGCGAAAGGAGCCGACTCTACCTGGTGACCGAATTCGTGCCCGGCTTGTCGTTGCGTTCGGTCATCGACACCGGGGTCCTCTCGCCGGCTGAATCGCTCGACATCGCGCGACAGCTGGCCGAGGCGCTGGCCTACCTGCATGCCCAGGGTGTCATCCACCGCGACCTCAAGCCCGAGAACATCATCGTGACCCCTGAGGGGGGCGTGAAGGTTCTCGACTTCGGGATCGCGCGCGATCGGGGCTCCCGCAGACTCACCTGGACGAAGCTGTCGCATGTCGTCGGGACCCCCGACTACATGTCCCCCGAGCAGATCAGCGGGCGACGCGGGGATGAACGCGGCGACGTCTACGCGGTCGGCGTGATTCTGTACGAGATGCTCACCGGTCATCTGCCATTCTCGGGCGACGCGTGGGCGGTCATGCGAGCGAAGACCCGCGAGGAGCCGCTCCCGCCGGCGTACTTCGTCCCGCACCTCGACCCGGGGCTGGACGCCATCGTGTGCAAAGCCATTTCGCGCGACGCCCACCAGCGTCATCGGAGCGCCGCTGAATTGCTCGCCGATCTCATGGCTGGCCGCCGCCGCGACGCCGGCGACGAGGGAGCCCGTCCGCCCATCCATCCCTGGATGGCTCGGCTGGCGGCGATCGCCGCCGTCGCCGTCCTCTTCGGCCTCGTCTGGCTCAGTCGAGCCGCGCCGGATCGAGGCGATGGTGTGGTCGGCAGCGCGGCAATCCACCCCGGCGTCAGCGAGGGACCGGGGCGGGCTGGACGCGAGACCAGAGATCGTTGAACGCGATGGCGTCGAAGAAGGCCGCCGCCTCGACGACCTTGCCGTCCCTCATCACCAGGTACCAGGCGTAGCTGTTCTCGTAAGGCTTTCCGTCGCGCGCGATGCCGCGCCCATCCCAGAGCACGACGACGGCCTCCCCGTCCGCGCAGATCGTGCGAACGCGGACGGGCCGGAAGGGCTCGCTCGAGCCGGCGAAGCGGGCGGCGAATGGGGCGAGGACCTCGTCTACGAACTCTTTCTTGGTCCGGTACTCCTTCGAAGCGACCGAACGCCCTTCGATCCGCCACACCATCCCGGGCGCGAACATGTCGGCGATGTTGGCCGTGCCCTGCTGCCAACCGGCGAAGGCACGGCGCATCGCCTCACGATTGAGCTCCGTGCGATCGCTCATGGTTGGATGGGCGAGGCGGTGTCTCCACCCGTGACCACCAGCGTCTGGATCACGAGGCGATCGCCGACCGTTACCGTCCATGTCTGGCGAAACTTGTGGTGGTAGAGACAGCTGTCGCTTCTCGTCTGCCAACCAGCTCGCTGATCGCTATCGGATCTCACCTCTCCGTACCAGTTGGCGACGAAGCTGACCAGGAATTGCTGGGGCGCCGTCCGCTTGACCTGGATCGCCGCGAGGTCGTGAAAGTTCCAGAGCGTCTGAGCGATGAGGTTGTCGTACCACTTCGCAAAGTCGGCGTGGCTCGTGAGCGGCGCCTGCCCGGGGAACGTGACGGACATGCTCTTGTCGTCGAGGTGACCGAGATAGAAGTCAGCCCGAGCGGCGTGCTCGAAGTGCGTGAACCACTCGTAGACGAATAGCCGGACGTCGTTCGCGTTCGTCGCGGCCAGCCCCTGCTCTGGCTTGAACGACTTCACCTGCGATTCGTAGGCGGCAACAGAGATGGATTCGGTCGTCATTGTAGGAACCCCCAGCATCAAGGCAGCAACTCGGCGAGCTCGACGAGGTTGCCGAATGGGTCACAGAAGAAGGCGAGCTTGCGGCTGATGGCGGCAAGAACGAACGGCTCCGTGACGATCTTGACGCCGCGTCCGCGAAGCGCGGCGAGCGTGTCGTCGACGCTTTTCACATTGAGGCAGAAATGGTGGTAGCCGCGATACTTCAGGCTGTCGCCGAGGTCCGTGTACGGGCGCACCTCCTTGGGCGGCATGTCCCCGTCGCCGAGCACCTCGAGGTAGAAGTGGTCGTCGGTCGGCGGCGCCAGGTACGCAAGCTTCTCATCGGCGTAGTCCCACTCCGCGATGACGCGGAAGTCGAGCTTCTTGACATAGAAGGCCTTCGCCTCCGCGAGGCTTGGCGCGCGGACCGCAACGTGATGGCCCCGCATGTCTGCGAACGGCGAGCTACTGTTCTTCGGAGGTGGAACGAAATCAGCCATCGGAGTCTCCTTTCTGTTCAGGAGATATCGGCCCGGCGGCCTCCGCGCTGTTCGGCGATTTCGCTACCTGTCGCGACCGTGCGGCAAAAGAACGTGGGTGCTATCGTGAGCCGAAAGTCAGGGGCATATGAGGATCAGAAAACCCTCGCCTGCGGAACACGTCGTCGCCGAGCCATGCGGCGTTCCGTCGCCCAAGACGGCCATACCACCGCTCGACGACGGAACGGTGCTGCTCCCGCGATGTCGCCACTCAACCCACCAGGCCCATGTGTTCAGTCTCGACGCTCACATCATCGGAAGGGCCTACGGCCGAGACGATATGTGGATGACGTCCGGCGGACCCTGGCGCCCGGTACACACCCGCCCCGGCGCCGTGTCGGTGTTTCCTGCCGGTTTCGAGACCTGGTGGGACATTCCCCTTGGGAACGATTTTTCGGGCGTCGTGTTGCCGGAGGATCGCCTTCGGGCGTTTTCTGACGAGGTCGGAAACGGCAGGCGGATCGATCTGTCGGAACGCGTCGTGGTCGGCGAGCCCACGACCAGCCGGATCGTCGAGCTCCTCACCGGCGGGGTGAACGCGAACGATCGCTCGTCGCGCTTGTTCTTCGAGCGCGGGATCGATTTGCTCTGTGCACAGTTGGCCCGTGTCCACTGTGCGAATCGCAGGCTCGGCGCTTGGCCACGCCGCCGAGGACTCGCGCCGTGGCAAGTGAAGCGCGTCACCGGCTACATGCGTGACCAACTGGGTCAGGATATTGGCCTCGCTGACCTCGCGCAGTTGGTGGGTCTCAGCCGCTTTCACTTCTGCACCGCCTTCCGCCTGGCGACCGGACAGACGCCCCATGAATGGCTCGTCAGGCGGCGCATCGGACGCGCCAAAGAGCTGCTCGCCAATCCTTCCCTCCCAATCACAGACATCGCGTTGACGGTTGGCTACCAGACTCCGTCCGCCTTCAGCGCGACCTTTCGGAGGCTCGTGCGCGCGACCCCGACAGCGTACCGCCGCCGTCTCCAGATCCTCCCCCGATTCGGCCACTGAGATCGCCGGAGCGGCGCAGGAGGGCAACCGCCGACGACGAGGTGGTCTGACCGTCAGCGTTGAAAGGGTGTGTCCCGCGAGCCGCTCGAGACCGTGCGCGCGCGGCGGCTGGTCCGCCGGCGGACCAGCTGGATGCCCAACGCGACGAGGAGCACGGTGGGCAGGATCATCTCGTTGCGCGTTTCCGAGCCGACCGTGCAGCTGCAGCCGGAGGAGCTGTTTTCACCGGGCGTGGTCGTGGAGCCACCGCTGCCAGGCGTCCCGCCCGACGAGCTGCCGCCCGCCCCGGACGTGGCGCCGCCCGATCCTCCGCCGGTCGACCCAGGGTTTCCGCCGCGACCCGCCGAGCTCCCGCCGCTGCCGACCTGACCAACGCCGCCGGTGCCGGCGCTCATGCCGCCGCCGCCGCTGACGCTGCCGCCGCTGCCGCCCGCCTTGCCTCCCGCGCCGGGATTGCCTCCCGTCGCGACAGCGCCACCGCTGCCCCCCTTGCCGCCCGCCCCCGACCTGCCGGCAGAGCCGCTGGCACCCGCCATGCCTCCGCCGGTGCCCGCCGGGCCACCGCCGGATCCCCCCGCGCTGCCGTTGCCGAAGTCTGCGTCGAACGCGACGCCGTCAAACGGAACGACGACGACCTTGGTGCCGTGATCGGACCCGGCCGTGACCGAGTTGTCTTTGTCCACGTCGGCTACGGCCCAGGTGATGTACATCGGGTGGCCATCCTCCAGCACCACGCCCGGTCGCTCCATCTTGTACCAGGCGGTGCAGGTGGTGGTCCCTTCGTAACAGAAGATCTTCTGATAATCCCGCGGCGACCACGCGTACCCGTTGTCCTTCCAGCCGGTGATGCCGTCGGGGGAATAGACGTGCCATCCGACACGATCGCCAGAACCCGAGTAGATGATGTGGTAGGTCCCTCCGCTGCGCCAGATGTGGGGATCTTCTTCGTAGGCGTAGGTTGGATTGGAGACGCCCGGGATCGAGCTGCGCGTCGGATAGACCGTGTTGCTGTTTCGCGCCGTGTAGGTCGTCTTCGGCTGCTGCCTCACGTAGTGGCCGCACAGGGTGTCCGCGATCGCGAGGCCACCGTTGCGCTCGGTGATCTCGAATTTGCCGTCGTGGCGCTCGATGAAGCTGATGTTGGACATCCCGACGTCGCTCTGGGGTGAGCAACCCGTCCAGGGGCCGTCGAGAGAGCTCGATTTGTAGATCGTGAAGGGGACGATCTCGCTGACGACGACCACGTAGCTGCCGTCCGACAGCTGAGCGGCGGAGACGTTGTGCCCTTTGTGCGAGCCGTTGTTGCTGTAGACGTAGTCCTGTCGGACGTAGGGTCCGAGGACGTTGGTCTGGCTGACGGCGTGGTAGGCGTCCGAGCTCGTCCACCCCGGGTTGAAGGACTGATTGCCCGAGAAGGTGCTCATGAACATGTGGTACTTGCCGTCCACCGCCTTGATGATCTGGCCATCCCAGTAGTAGTAGTCCGGGTGAACCCCTGCGCCTTTGGCGCTCTCGATGCCGTTGGAGATGTCCCGCGGAAGCACGCCCGCCACCCCCCAGGTGGCCGAGGTGAGCGGCGCGACCGTGGGCGTCGCCTTGATGTACTGCTCGAACGGCTTGGCTTGCGCCGCCGGAGCGATGCCGAGACCCAGGCCCGCCATCACGCACGCGGCAACCGCGCGGCGCTCAAGTCGGGCTGCCCAGGACGTCGCGGTCGTCGCGGGATGTGCAGCCGTGGAGAAACGAGAGAGGCGTCGAGCAGAACGCATACGACTTCTTGTCGAAACGCTCCGCATATTGTCAAGGAAAGTTCGGCGCTTGCCGGTCGCGGCATGTCCGCCAGACCCGGATCCCCTCCAGCCTTCCCAGCCGGTAGCAGGAAATGACAAGAACCTTGTTACCCGGCGAATCCGTCGCGTTTGAGAAGGACCGCGATTGACCCGCCCTTCTTCGGCAGCCTCAGGGGGGCGGCGACGTCAGCGTCTTCCGTGTCTGGCGCGTCTGTCTGCCCGCGCGGCCGTAGTAGATTGTCGGGCGTGCCCATCGTTTTCGTTGCCGGCGCTACGGGCGTAATCGGCAAGCCTCTGGTGACCCTGCTGGTACAGGGTGGTCATCGCGTATTCGGAACGACCCGGTCGAAAACGCGGGCGGCGAACCTGGAGCGATCGGGGGTGAGCCCGATCGTGCTCGACGTATTCGACCGCCAGGCGGTCGCGGACGCGATCAAGGGGGCGTGCCCGGACGTGGTCATCCATCAGTTGACCGATCTCTCCGGCGGTTTCGAGCCCGATCGGATCGCGGAGAGCCGCGCCAAAACCAGCCGCCTTCGCATGGAAGGCACCCAGAACCTCGTCGCCGCCGCGCGGGCCACCGGCGTGCGCCGACTGATTGCCCAGAGCATCGCCTGGATCTATGGCCCAGGCCCGCTGCCCCATCGGGAGAGCGATCCCCTCGACCGGGCGGAGGAGACACCACAAGCGGTCACTGCCCGTGGAGTCATCGCGCTGGAGGAAGCCGTTCTCGGCGCCGCCCCCGTCGAAGGCGTCGTGCTGCGCTACGGCCGGTTCTACGGTGGGGGGGCGGACGCAGCGCCGCCGGCTGGCATGCCCGGCGTGCACGTGGACGCAGCGGCGCACGCCGCCGCGCTCGCCATCGAGCGCGGCGCCCCAGGCGTTTACAACGTCGCCGAGCCCAGCCCCGCCCTCGCGATCGACAAGGCCCGCCGAGAGCTGGGGTGGGATCCCAGCTTTCGCGCCGGATGACTGCGAGCAGTAAGCTCAGTCGCTCGGGCGGGTTGTTCCGTAAGCCGGCACGGCGGCCGCACCGCCCATGACCCGCATCGATGCGGGTTCGCCCAGCGCCTGATCGATAGCCCGGACGAAACGCTCAAGGTCTTGAGGTGAGTGGCGCACGGACGTTCTTCCGAAAGAGGCTCTCGCGCCTTCATGTCCTGAGGGAGCGCCGGCGCCGCGGCCTCTCGGGGAGCGCCTACCGCGTGGACGTGGCTTCCAGCTCGCGTGCGCGACGGAAGAGGGCAACCGCTTCCCAGCAGTAGCGGGCAACGATGGAGCGGTGGGGGCGGAAGCGATCTCCGAGAGGCGCGAGCTCCTTCGCGGTCGGCGTGGCTCGTAGTCCCCATGCCAAGCCGTAACCTTGCCGCACACCCAGGTCATCGACAGGCCAGACGTCCGGTCGGCGTAGCTCGAACATCAAGTACATCTCGGCGGTCCATCGGCCGATTCCTCGCACGGTCGTGAGCCTGGTGATGATCTCCTCGTCCGTGAGCTTGGACGACGCCTCGAGCGAGACGGTGCCGTCGAGCACCTTGGAGGACAGGTCTCGAATCGACGCAAGCTTCGCCGCCGACAGACCGGCGGCGCGCAGTGTGCTGTCGGGGAGATCGGCCAGCGCGCGGGGGGTGAGCGCGCCCTGCACGGCGCCCCGAACGCGCTCGTGGATCGCGCGAGCGGCCGCGCCGGCGAGCTGCTGGTACACGATCGCGCGAACCAGAGCGCCGAAGTGCCCGTCAGGGTTCCGCGGCCGGTAGGCGATCGGCCCAACGCGCGCGACGAGGTTTGCCAGCACCGGGTCGCGCTTTTTCACGATCTGGATCGCGGCCGCCAAGGATGTTCGAGGGGCGCTTCGCGCTTTCGTCGCGAGCAGTCGGTCGCTGTAGGTCGCCCCTCGACCTTTCGAAACGCGCCGCGCGCGCGACGAGATGCGATCGATCGGTGCGTCTTCCTTCTTTCCCATGTCGAGCTCCGCGCGTGCGTGTCCGTGCCAGCTGGCGTCGCAGGGTACCATCGCGTTCGGCCGTCCCGGCCATGGCGTTATACGCTGTGATATGCTTCGGCGTATAACGCCATGGCCGCGGCAGAGTTCGTCAAGCTCCCGCTCCTCACGCAGACGGCTTACGCCCGTCTCCTCGACGTCCTCCTGACGAGCGAGATTGGGGACCCACTTGCCGGCGATTCCCTGGTTTCCAAGTCAATCCGCGGCCGCCGATACTGGTACGCCCAGCGGCTGGAGGACGGCAAGAAGGTGCAGAATTACCTCGGGCCGGAAACGCCCGAGATCCTGGCACTGATTGAACGCTGGAGACGCGGAAGGACGGAGGCGTCCACGCGGGCAGAGCTCATCGCGATGGCGCGTGCCGGCGGCGCGCACGCGATCGGCGCCGCCGAGGCCAACGTCATCGAGCGCCTGGCCCCCGTTTTTCGCGTGGGTGGCGTGCTCGTCGGCTCGCAGGCGTTCGTGGTTCTCGGCAACATGCTGGGTGTCCGGTGGCAGGAGGCTATCGTGCGCACCGAAGACGTCGACATCGCCCACGATCACAGGATCGCGGTCGCTCTGGCTCGCGGCGGACCGCCCGCGAACGTGAAAGACGCGTTGGGCAATCCCATTCCTCGGTTTTCTGCCCTCGATCCGGATGATCCCGCAACGACGTTCCGCGTCCGGGGCACCGAGGTGGAAGTGGAGATCCTCACCCCTTTGGTCGGACGCGAGAGGGCAAAGACCATTCCGATCCCGACGCTAGGAACCGCTGCGACGGCTTTGCGCTTCCTCGATTACCTCATCGAAGAGACACAACCGGGCGCGGTCCTCGGCGGCACCGGGGCGCTGGTCAACGTCCCCCGTCCAGGCCGCTTCGCCATGCACAAGCTCATTGTGGCAGCTCGGCGCGGCGCTAGGACCATCAGCATGACCAAGGCGGCCAAAGACCGGGCCCAGGCCAGCGCACTTCTACAGGTCCTTGTCGCGGAGTTACCAGGAGAAGTTGCGCTCGCATGGAAATCGCTCGTGCATCGCGGACGTGCCTGGACCGATGCGGCCTTGTCGTCGCTTGCCGCCCTCCCCCCAAGCCTCACCAGTGCGCTCGAAAAGTTGGGAGTGCGCTGACTCGTCGATCGTCTAGATGTTCGACCATGGGCAGAGCTGCGCGAGATCGTCGAGGAGCTGGAAGTCCCGCCATGGCGGTGGTCCAGCCGTCCCAGGCCTTGGGTGAGAATCCCAAAGATTTTACTACCCGGTTACCACCCACACTGCGGGACAGGCATGCGGGGGTTCGGGTTCGCAAGCGGGTCCCGCTCGCGCTGACCCAGACCCGCGCGATCGAACGCGCAAAGAGCTCGGGACTGTCATATTTCGGGTCGGGTCGGCGAACGCCGCACCGAAGCCGGAGGCGGCTGATCGAGGTCGACAGCGTCGTCGCGCCCGCGCGATCGGCGGGTACTATCTGTGGGAAGACTGGCTATCCATCGGAGTTCCTTTCCGAGAACGACATAGTTGCGGCAGGACGGCGAGTGGGACCACAAGCCCAAGCTGCGGCCGGGCTGCCGGTTTACAAACGACGTACTCCTCGATGGCGCTGGTCTCGAACAGATCGGTGCCGATCTCGCGCGCGGGCGCTGGCCCAGTCGCTCCCTGGGCATCCAAGGGTTGAGAGCATACGATGACCCTTCGGATCGGGAATCGATCTCGATCGGTATCGAGCTGTTTCGTGGTTCCCCCTCTGGAATGACACCTTCTCTGCTGGTCGGCGTGATCGTCGGAGACCCCGACCTGGACACGCGACCCAGCCAGGGTGCCGGCCCGAAGTGACGTGGCAAGCGCACGCCCGGCCCGGCGCGTGGTTCATTTTCCCGGTGGCGCTGTGCGCCCTCGTGAGCTGCCCGCGGCGCGACAAGATCCAGGTCGGGGTCACGTCCCCGGTCGGGTTGTGCTCGACGCGAGTCGGACGCCCGAGATTTCCTCGTTTTGTCAGTGGCCGTACCCCGCCGCGACGATGTTGGCTTGAATCGCGTTGTCGATCGCGTCAGACGGATTGCCGATGGTCATGGCGCCCTCGTAGAAGGTGCCGGTGCCACCGGAGCTGCCATCGCCACCTGAACCCAGGATGAGAGCGCCTTGCAGCTTCTTCGGACTGTAGCCGGGCGTCGGGCGTCCTCCGTCCCACTTGGTGGCGAGGGCACCCGACTGGGCATTGCCGGCCTTGAGCGTGAAATGGTCTCCAGAAGGCCCCTTGAGCATCGCCGTCACCCAGGCGATTCCGGTGATGGAGGTATTGCTCGGCGTGTTCGGGGAATCTCCCTCGAACATGCCATTTTCGAGGTCGCCGGCGATCCAGGGACCGGCGCCGCCTCCTCTGGCCCAGCCTGTGTTGCTGCCCCAGTAGAGCGCCTCCATCGTCCCGTTGCCCTCGTCGTTTCCGCTCGTTTCGGCGTTCCCGTAGTCGAAGCAGCAGAGGTCGCTGAAGCGCTTTCCATCCAGCACCATGTACATGGACTCCGCCTGGTCGCCTGTTGCCAGCCCTTTGGCGCCGTTGTTCCGATAGGCGACGGTCTGCACGTTGCGCGCGGTTTGATAGTTTGGGTTGCCAGTGACGTAGATGCCGTAGACGGTATGGCCGCCGACTGTGATCTTTCCGTCGGTGGCATTCGCAGCCTTGCCGCCGTTCTGCAAGAAGTTTCCCTTCGGCGCGACCGTGAGATCGTTGTGCTGCGGCGATTGGTCGTAGATGATCGGAATCGTGCACGTCGTGTTCGCGCAGAACGCGTCCTGGACCGAGATGTTCACACACCCTCCCGCACCGAGCGATGGGATGTCCTTTGTCGTACCGTCCGACGCCCGCTTCACCTGATAGAGCTTTCCGCTGTAAGCAGAGTAGAGCGCCCGCACGGTGCTGTGCGCGGCGACGCACGGCGTGTTGCCGGATTGATAGATGTCGCACGGTCCACTGTTCCCGACCGTCCAGCGCTGGCTCGTGGCGGCGGACCAGGCGGTTTGGATGACGGGCGTTCCGGCTGCGACGCTCGCGCCTTGAACGTCCAGAACGAGGCCGCTCCACTTCGACTGGATGGCGAGCTTGCCGCTGCCGGTGTCTGTCACCCTCCACTTCTGATTGCCGTTCCCGCTGCAGTTGTACTGCTGCAGGATCGTGCCGGCTGCGAGGGAGCCGGCTGTGAGGTCGAGGCACTTGCCGCTGCCGCTGTTCGTCAAGGTCACAAGACCCAGCGCATCCTGCGCGGCCGTCCAGATCTGGAAGAGCGAGCTGTTGCAGGTCTCGATCTCGACGGCCGCGTTGTTGGCCGTGCTCGCGCCCACGACGCCCAGACATTTCCCGCTCGCCAGGCCCACCACCCGGGAGCTGAAGATGCCGACGAGACCGCCCGGAGGTTGCGTGACCGTGCCGCCGCTGCCGCCTCTCCCACCGCTGCCAGCGCCGCCCGCAGTGCCCCCGCCGCCGGCACCGGCGCGGTCGCTCGTCCCGCTCCCGGCCGCGCCGCCCCTCCCTCCGACGGCAGTCGTTCCCCCAACCCCCGGCCCTCCCGCGGCGCCTTCACCAGTGCCGCCTGCTCCACCCACGCCAGCCACGCCACCCCCACCCGTCGAACCAACTGCTCCACCACCAGCGGTGCCTCCTGAATCAGCACCGGCGTCTGTTGCGCCTCCGGTCTTCTCAGAGCCGGCACCGTTCGCGCCGCAGCCCAACATAACGAGAACGAGGGAAAACACGGACAGAGATGCTGGTGAGAATTCCATGCGGCGTAGATGCCGCACCCCGGACCAATCGATCACGAGATCGTGAGTCGGCGATTTCGTGATCGATTCGCGCGGTCGCTTGCATCACGCATCATGGCGACGCGCCCAATTCGACGCCTGAGTGTCCTCGTTGGTCTCCTCGGATTGAGTTGCGTGGTTGGCTGGGGGTGCGCGGCCGGCGAACAAGAGGCGAGCTCGACGTCCGGAACGGGCGGAGCTGGCGGCACGATCGGAACTGGTGGCGTGGCAGGCGCCGGTGGCTCGAGCGGAACCGGCGGGGGCGGCGCGGCTGGAGTCGGCGCGGCGCCGGGCAGAACGGGAGGAGGCGGCGCGGCGGAAGCCGGTGCGGGCGGAGGAGCGTCGGGTGCGCGCGGTGCCGCCGGCAGCGGCGGAGCGTCGGGTGCGCGCGGTGGCGGCGCAGGGTCCACCGGTGGCGCG
>CAZJMY010000635.1:0-1282 GCA_964546845.1 uncultured Myxococcales bacterium | reverse complement strand
TGGCGCCGAAGCCGGGGCGTGAGCTGCGCGAGGACATCCGCGACAAGCTGCGTCGCGCGCCCAACGAGGCCTCCGAGGCCATCTCGTCGGCCGTCGGCCGCACCGAGACCCTGGGCGGCGTCGGCAAGACGTACTAGCTGCTGGGAGCCCTCGCGGGTTCCTGATTGGGTTTTGGGTTTGCGGAGATCCCGTCGGGCGGCGCCCGGCGGGATTTCGCGCATTTAGGGCGCCGGTTCGGCGGCCGGTGGGAAAATGGACGGAGCTTTCGGCCGGCCCGATACTGGGACGGGCGGGAAGCTCGCAATGCGCCGTGAAACGAAGACCTGGGCGGGGCGGCTGGCCGCGGCGGCGATGGTGGCGTTCGTCCTCGCTTACCTGCCGTATTTCCTCTACACGCGGTCGGGTCTCGGGCGCACGCTGGCGCTGGCCCGCGACCTGAAGACGCTGCGCGCGCGCAACCAGGAGCTGGCCGCCGAGAACGACCGGCTGGCACGCGAGGCCGAGGCGCTGCGCAACGACCCCGGCGCGATCGAACGGGTCGCGCGGTCCGATCTCGGCTGGGTGAAGCCCGGCGAGATCGTCGTGGATCTGGGTGACTCTCTGAACGGCGACGCCGTGAGGGCGCCGCCGCCGCGGTCCCGATGAAGATGCGCCTCAGCGAGCGGATCGGGTACCACGGGGGCCGCTTCGTGCGGGCCACGCTGGCGTTCGCCGTGTGCGGCGCGTTCCTGGTCCTGTTCTGGCAGGGGTGGTTCCCCGACCTGCGCGCGCCCGGGGCGGACCTGCGCCGGGTCATGGCGGCGACGGTGTTGACCGGGCTCCTCGCCTACAAGATCGCGGCGCGCGTCCGGACGGCGGAGCGGCGCCGCACGGCCCAGCGCGAGGCGATGTCGGACGCCGAGCTGGGGCTGCTGCTGCTGACGACCGTCTACCTGTTGCTGGCGCTGTCCGGCAGCGTGACGTCGGCGATCTACCCGCTGGTGTACGCGGTCGTCAGCTTCCTGGTGACCTTCCACCGGCTGTCCGTGGGCTTGCCGCTGGCCGCGGCCGCCATCGGGTTCGAGGCGGTCCTGTCGTTCGGCCCCAACGCCGCGCCCGAGGCGGCCGGAACGTTCCCAGGCCACGTGGCGTTCATCGCCGTGTTCGCGCTGCTGAACGTGGTCTTCCTGCACGCCGAGGTCGCGCGCCAGCGCCGCGAGCGCCGCAACCGCCTCGAGGGCGAGGTCGAGGCGATGCGCGAGGAGGCCCGCGAGTTCCGGCTGATCTCGACGGCGCTGTCGTC
>CAZJMY010000634.1:0-1117 GCA_964546845.1 uncultured Myxococcales bacterium | reverse complement strand
ACCAGCCCCAGCACGAACAGCGCGTTCACCTGCAGCGCCGAGCGGACCTGCCCCGAGCTGCTCCACCACCCCAGCGACACGGCCGGCAGGTGCGGCGCCGTGGGGCCCACCAGCGGCTTGCCCAGGAAGAAGGCCAGGCCGATGCCGAACAGCATCAGCGCGATCCCGACGGCGACGTCGTTGACCCGCGGGCGGCCGCACAGCCAGGCGTGCAGCGCGCCCAGCACGACGCCGCAGCCGCCGGCCGCCAGCACCCCCAGCCACGGCGAGTTGGTCAGGTACGACACGCCGTAGGCGGCCATGGCGCCCATGACCAGCGTCCCTTCCAGCCCCAGGTTCACGCGGCCGCTCTTCTCGGTCATGCACTCGCCGAGGCTGACGAACAGGAACGGCGTGCTGATGCGGATGGCGCCGCCCACCAGGCCCAGCGCGACGCCGCCGGCGGCGCTCACGCGGCCACCGCCTTTGCTTTACGCCAGCGCCGCCCGTACAGCGAGTCCGAGAACAGGATCGAGATGAAGATGACGCCCTGGAGGACGTTGACAGTCGCATCGGGCAGCTCGAACACGCGTTGCAACAGCCCGCCGCTGGCACCGATGCCGCCCAGCAGCAGCGCGACGGGAATGACGCCGAACGGGTTGGCGCGCGCGATGAACGCGACCAGCACCCCCGTGTAGCCGTACCCGGTCACCAGCGACGCGTTGGCGTTGCCGTGAATGGCGGCGACCTCGACCGCCCCCGCCAGCCCGGCGGCCAGGCCGCCCAGGAACGTCGCCACGACGATCAGCTTCTTGACCGGCAGGCCGTTCAACAGCGCCGCGCGGACGTTGCCGCCCACCATGCGCGCGGCGAAGCCGAACGTCGTCCGCTGCATCAGGAACCAGGCCAGCAGGCAGGCGATCACGCCGAACGCCAGCCCCCAGTGCACGTCCAGTCCGGGCAGGTTGCCCAGCATGTTGTCGTCGCCGATCGGCAGCGTCGACGGCTTGTTGAGGCTGGCCGGGTCGCGGAGCGGCCCCTCGACCATGTGGTTCAAGAGCGCGATCGCGATGTAGTTGAGCAGCAGCGAGCTGATCGTCTCGTTGACGCCGCGATAGGCGCGCAGCGCGCCCGCGCC
>CAZJMY010000633.1:0-1308 GCA_964546845.1 uncultured Myxococcales bacterium | reverse complement strand
CTTGGTGCCCGGCGGCTCGGGCGCGTTGGTGCGGATGAAGATGCCCATCGCGCTGATGTCGGTGATGTACGCGAAGAGGAAGTTGTCCGCGCTCTTGTAGTCGACCTCGATGTCGACGGTCACGCGCGCGTGGGTGCGGCGATCCGCGCCGCTGCGCCGCCGATCAGCCGGGACCGTCACTTCCCGCCTCCGCCTGTCCTTGCCTCGCCGAGTCATGCGCGCAGAGTCTACTTGATCTCCAGGGATCCCAGCTTGACGCGATCCTCGCCGTCGTTCGGGCCGGCGGTGACCTTGAGGCGCTTCCCCTCGCCGCCCGGCCAGAAACCCATGTAGACGACGTAGGTCCCGGCGGGCGTGGTCATCAGCGGGACCTCGGTGTCGAAGTGGTCGCGGATGGATTCGCCCGGCAGCCAGAAGCCCGTGCCGAAGGCGTGGTTGACCGGGTCGTGGTCGCCGATCACGCGCGGCGCGGCCGGGCCGTCGAAGTGCACGAAGATCTTGTACCCGGCGGGGGGCTTCGCCTTCACATGGAAGTACAGGTCCAGCGGGATCTTGCCGGGGCGGCGGACGGTCTCGGGGAAGTCGGCGCCGACCAGCTCGATGGCGTCGCCGAAGGTCGCGGAGATCGGGATTCGCCATTTCCACGGGGGGCGCGCGTCGGCGGCGGCGCCGGCGGGCGGCGTCCAGACGTCCTTGAGCAGCGGGTTCTGGTCGGGCTGCCCGTCGGCCAGCTGGTTCGTCAGCAACAGGAAGCGCGAGGAGGAGGCGTCCACGACGTAGTAGGGGACGGCGGCCTGCTTGAACGCCACGTCCAGCGACGCCAGCTCGGAGGCGGCGACCAGCGCGAACACCCGCCGCCCGTCGCGCAGGAACGACACCACCCGATCCTGGTTGGGCAGATCGACCAGATCCTGCTGGCTGTAGAAGGTCGAGCCGTGACCCTCGACCCGGTAGCGGCCGATGGGGTCGCCGGGCCGCGCGAACTTCGTGTACGACTCGAGCACCGGCTTGAAGGACAGCTGCGTCGAGAGCGCGGGCACGATCCCCTGCGCCAGGTAGAACGAGAAGTAGAGCGCGCAGGCGATCGCGCCCTGCAGCCCGAAGCGCCCCAGCAGCGTGAAGGCGCGCTTCGCGTTTCGCCGCAGCTTGCCGCGCGCGGGCGGGTCGGCCGCGACGGCGCCGTCAGCGCCGATGGCGCGGGCGCGCGCGGCCAGGCCGGCGTACACGCCCAGCGCGGCCAGGAAGCCGACCCCCAGGATCAGCTCGCCCGCGTGCAGGGTGGTGGGCCACCGGACCTTGTCGAACAGG
>CAZJMY010000632.1:0-5793 GCA_964546845.1 uncultured Myxococcales bacterium | reverse complement strand
GGTCGATAACGGCCCGATGACCGGGCACGGCGGCGAAAATCAGGCGGCGGGCGCCGGCCGAACCACGAGCTGCACCAGGCTGGCCACGAACCAGGATAGGGCGATGATGTCGGCCATCACCAGCACGAGCACCAGCTGGTGGCAGAGCCCGAAGAGCAGCCACACGAAGATGGCAGCGTCCCGGCGGCCCAGCTGGAATAGGAAGGTGCCCACCCCGGGCTTGCCCTGGGTGGCCGTCGACGCGCCCAGCTTCCGGCCGCCCGAGAACCACCAGACCATGTCCATGAGGTCGCCTGACGCCTTCTGGCGGCGCATGTCCCGCATGATGATGAGGTTCGAGAGCACCAGCATGGCCCCGCCCGCCAGCCCGCACGCCAGCGCCAGGCGGCTGCCGGTGGCCCGCCAGACGCCCGTTCCCGCGGCGACCGTGATGGCGACGTTGAGCACGTCGTCGACGAACGTGTCCAGCCAGGCGCCCATCTTGGATTGCTGAAAGCGGACGCGCGCCAGCTCGCCGTCGCAGCCGTCGAGCACGGACTGCAGGTGCTCGCAGGCCAGCCCCAGCACCGCCCAGCCGTAGGCGCCGGTGGCGATCAGGACGCAGCCGACGAGCCCCACGGCCGCCGCGAAGAGCGTGATCTGATTCGGGGTGATGGGCGTCCGCACCAGGACGTGCCGGGTGAGCCAGATCGACAGCGGCTTGTTGAAGCGGCGCGCCACGAAGCCCAGGTCGGCGCGGTAGAGCGCCGCGAACACGGCGTCCTCGGCGGCGCGGCGGGTGGGCTCGTCGACCACGCGCAGCCCGTCCCAGCGGTTGCGGTCCAGACGGACGACGTCGGCCCCGACGAGCGGCGCCCCCAGCGACCGGGCGACCGCCTCCGCCTCGGCGCGATCGGCGACGGTCCGGAGCTCGACGTTGGGCGGCAGGGCCGCCGGCGTCGGCAGGCTGCCGTCGGTGGCCAGCACGACCCGCGCGGGTGCCATCTGCCCAAGCTGCTTCAGGGCCCGGGTGAACACCGTCAGGCCGGCCACCGACGCGATCGCCCCTGCCCGCTCGTCGCGGGTTGCGCACAACACGACGGCGCTGGTCGCGGCCGCCGTCATGCGTCCACCCCGAGCACGCCGGCCAGCGCCGCCGCCAGCTGGGCCGGCAGGTCCGGCGCGCGCCGGAGCAGCCGCGGGCGCTGCCAGTCCTCGTTGTCGATCACGGCGTGGGCGCGGCCGGCCGGATCGTGCGCCGCCCGATAGCGCGCCTGGGCAGGGAAGTAACGGCGGTCGATCCGGCGAGACACCTCTTCCAGCGAGCGCCCCTTGGCACGATCGCGCGCCAGGATGCGGCGGCGGGCCTCCTCGGCGCTGACCTCCAGCACCAGCAACCAGCTGTCCGCCGGCAACGGCGCGCGCAGCAGCATGACGCCTTCTAGGATCGCGGTGCCTGCGCGCGCAGCCGACGCCAGCGCCTGGCCCGCGGCCGCGAAGTCGTAGTACCGGTCGTAGTAGGCGTCCGATTCGGCCTGCGGGTCGAGGCCGCTCAGCTCGAGGGGCCGGCGGAAGTCGTCGACGTGCACGGTGGTCACCGGGGCCCCGCCGGCGCCGAGAGCTGCGGCCAGGGCGTCGGCCAGGCGAGACTTGCCGCTGCCGTCCACCCCGTCGATCGCGACAATCAACGCGCCTGTGGGGGCGGCGATCACCCGGGCGGGCGGACGCGCCAGTCGGGTGTCAGCAGCTGGCCGAGCGCGCCGGCGGCGCGCACCAGCGAGATGATCATCATGTAGAGAGCGACGATCGGCAGCTGGTCGAAGTACGCCAGCGCGAGTCCAAGCAGCACGACGACGTCGCGCCGCCCGAGCAACATCACGGCCTTGAGCTGCCCCGCGCCGGCCCCGCTGAGGGACCGCAGCGGCTGGCCGTAGGCAAACCACCAGCGGAGCTTCATCACGTCGCCCTGGCGCTGGCGAATCAGCTCGCGGTAGGAGACCACCACGTAAAACAACGTCAGCGCGGCCGAGACCAGCGCCATCTTCATGTCGAGGTACGTGCCGCCGTGCCGCCAGAGCGCGAGCCCGACCGCCAGGATCATGACGACATTCAAGAAGTCGCCCACCATCGTGTCCAACCAGGCGCCGAGCGCCGACTGGTGCAACCGAACGCGCGCCAGCTCGCTGGCGCAGCCGTCGAGCACGATCGAGCCCTGGAGCAAGAGGAACCCGAGCAACACGTTGGCCGAAGCCCCCGTGGCGATCATGAGGGCGCCGTAAACGCCCACGAACCCCGCCGCCAGGGTGACCAGCGCGGGGACCAGCGGCAGCTTCGAGACGATCGCCCGCGTCAGCACCGACGAGACGCGCCTGTTGAGCGCGCGATCGACGAGGCCGACGGTGCCGCGCTGCAGATCCAGGTAAATCTCGTTTTCCGCCAGGCGCCGCGACGCCGCGTCGACCACGCGGATGGCGCGATCGAAGCGCGCGGGCTGAATCCACACGTTGTCCGCGCCCAGCACGCGCACCTCGGAGCCCAGCTCCGCGCACAGACGCGCGACGGTGGCGCCCGCGTCTCCCTCGACCTCGTGAACCTCCACGTTGGCCGGAAGGCGGCGCGGCAGCGGGATGCTGCCGTCAGCGACGATGAGCACCTTCGCGTCGCCCAGCTTCGCCAGCTGCCGGATCGCGCGGTCGATGACGCGCAGTCCACCGATGCGCATGCGGGCGCCTCGGGCCTCGTCCTCGGTCGCGCGCATGAGGATCGGGATGCGCTCGTGATAAGTCGGCGTGGTGAGGCGCGTGACGACCTCTGGTGTCACCCGCGCTACCCGGTTCAACTCACCCGCACCTTCGGTGATCATCATGCGACAAGTCCCCCGACGTAAGTCAAAGCCCCGGGGTGCCCTACAATGCCATCCGAGAATCGACGACTCAAGGTAATACCTCGGCTGGTGAGTGTTATTGACGCGCACAGATTGTCAGATCGCTGACAATCCCCGTTCTTCAGATCAGGGGTTCTTCGGGCAGGCAGGGCGCAATCACCCGCAACATCAGCGGGTGGCACAGGCCGTTGCTCCAGACCGAGCCGCGGCGGCGAAAGAGATCCTTCTGGTTGTACTTCATGGGCTTGCCGTCGCCGTCGGTGACCGTGCACCCCGCCTCGGCCAGGATCACCTCCGGCGCGCAGGTGTCCCATTCTTGTTCGGCCGGCGAAAGGTTCAGCACGGCGTCCAGGTCGCCGCGCGCCAGCGCCATGTGCTTCACGGAGGCGCCCATCGCCACCGCGCGCGGCGCCAGGCCGGAGGCGGCCAGGCACTTGCCCAGCCCCTCGTCCGGGTTCAGCCGCGAGATCCCGACGCGCAGCTCACCCGGCTCGCTTCGTCGCGAGGTGCGGATCTGCGTGCTGGTCCCGTTGCTGTCCATGAAGGCGCCTCCGCCGCGGATGGCGTGGTACAGCGCCTGCCGGACCGGTTGGTAGACGACGCCCAGCACCGGCTGGCCGTCGACGCACAGGCCGATGTGGACGGAAAAGTCGCCGGTTCCCGCCAAGAAATCGCGGGTCCCATCCAGAGGATCCACGATCCACAAGCGAGACTTGCCGAACCGCGAGCCGTCGTCCGCCGATTCCTCGGTCAGCGTCCCGTCGGCGGGAAACGCGGTGCGCAGGCGGTCCAGGATCAAGCGATCGGCGGCCTTGTCCGCTTCGGTCACGGGCGACTGGTCGGGCTTGGTCTCGGTCGCGATCTCCGGGTTGCCATAGAAGCTGAGGATCACCTTCCCGGCCTCCCGGGCGGCGTCGCAGGCGACCTGATGGGCGCGATCCAGCTGGCTCACGGGGCGGAAGGCTAGCACGTAAGCTCCCTCGCCTCAGGCGGCCGCGCGGAGGGCGGCCTGGCGGTCGGCGACTTCCCGGACGAAGGCGGCCCGACCGTCGACCATCTCGCGGAACCAGGTCTCCAGCACCATCAGGTTCCAGAGCCGCTCGCCGTGGTCCTCGCCGCCCCGGTGACGGTCCAGCAGCGCCTCGACCGCGGCCGGCGCGAACAGCCCGCGGCCGGCGGCCGCCGGGGACAGCAGCAGCTCGCGCGCGAACCCGTGCAGCCGGCCGGCCAGCCACCGCCGGGTCGGCAGCGCGAAGCCGCGCTTCGTCCGGTTGAGGATGGGCTCGGGCACCAGGTCCGCGAAGGCCTCCTTGAGGATGCGCTTGCCGCGGTTGCGCCGGAGCTTCCACCGGCCGGGCAGCGCCGCGCCCAGCTCGACCACGTGGTGGTCGCAGAAGGGGGCGCGCGCCTCCAGCGACCAGGTCATGCTGGCCGTGTCGACCTTGGTCAGGATGTCGTCCGGCAGGTAGGTGTCGACGTCGAGCTCCGTGAGGCGCGTCACCGTGTCGGCGGCGGCGCTGGCCGCCAGCCGCTCGGCGAAGCGGGCTGCCGTGGCGTCGATCGCGAAGCGCTCGCGCAGCGCGGGGGTGTAGAGCGCCGCCTTCTCGGCGTGCGAAAAATGACAGACGAAGCGCAGGTAACGCGTGGCCTCGCCCGCCGACACCGCGGCTGCGTACTCGCGCAGCCAGCGCGCCGTGCCGCCAGGGGCGCGGGCCATCAAACCCGTGACCAGCGCGCGCGGGGCGGCCGGCAGGCGGGCGATGAGATCGGCCACGTGCGCCCAGTTGTAGCGGCGGTACCCGCCGAAGGTCTCGTCGCCGGCGTCGCCGGACAGCGCCACCGTCACGTGCTGCCGGGTCAGCTCGCACAGATACCGGGTCGGCACGGCCGACGTGTCGGCGAACGGCTCGCCGTGGTGGCGGACGATGCTGGGCAGCGCGCCGACCATGTCGGGATCGACGACCAGCTCGTGGTGATCGGTCCGGTAGCGCTCGGCCACCAGGCGCGCGAACGGGAGCTCGCCGTGCACGGCGCCCCCCTCGGTGAAGCCGACGGAGAACGTCTTCACGGGCTGGCTGCTCGCGCGGGCCATGCAAGCCACGACGATCGAGGAGTCGATGCCGCCCGACAGG
This sequence comes from uncultured Myxococcales bacterium, assembly GCA_964546845.1. Taxonomy (GTDB): domain Bacteria; phylum Myxococcota_A; class Polyangia; order Fen-1088; family Fen-1088; genus JADGRB01. The sequence goes on along the minus strand of CAZJMY010000632.1, from coordinate 798 downwards.
AACGCGCCCAGCGGCACGTCGGACATGAGACGCGAACGTACGGCCTCCTCGACGGTGTCCCGGACGCGCCGGCGCGCCTCTTCGACGGGCAACCCGGCCAGCGTCGGAGCGAACGAGGCCTGGTAGTAGCGCCGCGGCCGGGGCGTCTCCCCGCAACCGACGTCGATCAGGTGCCCCGCGGGCAGCTTGTGGATCTCCTGAAAGATGGTGGCCGGGCTGGGGACGTACTGCAGCGCCAGATAGGCGTCCAGCGACTCGTACGACAGCGTGGCCGGCGTGCGCGGGTCGGCCAGCAGGGCCGCCAGCTCGGACGCGAAGACCAGACCGTCGGGGCGCAGCGCGTAGTAGAGGGGCTTTTCACCCACGCGATCGCGCGCCAGCAGCAGGCGTCGCGTGCGCCGGTCCCACACCGCCAGCGCGAACATGCCACGCAGCATCTCGGGCGTGCGGGCGCCGACCTCTTCGTAGAGGTGCGCGACGACCTCGCTGTCGCTGCCGCCGCGGAACCGGTGGCCCTTGGCGATCAGGTCGGCGCGCAGCTCCTGGTGGTTGTAGATCTCGCCGTTGACGACGATGGCGACGCTGCCGTCTTCGTTCAGCATCGGCTGGCGGCCGCCCTCGGACAGATCGACGATGGCCAGGCGCCGGTGCCCCAGCGCGACCGGCCCGTCGGTGTGGAAGCCGTACCCGTCAGGGCCCCGGTGGACCATGGCGGCAGCGAACCGCTCGACCGCGTCCAGGGGCGCGGGAGCCTCGGGGGCGGCGCTCAGCGCGCCGGCGATGCCACACATCGTCGAG
>CAZJMY010000631.1:0-9740 GCA_964546845.1 uncultured Myxococcales bacterium | reverse complement strand
GGCGCCTTCGGGGCGGCGGCGTCGGCGTGGAAGTAGCCGCGGGTCATCCATTCGGCGTACCAGCGGGGCTCGATCTCGGTCGGTTCGTAGGTCTTGGGCAGGTCGGCCATGGTGCAGGGTTGAACGTTTTAGCGCGAATCGCCCGCGCTTGTCGCCGGGGGTCCTGCCGCGCCCCGGATTTCATCTTTCCCGTGCCGGCGCGCCGGGCTGTAATGCCGAAATGGTCCGCTTCTCTCGCTTTTCCGCCCGGCAGGTGCGCGGCGTCTGCCTCGGGATCCTCGCCGCTCTCGCGCTGATCTGGCTGGTGGCCCGCTTCGTGAAGCTGAACGACAGCCCGCCCGCCTTCTGGACGGACGAAGCCTGGGACGCGGCGCAAGCCATGTGCCTGGCGGAGACGGGACAGGACATGAACGGGAAGGGGTTTCAGCTGCTCTCCAAGGCCATGGGCGGGGGCAGCCTCCCCATCACCTGGACGTTCTTCAACGTGCTCTGGATCCGGGTCTTCGGCAGCTCGCAGGGGGCGTTCCGCGCGGCCGCCGCCTTCTGGAACGTGGTCACCTTCCTGGGTCTGTTCGGCCTCGCCCGCGCGGTCGTGCCCGGGCGACCGCGGGCGGCTCCCGAGGAAGAGGATGGCGCCGCCGCCGGCTCCGTCGCCGCGCGGCTGTTCCCGTGGCTGGTCGTCTGCGCCGCCCTGCTGTCGCCGTGGTCCTTCCAGTTCTCGCGCATCGGCTGGGAGGGGCCGCTGGCGCCCGCGTGGATGGTGCTCTCACTTTTTGCGCTGGCCCGCCTGTGGCGTTCTCGCGGGCGCACCTGGTGGTTGTGGGGCCTCGGCAGCGGCGCGGCCGCCGCGCTGTCGATGATCTCCTACCCGCCGTTCCGGGTGGCCACGCCGCTGGTCGTGGCGCTGGCCGCCGCCGCCATGGCCGCCGCAACGCCGCGCGGGCCGGAGCGGCGCCGTTTCGTCGCCGAGCTGGCGTCGGTCGCGGTGGCCCTGGGCGCCGGCATCGCGGCCGGGGTGGTCAAGACCTTGAGCGGCGAGACCGTCTCCCGCGTCATGACGGTGGCCATCTTCTCGCCCGAGTGGATGGAGCAGCACCGCCGCGGGATTCCGCGGCTGGCCTTTCTGTTCATCACCGCCGCCGACAACCTGGTCGCGCACCTGCGCCCCTCGTTCCTGTTCTTCACGGGGGACGTGAACACCCGTCACTCGGCTCAGATCGTGGGCCAGCTGTCGCCCGTCGACGACCTGGCCCTGGGGCTGGCCGCGGCGGCCGTCGTCGGCCTGGCCGTGCGCACCGCACGGCAGATCGCGGGGACGGTGCCGCCCGCCTGGCCGCGCCTGAGCCCGGCGTGGAAATCCCTGGCCGCTGTCGCGCTGCTCTGCGTGGCGGGCGCCTTCCTGACCATCCTGCCCGCGGCTTTGACCTGGGAAGGGGTCCCACACGCGCTGCGCTCGATCGGCACCTGGCCGATCGTGGTCCTGTTCTCTGGCGCCGTGCTGGCCGCGGCCTGGGAGGCGCGCCGCTGGGTGCCGGTGGTGACCGTGCTGGTGGCGGTGATCTACAGCGCCGTCTACCTGCCGGGCTACTTCCGGTACTACGAGAACATCAGTCCGGACGTCTTCCATCGCGACATCACCGAGGCGATCGCCGCCGGGGCCGCCGCGCAGCCGCCGCGCAGCGCCGCCGAATCGATCCGCCCGCTGCTTCCGCGGTACGGCGACGAGGTGCTGCGCTACTTCCTCATGCACCACGACCACCTCTCGTGTCAGGCGAGCAGCGACGTCCTGCAGCGCCTGCGCAGCAGCCCCTGAACCATCAGCGCCGGCGACCGGGGAACCTTCGCAGGTCCCCCGGCGCCGCGCTCACACGTCACTCGGCGGGCTCGTCCGAATGAGGGGCCTTCTCCATGGTCCCCTTCGCCTTGTCGGCTCCCGACTTGGCCGCGCCCGCCGCGGAGTCGCCCGCGCTCTGCGCGCCCTCCTCTGTCTTCGTTGCGGCCTTGGAGGCCGCGTCGCCCGCGCTGTCCGTAGCGCTGCCCGCCGACTTGGCGGCCGAGTCGGCCGCCTCGCCCGCAGACTGCCCCGCCGCGGCGCCGGCGTTCTTGGCCGTGTCGCTGGCGCTGGTCCCCTCTTCCCCTGCGGCCGTGGTGGCCAGAAGTCCCAGCCCAAGCGACAGCGCACCGGCCAGGCTCCACTGAATGAGTCGTTTCCTCATGATGTTCCTCCCGGGCGACCTTCGCCGCCCAACCAGGATGTTGGAGGCGGTCGCGCCGAAGCAAAGCTGAGACGTGGCGAACAGCCGCGCTTTTGCGGCGCCGGCTCGCCGTTCGCGGCTTCGATTGCGCCGGTGGCGCACTGAGCATCCTCGGCCGGCGACGAAGATTGATCGTCATCGCCATGGACGCGCCGGAGGAGCCGCAGACGATCACGATCACCGAGGCGCCGCCCGCGAACGCCGCACCTCCGTCGATGCCACGCCTGGCGGTGCGGTTCGCGATCGGGCTCGCGGAGCTGGCGGCGGCGCAGGTCCTGTCGACCTTGCGCCAGTCGCAGGCAGCGGCCGGCGCCAGCGGCCAGCGGGTGAACGTCGCGCGCCGCGGGCACGCTCGGCTGGATGCCCTTCGGCGGGTGCCCCCTTTGAGCGGCGCTCTGCGGCGCGCCGACCGATGGCGCGGCCGCGCGGCTCAGTCCTTTGCCCGACTGCAGGTCATCGCCGCCGAAGAACGGCGCGAGGGCCGCGCGCTGGCGCTGGGGGCCTGGCAGAGGCTGGTGCGGACGGCGGCCAGCGAGCTCGCCAACAGCCCCGAGCTGAAACGGGTGATCCGCGAGCAGAGCCAGGGCATGGCCGCCGGCGCCATCTCGGACATGCGGCAGCGCTCCGCGCGGGCTGACGACGCCGCCGAAGACCTCGCGCGCCGGGCCCTGCACCTGTCGCGGGAGCGTCGCTGACGTGGCGGAGCGGTTCGATCGCCCGGCGACGCCGGATGCCGCGACGCCGGCCATCCGGGACGCCGAGGTCGTCGTCGTCGCGCCGGCCGCGGCGCACCGGGCTGGGTTCGTGTCGCGCTTCATCGCCTTCTTCGCGGACGCGCTGGTCCTGGCCGCGCTGTTGCGCGGCACGATCTGGTTCCTGACGGCGGCCGGGCGCGCCATGCGCAGCGTGGTCCACCGCACCGATTTCGGCGCGGTCTTGCCGACGGTCATTCCACTGCTGGCCGGGGTGTACCTGGTCGCCTTCTGGCGCGCTTCCGGCCAGACGCCGGGCAAGTGGTTGATGGGCCTGAAGGTCGTTTCTCTCGACGGCCGCCCGCTGGCATTCGGGCAGGCGGCCCTGCGGTTCATCGGATACCTGGTCTCGGCGCTCCCCTTCTACGCGGGGTTTCTGTGGATCCTCGGTCCGGCGCGGCGCGCGTGGCACGACCGGCTCGCGCGCACGCAGGTCGTCTACGTCCGGCGGGCCGGCGCCCCGCGCGCGGCGGCGCCCCTGGGGCCGCCCCCGAACGGCGTTCGCCGCGAAGCGCTCTAGGGGGTGGGCGGCGCCGCGCGGGCGAGCACGTACCCTCCCTCGCTGGCGACCGGCGGCCGGCCGGCCAGGCGCGCGTCGCCTTCCGGCAGGAAAAGCCAGACGGCCCGGCTGGCGTTCGCGCGGACGTAGTCGTCGAACAGTCCGGTCGTGATCCGCGTGACCTCGTTCGTCTCGATCGGCGCGATGACCAGGAAGCCGGCCATGATGACGTCGTTGGCGCGGTCGACGGTCGTCAGGATCGGCTCCCGCGGGCCCACGGCCGCCAGCGCCCGGCGCAGATCGCCGCCGAGCGCGTGCGCGCTGAACTCCCCACTCAGGCGATCGCGGGCCTGCCAGGCGGGATAGATCGCCGTCGGCGCGCAGACCACCAGCCCGAAGCCGGCCAGCAGCGCGCGGGGCGCCGGCCGTCCGTCCCGTAGCGCCCCGAAGATCCGATCGGGCAGCCCGGCGGCCAGCATGAACACGGGCGGCGTTCCGTAGAAGAAGAACCGGTCGAGGTCGCTCTTCTTCCAGGCGCCGGTGCTGGCGAACACGGCGACGGCGGCGCCCGCCAGAAACGCAGCGCCCACCGCGCGTCGTCCAGCGTCGCGGCCGGCGAGCGCGAAAGCCAGCGCCGCCAGGAAAACCGGCCCCAGCTCCAGCCAGTAGAACCCGCTGGCCGCGCGCGAAAGCAACGAGACGCCGTGCTGTTCGTACGCCCAGGTCGGCAGGCGCGGCGGCCAGGAAAAATGCAGCGTCGGCGTCGCCATCGCCCGATGCCCCAGCACGCCCAGCACGACGCCGGACTGCAGCGCGCCCACCAGCGTGGCGGCGACGAGGATGGCGACCGTGCGCGCGCCGAGGCGGCGGGCCAGGACCAGAGGCGCCAGATAGACGAACAGAAAGAAAGTCGCCTCCTCCGACATCTGCGGCAGGACCAGCAGCGCCGGGACCAGCCACTTCAACCGCGAGATCGCGACGTCGCGCCGCTCCCCCGGCGTGCGCCGATAGCAGGGCAGGACGACCGCCAGCGCGAAGGTGAAGAACGCCATCCCCAGGCCGGCCGGCCGCCGCAGGATCAGCTCGACGTAGGACTGGGCCGTGTGGCCGTGCATCTCGTCCAGGTTCCACCCGCTGGCGGCGCAGCGGATGAAGACCGGCCCGAAACCGAACATGAACAGCGCGCGGGCGAGCTGCGCCGTGCCGCGCCGGCGGAAGAAAACGCGGCTGAGCGCCTGCAGGTTCGACAGCGTGAGCGCGACGCAGGCCGTGGAGACCAGCCCCATGGCCGGCTGCAGATCGATCGGCAGCACGGTGAGCACGGTCGCGACCAGCGCGTCGTAGACGGCGTGGTACGCCAGCGGAAACCGCGGGTCGTTGAGCGCGCGCGGGGGGAGGTTCCCGTGCAGCAGCTGGGCGGTCAGCGCGCGGTGGACCTCGAGATCCCACAGGTCGACGGACAGGAACACCACCGCGACGAACAGGAACATCACCCAGTCGAGGTGGGTCCATCGCGGGGCGTGGACCCGCAGCGGCGCGAACCGGCGCCGGACCATCGCCCACACGGCCAGGACGGCGGCGGCGGCGGTCCACGACATACCCGTGACCGACCCCGTGGCTTGACCGAGCAGCAACCCGACCAGCCAGACCGAGGCCAGCGCGGCGGGCGCCAGCGCCCGGCCATGACGGCCCAGCAGCAGGACGGCGCGGCGGCGCAAGGTCGCCCGTCCCGCCACGAACGCCAGCACCAGGGCTCCGGCTGTCACCAGAGCGCGCATGACTGAGCTCCCCACGCTAACGAGCGCCCAGCATACGCCTCGCGGGGTGCCGAGTCATCGAGACGCGGGGCAGCGGGATGTAGCCGCGGTGAACGAAGCGCCACTCGACAGGGGAGTTGTCGCGAAGCCCCAGCGCCTTGAAGGTCGCGTCGGACAGATCGATGCCGGCGGCGTTCGAAGGCTTGCGGTAGGCGCCGCGCCCCAGCTCGGCGGCGGGGCGGCGGCCGGCCGTCCAGTAGTCGTCGTCCACGTTCCAGGGGCCCACGTCCAGCACGGGGACGACCAGCGTCCGCGTGCCGTAGCGGAGCTCCACGTTTTTTCGCAGCGCCGAGCGGTGCGGCAGAGCCACGAAGAGGGCCCCGGGGCGGATGATGTCGCCACACGCCAGCCGGCGGCCGGTGAGCCCCTCGCGCGTGGCAATCACCCGCTGCCAGGGCGAGGGCTGCGCCGCCTCGTAGACCGCCCACCCGGCCACCGCCAGGAACGCAGAGACGAGGCCCGCGATCTCCAGGCGCCGGCGGGTGCGGTTGCCGAGCCGCAGGCTCATGGCCGATGGATACAGGCGCGCGCGCCGCGCCGCAACTTCCACGCAACCGCCGCCGGGGCCCGGCCGATGTTAAGGTCATGGGAGTGCCGGCGCGGCTGCATAGCTATTCCTTCCGCGACTACCTCGTGGTCGAGGAGATGAGCGGGGTCAAAAACGAATACCTCGACGGCGAGATCTACGCGATGGCTGGGGGCTCGGCGCGCCATGCCGCTCTGACCATGCGGGTGGGAACGGCTCTGGCCAGTCAGCTTCGCAGCGGATGCGAGACCTTCAGCTCGGACCTCCGTCTCAGGGTGCTGTCCACCGGACTCGCGACCTACCCGGACGTGACCGTCGTCTGCGGGCCGCTCGAACGCGATCCCGAGAGTAAGGACACGGTGGTCAACCCGACCGTCGTGGTCGAGGTTCTGTCCGCGCCGACCATCGCCTACGACCTGGGCCAGAAATTCGAGCACTATCGGTTGGTCCCCTCCCTGCGCGCCGTCGTCTACGTCTGGCAAGACCAGCCGCGCCTCGAAGTGCGCGAACGGATCGGCGACGTTTGGCGCACCGCCGTGACCGAGGGGCAAGGTGCGGCGGTCATCTCCGCCCTCGACTGTCGCCTGGACCTCGCGAGCCTGTACGGCGGCGCGCCCAGCGCTTGAGGTCGGTGGAGGCAACGCGAACGCCGCGGCCTGCGGCGCCCCGCCCGCTGCGTCAGGTGGCCAGCGACTTCTCGGTGTGCTCGCGGCCGTCGAAGCGGAACATCTTCTGCTTGCCGTCCACCGCCGTGAGCAGGTTGACCGGGCGCCGCCAGATGCGCCCCAGCGCACCGAGCGTGGAGCGGGCGTGGTCGATCTGCAGGTCCGTGCCTTCGTGGCGGTGGCGGAGCAGCAGCTCGCCCCGGTTCTCGTGGTTCGAGTCCTCGACGAAGATGAAGGGGTCGCCGAAGTTCGTCAGCGAGAACAGCATCTTGTGTTTGATCTTCTCGAACTCCCGCGAGTCGATCTCGTAGTTCCCGGTCCGGTCGTTGACCGAGAACGAGAAGAACTTGTTGCGCTCGCAGAAGTCCGCCGTGAAGTACTCGTCGATGAACGTCACGTCGTTGTAGAGCTTCCGGACCTCGAAGATCTTCTTCCGCCCCAGGCCCAGGCGCTTGTCCCAGGTCCGCCGCGCGTCCAGGCTCTGGCACTCGTTCCACTCGCGCCCGAAGCGCCCCTTGTCCCAGCGCTCCTCCACGTCGCGCAGCAGCTCGATCCCGATCTTGTACGGGTTGAACTGCCCGGGCGCGGTCGCCAGGACGCTGGCGTTGTGGTCGGCGTAGTCGATGATCTCGCTGACCTTCAGCGCCTTCTCCGTCATGATCTTGCTGTGCCAGTAGGCGGCCCAACCCTCGTTGAGGATCTTGGTCTGCCGCTGGGGGGCGAAGTAGTACGCCTCGTCCCGGATGATCTCCAAAATGTCCCGCTCCCACGGGTCCAGCGGCGCGTTCTGCAGCAGGAACAGCAGCACGTCGCGCTCGGGCTCCGAGGGGTTCTTCTTGGGCTTCTCGCGCTCACGCTCGATCTTCCGCCGCTGCTCTTCCATGTACTCGGGCGGGTTGATGAACTTGTCCATGTAGGACTTGGCGCGGATGCGCGGTAGCTCTTGCGTCTGTTCTTCCTTGGCCTTGTCGCGATCCGGCGCCGCCTTGCGCGCGATGAACGGCGACATGGGGTCGATCAGGTTCTCGAGGCAGAGGCAGGCGTCGATGAAGGTCTCGATCTTTTCGATCCCCAGCCGCTCGACGTGGCGCCGCACGCGGGTCGCGTGGTTGGCCATCCCGTCGATCATCCGGCGGTTGGTCTTCGAGAAGAAGTAGTTGTTCTTGAAGAAGTCCACGTGCCCCAGCACGTGGGCGATGACCATCTTCTGGTCGACCAGCGAGTTCCCCTCGAGCAGATACGCGTACGCGGGGTTGTTGTTGATGACCATCTCGTAGATCTTCGAAAAGCCGTAGACGTGGCTCTTCGTCAGATGCTCGAACTCCATGCCGAAGCGCCAGTGCGGGTACCGCACCGGGAACCCGCCGAACGCCGCGACCTCCTGCATCTTCTTGTAGTCGAGGATCTCGAACTCGACGTCCCAGAAGTCCAGCCCATAGGCGCGGCCGTAGCCTTCGATCTCGCGCTGGATGTCGATGAGATAGGGCGGCAACGACGCCATGGCTTCCTTACTTTCCCTTGCCCAGGAAGTCGCGGATCGAATCCATGATGGCTTCCTTGCCTTTGATCTCCGAGACCACCAGGCTGTCTTCCTCGTCGAAGTGCTCGTTCAGGTCCTTGATGAACTGCCCCGACCCGTAGGGCGACTCGACCTGCCCGTAGCAGAACAGGTTCACCTTGGGCAGGATCTGCGTCTTCAAGATCTCGACGCACTGGACGGTGTCATCGACCGACCAGTTGTCGCCGTCGCTGAAGTGGAACGGGTAGATGTTCCACTCGCTGGGGGGAAAATCGTCCTCGATCATCTTCGCGCACAGCTTGTACGCGCTGGAGATCATCGTGCCGCCCGACTCGCGCGTGCGGAAGAAGGTGTCGCGGTCGACCTCCTTCGCGACGGCGTCGTGGATGATGTAGCGCGACTCGAGCCCCTTGTACTGGCTGCGCAGCCAGGCGTCGATCCAGAACGACTCGATCCGGACGATCTCTTTCTGCTCGTCGCCCATCGAGCCCGACACGTCCATGATGAAGATCATGACCGCATTGGACTGCGGCATCGGGCTGGTTCTCCAGGACCGATAGCGTCGATCCTCCCTGACCGGCACGATCATGGGGTTCTTGGGGTCGTAGGTGCCGGTCATGATCTGGCGCCGCAGCGCCTGCCGGAACGTCCGCTTGAAGTGCCGCAGCGACTCCGGTCCGGCGCGCCGGATGCCGACGTACCGATCCTTCTGGGCGATGATCCGCTGCTTGCCCTTGGGCTCGATGCGCGGCAGTTGCAGCTCTTCGCCCATGATCTGGGCCAGCTCCTCCAGCGAGAGCTCGACCTCCAGCGCGTGCTCGCCCGCCTGGTCGCCCGCCTTGCCGCTGCCGTCGGCGTTGGGGTCGGACTTGCCCAGGCTGTCGCCGACCTCGCCCTCCCCTTGCCCCACCCCGCCCCGGTCGCGGCTGCCGAACCGGAACCGCGGCACGGTGATCTGGGGCAGCGGGATCGAAACCAGATCCTTCCCCTTCCGGCCGATCAGCTCGCCCTGCGAGATGTACTTCCGCAGGTCCTGCTTGATCTTGCCGCGAACGATGTCCCGGAAGCGGCGATGGTCGGGATCAATCCTGAGCGCCATTTACACCACCAGGTCGACGAACCGTCCTGTCGCGGGGTCGTACACCCCGAACCGCTGCCCCTTGCCCTTGGCCGCCAGGGCCTGTTCCAGCAGCCCCAGCGAGCGCGTGAGCACCGCCATCGGCTGCTCGGTCTTGAGGTCGCCCATCAGCTTGACCAGCAGCGCCGCCGCCTGACCGTTCACCTCCACGTGAACGGTCGGCAGCGATTCCAGCGTACGGCGCGTGTCCGTGTCCATCCGGGCGGTCAGTCTTTCACGTCGCCGCGCGCGAAGATCGAGGCGACGAAGTTGAGGACGTCGGTCGCGCAGATCTCGCAGTAGCCGTAGTTCCGGATCATCCGGTTCTTGACCACGTCGATCTTCTCCTGCGTGTCTCGATCGACGACCGCCGACACCAGCGACGTCAGCTTGATGCTGTCCTTTTGATCCTCGAACAGCTTCAGCTCCAGCGCCTTTTGCAGCCGCTCGTTGGTGCGGAAGTCGAACTGCCGCCCCTCGATCGCCAGCGCGCCGATGTAGTTCATGATCTCGCGCCGGAAGTCGTCCTTGCGCGAATCCGGGATGTCGATCTTTTCTTCGATCGACCGCATCAGCCGCTCGTCCGGCTC
>CAZJMY010000630.1:0-2780 GCA_964546845.1 uncultured Myxococcales bacterium | reverse complement strand
CGCCGACGCCCGCCGCCCAGCATCCAGACCGCGCGCCGCCGCCGCCTCCGTCATTGCCGGGTCGCGCGGTCGTGTCGGCTGCCGCGCCGGCGCCGCCGCCCGTGCCGCGACACCGACCGTCGCTGGTCATTCGCCAGCCGGTGCGTTCGGGGCAGGTGGTCTACGCCGACGGACGCGACCTGATCGTGCTCGCGTCCGTCAACCCGGGCGCCCAGCTTCTGGCGGACGGCAACATCCACATCTACGGCGCCTTGCGCGGGCGCGCCGTCGCGGGCGCGCAGGGTTACCGCGACGCCCAGGTGTTTTGCCTGGCGCTGGACGCCGAGCTGGTCGGCGTCGACGCCGGGTACCTGCTCAACGACGACATTCCCGCGGCGCTGCGCGGCGGGGCCGTGCGCGTCTACCTGACCGAGGCCGGCACGTGCGCCGTCGTGCCGCTCGCGGCCGCGCGATCGGCGTTCCGCTGACGCGCGGCCGCTGAGCTCACTTGGTCCGCAGCTGGGTCAAATCGCGGACCGCGCCGCGGGCGGCGCTGGTCGTCATGAGCGCGTAGGCGCGCAGCGCCTCGGAGACGACGCGGTCGCGGTTCGGGCGCCAGGCGTCGGCGCCGCGCGCCTGCATGGCGGCCCGCCGCTTGGCCAGCACCTCGGGCGTCACCAGCACGTCGATGCGCCGCTCGGGGATGTCGATGCGGATGCGGTCGCCTTCCTCGACCAGCGCGATGGCGCCGCCTTCCCCGGCCTCCGGCGAGACGTGCCCGATGCTGAGCCCGGCCGTCCCGCCCGAGAAGCGGCCGTCCGTGATGAGCGCGCAGGCCTTGCCGAGCCCCTTGCCCTTGAGGAACGACGTCGGGTACAGCATCTCCTGCATCCCCGGTCCGCCCTTGGGTCCCTCGTAGACGATGACCACGACGTCGCCCGCGCGGACCTGGTCGCCCAGGATCGCCTCGCAGGCCGCCTCCTGCGACTGGAAGACGCGCGCCGGCCCCTCGAACTTCAGGATCGACGCGTCGACGCCCGCCGTCTTCACGATGCAACCGTCCTGGGCGATGTTGCCGCGCAGCACCGCCAGCCCGCCGTCCTGGCTGTAGGCGTGCTCGACGTCGCGGATGCAGCCCCGCGCGGCGTCGCTGTCGACGTCGGCGAAGTACTTGTCCTGCGAGAAGGCGACCTTGGTGGCCACGCCGCCGGGCGCAGCCAGCGCGCGCTGGCGCGCCTCGGCCGTCGCGGTCGGCCGCCGGATGTCGTGCGCGTCGATGGCGGCGCCCATCGAGGGCGCGTGGACCGTGCGCGCGTCGCGGTGGATCAGGCCGGCCTGGTCCAGCGCGCCCAGGATGGTGAAGATGCCGCCCGCGTGGTGGACGTCCTCGACGTGGTAGTGCGACGACGGCGCGACCTTGCAGATGTTGGGCACGCGCCGCGACAGCCTGTCGATGTCGTCCATCGTGAAGGCCACGCCTGCTTCGTGCGCGATGGCCAGGATGTGCAGCACGGTGTTGGTCGACCCGCCCATGGCGATGTCCAGCGCCATGGCGTTCTCGAAGGCGTCGAACGTCGCGATGGCGCGCGGCAGGACGCTGCGGTCCCCGTCGACGTAGTACGACTTGGCCATCTCGACGATGCGCCGGCCGGCGGCCTCGAACAGCTCCCAGCGGCGGGCGTGCGTGGCCAGCAGCGTGCCGTTGCCGGGCAGCGCCAGCCCCAGCGCCTCGTTCAGGCAGTTCATGCTGTTGGCGGTGAACATCCCCGAGCAGGAGCCGCAGGTCGGGCAGGCGGACCGCTCCATCTCCGCCAGCTCGTCGTCGCTGACCTTGGCGTCGCTGGCGGCGATCATGGAGTCGATGAGGTCCAGCTTGCGGACCAGCGCCTTGCCGTCGCGGCCGTGCGTGCCGACGATCTTGCCGGCCTCCATCGGGCCGCCCGACACGAAGATGGTCGGGATGTCGAGGCGCATGGCCGCCATCAGCATCCCGGGCGTGATCTTGTCGCAGTTCGAGATGCAGATCAGCGCGTCGGCGCAGTGCGCGTTGACCATGTACTCGACGCTGTCGGCGATGAGGTCGCGGCTGGGCAGCGAATAGAGCATGCCCCCGTGGCCCATCGCGATGCCGTCGTCGACCGCGATGGTGTTGAACTCGACGCCCCATCCGCCGGCCGCATCGACCACCGTCTTCACGCGCTGGCCGATGTCGTGCAGGTGGACGTGTCCGGGGACGAACTGGGTGAAGCTGTTGGCGATGGCGACGATCGGCTTTTCGAAGTCGGCGTCCTTCATCCCGGTGGCCCGCCACAGCGAGCGCGCGCCGGCCATGTTCCGGCCCTGGGTGGTGGTTCGGCTGCGGTATCCGGGACTGCTCATGGGCGAACTTTCCCCGACGGAGGGCCTTTGGTCCAGACCTTGTGAACGGCGGGACGCCGGCGCCCGGCGCGTCGTGACGCAGCCCAGCCGGGCGACGCGCGCAATCGCGGACAGGGCCGAACAGCCCGCTTTGGCCCTTCATGTCGGGGAGGAGACATGCCCGGTCCCACGACATCGGTCCGTTCCCGCCGCGCCGCGCACCCCGTGATCGCGGTTGTGGGGCTCTTGATTATCGGCGCCGGTTGCGGCGCGGGCGGTGGCTCGGCCGGATCGGGCGGGCAGGGCGGGGCCGCCGCAAGCGGACCGGCCCAGACGGGCGGCGCGTCCGGCGGGACGTCGCAGGGCGGCAATGTGGGGGCTGGCGGCCTGCTCGCGCCCGGGACGGGGGGCGCGGCAGGCCGGCCCGAGTCGTCCGGGGGAAC
>CAZJMY010000629.1:0-13475 GCA_964546845.1 uncultured Myxococcales bacterium | reverse complement strand
GTTAACAACACCGCGAAGTACCGGACGACACCCAAAATCACGACCAATCAGGCACATTGCTAGGCACATCCACCGTCGGTTTAGGCACATCGGCGTGGCCGAGCTACGAGGCCGGCTTCGGCTCGGACCACATATATCGCCATCGGAGCTGGAACGGAACGACGCCGCCTGTCTGAAAGGTTTCGTGAATGAGCGCGAGTTCCTCGAGCACCTCAGCTCGTCGAGTGTCTCCTTCTGCCGGAGCGATCGACGTGGACAGAAATCTACCGCGCAACAAGTTCCACGTGAAGTTCAGCGTCCGGTCGCCCAAGTCTTGCTCGTGAACGTCCATTCCCTGGAAGAAGGCTTGCAGAGAGTCTGCGGTCCGCTGATCATCGCGCAAGTCGGGGGCTTCGGCATCCCGTACCCGACCGACGAAGTCCGAATATGCCCGCATGAAGGCGTTCGGCGCGCACGGTCGTAGGTGGTCGACGATGAGAATTCGTCCGCGCGGCCGCAGGATCCTTGCGACTTCGGCGCGCGCGGGTTGCGAATCGAAGTAGTGGAAGGCGTTTCCGACGGAGACCAGACTCACGCTGGCCGCGGGCAGCGTCGTGCGCTCCGCGGTTCCCGACACGCTCCTGAACAACCGACCGAATGCGCCGAGTCCTGCCTCGGCCGTCGCCCTCATCCCTTCGTCAGGTTCGACGCCGAACACCGGATTGCCGCGAAGCAGAAACCACCGCGCTAGCATGCCGGTCCCTGACCCGAGGTCGGCGACGATGTCGGTCTCCACGAGCCCCACCCGGCTCTGGGCCGCCGCAATCACGTCTTCGGGGTAGTCCGTCCGGTACGTCGCATAGTCGACCGACTTGCCGGCGAAGTATTTCTTCATGGAGCAGTCTCTCGCGATGTCGACATTTCGGCCTCAACACCGGGCTCACGCCAGGGTCAGCAGGGCGCCTGCCACCATCAACAGCGCTCAGGGTCTAGGCGTCGGGTTTCATCCCTTCGGTGGTGTTTAGCCGCAGGTCCACCTGCAACCGCAGCCCGGGATCGCGAGCCGCTGCGCTCTCGATCTTCGCGAGCCCCGCAAGATATTGATCCTCTGGCAAAGCTGCCAGCTGCGATGTGAACGATCGCTCCAGGACGCCCGCTGCGCGCGCGGCCGACAGCTCGTAAGAACCACGCAAGTGTTCCGCTAGACTGAACGAGATGGTCGCGAAGCCCGCCGCCTGCAACCATCGCGTCCGAATCTCGCGACAAGGGAACCGTGCGTAGTCCGCCACCAGTGTCTGCGGGAAGAAGTCGTAAACATACCACCGGTCGCGACCTTCCAACGGGTCGAGACCGATGGAAACGAGCCTTCCGCCAGGGCGGAGCACCCGAAAGGCCTCGTCAAACGCGACGGACGGAGCGGTGACATGATGAAGAGCGTTGATGAATAGGACCAGGTCGAAAGACGCCTCACTCCAGGGCAACTCCTCCGCGACACCGAGACGCAGATCGCCGCTCACGACGGTGGCGGCCCGCTGCAGCATCTCGGCTGACGGGTCGATTCCCGCGACCACCTCAGCCCCAGCGCTTGCCAGCTCGGCAAGCCACCTTCCGGTGCCGCAGCCGACCTCCAAGACGTGCCCCCCTTCACTGCGCTCGAACGCCCCCACGATCGTCGAGCGGACGCCCGGGTAGGCGTGCAACTGGTAGCGCCGCCCGTAGGCGGCGGCCATCGGATCGTAGTCGACCCGGCCCACTGAGCCCGGCGTGCCGGATCGCCCGACGTCTCGGATTCGGATCATTCGCGTCGCCTTGTCCGCCTCGCAAGATCGGTGCCGCGTGATTGAGCGATTGGCGAGCTGGCGCTGACGCAACTGAGACTTTGGGCTGCCGGGTTTCCAGCAGCCGTTGCTTCCAAACCAGCAGCCCGTGCCGGGTCAGGCGGCGCGGGAGAGAGCGCGTCGCTCCAGGCTGCCGACGAAGTCGCTCACGACCCCGTCCAGACGTTCATCGAATTCGCGGTCTATGGTCAAGACACCATCGGGCCCGTCGGCCAGCAGCTTGTCGAGAATGAACAGGCCGGCGACGACGTGCTGCGCGCCCAGCGCCGACAGCACCGGCCGTAGCGCGTAGTCGATCGCCAGCACGTGCGCCACCGTCCCACCGGTCGCGAGCGGCAGGACCACCTTGCCGCTGAGCCCGAACTGCGGCAGCACATCCAGAAATGTCTTCAGGACGCCCGTGTACGCTGCCTTGTACACCGGTGTCACGACCACCACACCGTCGGCTTGCTCGACCAGGCCCACGGCGCGCCGCAGGCCCGGGGTGTCGCCCCGGCCCGACAGCAAGTCTTCCGCCGGCAACTCACGAACGTTGATGGACTGAACTTCGATCCCGCGCGCCGCGATGGTACTCCCCACCCGAGCGGCCAAACGTGCGGATCGAGACACGGGCGCCGGGCTGGCGCTGATGGTGACGACGAGCGACATGGTTCTCCCCCTGTTAAAAATGGCCCGACAACGTGACGTCCACGCTGCGGTCGACGATCGAGCTGCCACCCGGCGCGTACCGGTGCCAGTCGACGTACTCGCCGAGCACGACGAAGTTCTCGTTGAACGCGTAGGCGACGCCCGGGACGTGCATCCACTCCGAGATGTCGAGATCCTCATATCGGCCGGTGCTGGCGTTGTAGCGCACCGTGACCGGCCCGAGGGCCACCTGGGTACCGACGAGCACGTAGTTGTTGTGGGCCGAGGCCTGGCCCGGCACGGCGGCGCTCGTGGGCGTGGCCGCCTGAGCTGCGAGGGGGAAGTCCGTCACCGTCTGGCCGTTCTGACGCGTGTACTCGACCCAGGCGGACCAGCGGGTCACCACCACGGCAAGATCAGCCGCAGCCCGGTACACGTTGCGCGTCCCGGCGGCGCCCAGGTCCGCCTGCAGATAGGAGGCCGACAGCCCGCCCGTGAGCGCGAACCGATCGGACGGGCGGTAGAACGGCTCGACCCGGAGGATCGTCTGATTGCGCCGGTGCCCATTCGGCAGCGAGATCGTATCGCGACCGTCCAGCGACACGTTGGTGTGCCCGTCCACGACGAAGTACTGAGCCCAGTACCGCAGTCCCGTCCGCGCCTGCGGTCGGACAGCGCCTTCCACCGAGATGCCGTAGTCGGGGTCCAGCTTGAGACCGTCGTAGACCTGAACGTTGCCGTAGAACGAATTGTCCCAGAAGAGGCCAAAATGGCTGTACAGCTTGCCGGTCTTGATCAGCGTGTGGGCGGGAAGGTCGAACGACGCGTACACTTCCTGCGCCCAGACCGGCCCGGGGTAGAACGCACGGAGGCGAGAATCGCGAAAGCGCGGCTCGATGTGCAGGCCGAAAATTCCGAACTTACCGTCGAGCAGCAGGTTCGCGAAGAAGAGATCGACGTTGTTCTGCCCGCCCGGCACCCGCACGGGCTGGTAGTACCAGAGGAGCGCGCCACCTCCGATGTTCAGCGCCTTCAACCACGCCGGCAAGGGCTGCCCGGCAGGCGTGCTGGCCAGCGTGGCGGCCGGCGAAGGTGGCGGCGGGACCGGCGCCGACGGCGAGGTCTCGGTGGTGGTCGGATCTTGTGCGCGGGCGGAAGATTCAATCATCCCTATGACGGCGACCGCTGCGAATACGGCGGCGAACGCAAGTGGTGTGACTCGAACTCGAACGACCTTGCTGTGCGACATGACTTCACCCTTCCAGAGCGATAGAGGTTTGCGCTGCGGTGTCCGGCGCCGCCCCGAGGCCTAGGTACATACGCTGCACGTCGGAACGCGCCCGCAACTCGGCGGCGGTGCCGCTGGTTGCCACCCGTCCGTTGACGATCACGTAGCCCCGATCGGCGTGGCGCAGGGCCACGCGGGCGTTCTGCTCGGCCACCAGAAAGCTGACCCGCTGCTCGCGGTTCAGCGTACGAATGTTGTGAAAGATCTCCTCGACCACCAGCGGTGCCAGGCCCATGGACGGTTCGTCGAGGAGGACCAGCGTGGGACGAGCCATCAGCGCCCGCCCGATCGCGACCATTTGCTGCTCGCCGCCGCTGGTGAACCCCGCCGGTTTTCGGCGCAGGCCTCGCAACCGCGGAAAATGATCGTATATCGCGTCCAACGATTCGCGCGCCGCCCTGCCCCAACGGCCGTGAACCAGCGCGCCCGCCTTCAGGTTCTCCTCGACGGTCAGATGTGGAAAGCAATGGCGCCCCTCGAGAACCTGCACCATGCCTGCTTGCACCAGCTGGCGCGGCGTGCAGTCGGCTACGTCG
The DNA here is from genome assembly GCA_964546845.1 of uncultured Myxococcales bacterium. GTDB lineage: Bacteria > Myxococcota_A > Polyangia > Fen-1088 > Fen-1088 > JADGRB01. The sequence goes on along the minus strand of CAZJMY010000629.1, from coordinate 9,207 downwards.
CACTGCCGGTAGCGGATGCGCCCCTGGGTGACCGCGCCGCGCTCAGCGGCCAGCAGCCCGGAGGCCGCCTTGAGCGCGGTCGTCTTGCCGGCCCCGTTTGCCCCCAGGAGCGCCACGACAGCGCCCTCGGGAACTTCCAGCGTCAGCCCGCGCAACGCCAGGATGATCCCGTCGTAAGCGGCCTCGACGTCGTCGAACTGTAGAATGGCCGGCACGGCAGCTCCGCTCAGCGCGACGCGTGGGCTTCGCGGGCGCAGTCGCGCGGCCTGATCCCTTTCTCCTTGGCGTACTTCGCCGCGGAGGCCTCGATGATCGGGCGTAAGGTAGAGCGATCCGGATGAACCCAGTCGCTGATGGTGACCCACTTCTGCCCATCCCATTGCTGGAAGCGGACCGCGCCGCCGCCCTCGTGATCAGAGCACGACAGCTTGATCGGCTGCAGCAGTCCCAGCGCGCCGAGCTCTTTGAGCCGGCGGTCGTCGATGTTCAGATTCTCGAAACCCCAGCGCACCTCCTCGCCGGTCAGCGGCCGCCGGCCGAAGTGGGCCTGCGCCACCCGGAGCGCTTCGACGTTCAGGATCCCGTTCTCGACGCCCAGGTTGTAGTAGATGCTGCCGAACCGCTTGGGGTCCTTGAGATCCCCCTTGCCGCCGCTGATCACGTACTTCTCGATGTCCTTCAGCACCGGGAAGTTGGTTCCCGACGGGCCGGTGGTGATGGCGATGTACCCCTTACCCACGGGCCCTGCCGGTCGCACGTCTTCTTCGGCGTTGCTCCAGATGTTGCCGATGATGTGATCGACGGGGAATCCGGTCTTGGCGGCGGTCTTGATCGCCACCGGGTTCATCACGCCCCAGCCGCGCAGAATCACCCAGTCCGGCTTGATGCGGCGGATGTTCAGCCACTGCGACTGCTGCTCGTTGCCCGGGTGGGGCACCTCGATGTGCGTGATCTCGAAGCCGTACTTCTTGGCGTAAAGGTCGAGAATGGGGATGGTCTCTTTGCCGTACGGCGACCCATGGTAGAGGGTCACGATCTTCTTGCCCTTGAGTCGGTCGAGCCCCCCTTCCTTCTGGCCAATCCACGTGGTGATGGCCGCGATCTCGCTATAGGGGTTCAGCTGCAGCGGAAAGACGTAAGGGAACACGCTCCCGTCGGTGCTGTCGGTCCGGCCGTGGTTGATGGTGATGAGGGGAATCTTGTCCGCCGTTTGCCGGTCGATGGTCGCGTACGCAATTCCGACGGACAGCGGGTTGGTCGCCGCCGCTGGCGCGCCATTCAATCCCTTCTTCAAGCGCTCGTAGCATTCGACGCCGCGCTCGACGACGTACTCCGTCTCGCACTCGGACCAGGTCAGCTTGACGCCGTTGACGCCACCGTCTCGCGTGTTGATCAAGTTGAGGTAGTCGATGAAGCCTCCGAAGAAGCCGGAACCGCCGGCGGCGTAGGGCCCCACCCGGTAACTCTGCAGGGGAAAGTATTGTTCGCCCTTGCCGTCGGCGTGCACGCCGCGCGCACCCACGAGCACCGACAGGGCGGTGAACAGACCAAGACCTCTCGCGTTCATGACGATCGTCCTCCGTGCGCGTTCGCGACGCGCGTTTTGATTAGCGACAGCAGTCGGCGGTCATCGACTGACCCGCTGGTGCACGGTGCGCAACAAGCGCACCAGCCCGTCCGGCTCTTTGATCAGAAACAGGATGATCAGCGCTCCGAACACCATCTTCTGGACGTTCTCCAGGTGCCCCGGATCGATGACGCCCGCGAAGTAGTGTGTCGCCAGGTTGTCCATCAGGATCGGCAGCAATACGATGAACGCTGCTCCCAAGAACGCGCCGGCGATGCTCCCCATCCCGCCGATGATGATGATGAACAGGATCTGGAACGACCGGTCGAGATCGAAACCGTGCGGCTCGACGGTACCGAGGTAGGCGAAGGCCCAGAGCGCACCGGCCACGCCGCAGTAGAACGAGCTCGTCGCGAACGCGAGGAGCTTGGTCTTGAGGATGGGAATGCCGACGACCGCCGCCGCGGTGTCCATGTCCCGCACGGCCATCCAGCTGCGCCCCACCTCGCCGCGGACCAGGTTGCGCGCCACGGCGGTCAGTCCGGTGACGACGGCGAGCGTCAGGAGATAACGTCCCCGCGGGCTGCCGAAGTCATGACCAGCGATGACCAGGGGAGGCGCGCTGATGACGCCGGACGCGTTGTTGTTCGAGAACCAGGCGACCTTCGTCAACGCCCATTCGACGAAGAACTGCGCCGCCAGCGTCGAGACGATCAGGTAAAAGCCCTTGATGCGCAGGCTGGGAAGGCCGAACACCACGCCAACAGCCGCGGCCGTGACCCCGCCCAGCGCCAGCGCGACCAGCAAGGGCAGTCCGGGCAGCCGCAGCACGAAGTTGTAGGCGGCGAAAGCCCCCACGGCCATGAACGCAGAAGACCCAAGAGAGAGCTGCCCCGCGTATCCCGTCAGCAGGTTCAACCCCAGCCCTGCCAGTGACAGCACCAGGAAGGGGATCAGAATCGCGCTAAACCAGTAGTCCGTCCCCACGAGTGGAGCGAACAGCGCGAGCGCTGGAACCAGCGCGGCCAGCGTGAGGCGCACGCGCGGCCTGCGAACGTCCGTGAGTATGCCTGCGCCCGCCAGAGCCATCACACACGCTCGATCTGCGGCTCACCGAAGAGGCCAGTCGGACGGACGAACAAGAAGAGCAACGCCAAAACGTACGGAAACCAGTTTTCGATTCCGCCGTCGACGAGTGGCCCCAGGTACACCTCCGCCAGCTTTTCGGAGGCGCCGACGATCAGCCCGCCGACGATGGTGCCCGCGATGGACGAGAACCCGCCGATGATCAGCACGGGCAACGCCTTCAACACGATCAGCGACAGCGAAAACTGCACGCCCACGCGTGCGCCCCACAGCAGCCCCGCCACCAGAGCCACCACGCCCGCGGCCGCCCAGACGACTGCCCAGACGCGCCGCAGATCGATCCCGACCGCCAAAGCCGCGAGCGGGTCGTCGGCGACGCCACGCAGAGCCAGCCCCAGCCTCGTGCGGTTGAAGAGCAATCCCAGCACGACGACCAGCGCGCCGGCCGTACCCGCGGCGAACAGGTCGAACTGGCTGATCATCACGCCGTGCACCTCGAATGGGGTGTCGGCGACGCCCAGCTCGAGGCCGTGCACCTGGGATCCCCAGAGCGTCTGGGCCAGCCCCTCGATGACGAAGCTGAGGCCGAGAGTCGCCATGAAGAGAGTGATGGGCTGGCGGTTGACGAGTGGTCGCAGCACGACCCGCTCGACCAGAACCCCCAGCAGCAGCATCACCGCGAGGGTGACCAGCAGCGCCACCCAGAACGCGACGCCGCGCTCCAGCAGGCTGACGAAGGTCAGCGCTGCAAACAGCACCATCGACCCCTGCGCGAAGTTGAAGACGCCCGAGGCCTTGTAGATGAGGACGAACCCGATCGCCACCATCGAGTACATCACGCCGGCCAGAAGGCCACCCACCAGGACTTCCGTGAAGAATTGCATGGCCCTCAGTTCGCCTCCGAAGGCCCGGCCGCCCCCAGATAGGCTTCCAAGACTGCCGGGTTCTCGCGGACATCGTCAGGCGCCCCGTCGGCGATGAGGCGACCGTAATCCAGCACCACGACGTGGTCGGCGAGCGACAGCACCACACCCACGTCGTGCTCGATCAACACGACCGTGATCCCCAGCCGGCGATTGGCGTCGCGGATGAAGTCGGCCATCTGTGCTTTCTCGGCGGCCGTCATCCCTGCCATCGGCTCGTCGAGCAGCAACAGCCGAGGCTCCGCCGCGAGCGCGCGCCCCAGATCGACGCGCTTTTGAAGCCCGTACGGCAGCTGCCCCACCACCGTGTCCCGCTGGTCCTCGAGTTGCAGAAACTGCACCACGTCTTCCGCGCGCGCCGTTTCGCGCCGCTCTTCGGCGCGTGCCGCCGGCAGGCGCAGCGCTTGGGCCAAGAACCCGGCGCGCCATTTCAGGTTGCGTCCCGTCAGCACGTTCTCGAGAACGGTCATCTTCTTGAATAGCGCCAGGTGTTGAAAGGTACGGGCGATCCCACGTAAGGCCGCGTGATGCGGCTGCATCTGACGGCGACGCTCACCCGCGAATACGACCGAGCCTCCCTGCGGGTGGTACACGCCGTTGATGACGTTCAGCATCGAGCTCTTACCCGCGCCGTTCGGCCCGATGATGGCGCAGATCTCGCCGCCGGCGACGTCGAAGCTGACATCGCTGATCGCCTTCACCCCGCGGAACGAGAGTGAGACGTTCTCGAGGCGCAAGATCGCCGCGTCCATGACCGGGCCTCCCTTCGCTGCCTCAGGCTGCGCGGCGCCCCTTGGCGCGTTGCTTCTGTTCCAGCTCGCGGACGATCGGCAGGACTTTTTTGCCGAACCCATCGACGTCCTCCAGATAATGGAGAAAGCCCCCCAACACGAGGTTCACGCCGACCTCCTTGAAGGCGACGATCCGCTCGGCGATCTGCTCCGGCGTGCCGATGAGGCCGGTCTTGAATCCGTCGTTGTATTGGACGAGGTCGTCGAAGTTCGACTGCGCCCACATCCCTTCCCGCTCGGGAGCTGACTTACCGGCCTGTTTGACGGCGTCGCCGAAGCCGTGCACCGCCTCGACATCGGCGTGCTGGATGATCTCGTGCAAGACGTCCCGCGCCTCTTTCTCGCTGTCCCGGGCGATGACGAAAGCGTTCAATCCGAATCGGACCGTGCGACCGACAGCCTGAGCGTTGGCGCGAATCTCTTGGATCTGCGCTCGAACCCCGTCGATCGAGTTGCCGTTCATGAAGTACCAATCGGACACGCGGGCTGCCATGGCTCGGGCGGCTTTCGAGTTGCCCCCCTGGAAGATCTCTGGGTGAGGCTTCTGCAAAGGCTTGGGCTTCAGGCTGAAATCGTTGATTCGGTAGAAGTCACCCTTTAGGTTGAAGTGGTCCTCGGTCCAGATGCCGCGCAGCGCGCGGATGAACTCTTCGGACCGCCGGTAGCGCTCGTCGTGTTCCAGCCAGGGCTCACCCAACGCGGTGAACTCACCCTTGAACCACCCGCTGACGACGTTCACGGCGATGCGTCCGTTCGACAGGTGGTCGGCCGTGGCCGTCAGCTTGGCCAGAACGCCCGGGTGCCACAGGCCCGGGTGGATGGCGGCGATGACCTTCAGTCGTTGCGTCGCCAGCAGAAGCGCAAGGCTGAAGCTGGTCGACTCGTGCTGATACTCGGCGCCGTAGCTGGCCATGTAGCGGACTTGCGACAGCGCGTAGTCGAACCCGGAGTTCTCGGCCAGCACGGCCAGCTGCTTGTTGTACTCGTAGCCCCAGTGCGTGCGCTGCTCGATCTTGCTCACCACCAGGCCGCCGCTGACGTTCGGCACCCAGTAGGCGAATTTGATGTCGTCGGCCAGCGCGTCGGACTGCAGATTGGCGTCACTCATCGTCGTGCTCCTGTGAAGGAAGTCGTTTGCTCATTCGCCGCCGGCTTCGAACAGCTCGAGCGGCAGCCCGACCAACGTTTTGCCGATCCACTCGCGGGCGATGTTGTTCGACGGACCCATGCCGATGGCCGCGCGAGCGTCTCGGAACGACCGCTCGAGCGGTCCGCGCTTGTAGCCGTACCCACCGCTCACATCCAGAGCCAGCTTCGTAACCTGGTTCGCCACCTCTGCGGCGTGAACCTTGAACTCGGTCAGCGGAAGCAGGATCTCGCCCTGCGGGCCGCCTGCCCGCTGCAGATCGTCAAGCTGGTCGGCCAGCGCGCGCTGCCACGCCTGCAGGCTCGAGACCAGCACCTTGGCCTCGCCCAGCTGCTGGCGCAGCACCTGATAGTCGGCCAGACGGCGATCGAAGTCGCGATGGATTGTTCGCGTGACGTAGCCGGTGACCTCCGCCAGCGCGCCGCGCGCGACACCGTGCCAGGCCGCGCCGAGGCCGATCAGGTAAACGGGCGAGACCCCGTGATAGATGATGTCCTTTCCCTGCCCCTCGGCGCCCAAGCGGTCGCGCCGCGGGACCTTCACGTTTTCGTACTTGATGGGGCCGCTGTGGTTACCGTGGACGCCCAGCGCCTCCCATGGCCCCGCCTGAATTCCGGGCTGCTTGCCGTCGACGATGAAGAACGTGATGTCGGTCGGTCCTTTCGAATCCGGCGAGCGCGTCTGCAGGACGTAGTAGTCGGCCTGTCCCGAGCTGGTCGTGAATGACTTCTCGGCGTTGATCAGGTAGTCGTCACCGTCGCGCCGCGCTTGACTGAAGTTGAACCACCAATGACCGCCGGAGGCCTTCTCGCTGGTCGAGTAGGTCCCGATGACACCGTCGCGCGCGGTCTTCAGCCAGCGTCGCTTCTGGTCGTCGTTGCCGAACAGCGCGATCGTTTGCGCCGCTCCCGTGTGCATCACGTAGACCAGCGCCGTCGACGCGCAGGCCGTGCCGATCTCCTCGGCGGCGATCGCGAAGGCGACGTGGTCCAGGCCGAGACCGCCCAGCTCGCGCGGCACGAGCACGCCGTTCCACCCCGACTTTGCCAGCGCTTGCAGGTTCTCGCGGGGGAACGCGCCCGTGCGATCAATCTCCGCCGCCCTCGGCCGGATCGCGTCCTCGACGATGCGCCGAACTTCGGCGCGCAACGCTTCATAATCGTGCGGCTCGCTCATGAATCAAATCTCCTTCGAGCGAATCGTGGTTAGCAGCGTCCATGCCAGCGCCAGGCCCGCGACACTTGGCGGCCGCCGTCGGGCGCTTTGCCCACCTTGCAACACACGTTGCTGGCCGCGTGTTGCTGCAGCAGCACTCACGACACGATTCCCAGCACGTGCCCGAGCTTTTCCTGCTTCGCGCGCAGGTAGGCCAAATTCTCGTGGTTGGGCGTGACGACCAGAGGAACGCGTTCGACGATGCGCAGGTCGTAACCTTCCAGCTCGACGAACTTCGCCGGGTTGTTGCTCATCAACCTGATCGTGGAGACGCCCAGGTCCGTCAGGATCTGGGCGCCGACGTCGTAGCTGCGGGCATCGATCGGCAGTCCAAGGTCCAGATTCGCGTCGACCGTGTCGCGCCCCTGCTCTTGCAGCTTATAGGCATGCAGCTTCTGCGTGAGGCCGACACCCCGCCCCTCGTGACCCCGCAAGTACACGACGACTCCGCACCCTTCCGCGGCGACCTTGGCCAGTGCTGCGTCCAGCTGGCTTCCGCAATCGCACCGAAGCGATCCAAAGACGTCGCCAGTCAGACACTCGGAGTGGACCCGCACCAGAACCTCGTCGCGATCTTCCACGTCGCCCATGACGAGAGCGACGTGCTCGGTCCCGTGACGGTCCCTGTACACGCGCGCCGAGAACACACCGTGCCGGGTCGGGAGTCGTGCTTCGGCCGCGAGCCGCACCAGCGGCTCGGTCCGCCGGCGATAAGCCACGAGGTCGGCGATGGTGATGAGGTGCAGCCGGTGCTGCTCCGCGAAGGCTATCAGGTCCAGCGGTCGGGCCATCGACCCGTCCTCATTGACGATCTCGCACAACACTCCGCACGGCGACAGGCCTGCCAGGCGCGTCAGGTCGACGGCCGCCTCGGTGTGGCCCCGCCGTTCCAGCACGCCCCCCTCGCGCGCGCGCAACGGAAACACGTGTCCCGGCCGGACGAAGTCCGACGGTGAGGCGGTGGGATCGGCCAGGGCGCGCAATGTCGCGGCCCGATCTGCCGCCGAGATCCCGGTGCTCGTTCCATGCCGGTAGTCGACGGTGACCGTGAAAGCCGTCCCGTGCGACTCCAGGTTCTCGGCGACCATCAGCGGCAGCTGCAGCCGGTCGAGGCGCGCCGGCGTCATGGCGGCGCACACGACGCCGCTCGTATGCCGAATCAGAAAGGCCAACGTCGCGGCCGTCACCATTTCGGCGGCCACGATCAGGTCGCCTTCGTTTTCACGGGAGGCGTCGTCTACGACGACCACCATTTCACCGCGGCCGATCGCGGCGACCGCGTCTTCGATGGGTGACAGCCTCATTGTCGTCGCTCCTTACGAATAGAAGCTGGGCGTCGGCCGCTCGCCCAGCAGCGCAAAGCGCCCGAGCTCGCGCAACTTGTAGTCGATGGGATCGTGCAGCGTGTGCGTGCGCAGGTTGCGCCAGAAGCGGTCCAGGCCCACGCGCGCCGTCGTCGAACGTGCTCCGGTGACCTCGAAGATTCGATTCGCCGTCTCCAACCCCGCCCGATCGGAGGCGACCTTGGCCAGCGCGACCGCGGTCGCCAGCTCCCCGCGCTGCTCGGCGGTGATGGCTTCCGCGGACGCCCATGCTTCATCCAGTGCGGTGCCCGCGCGATCCGCCAAGCCAGCCGCTCCCTTGAGCTGGACGAGAAGCTCACCCAGCTGCCGCAGGATGTAGGGATCGTCGGAGACGCTTGCCACGCCCGACGTCGCCCACGGGCGCGCCCGGTCGCGGGCCTGCCGCGCTCCTTCGTCCAGAGCACCTTCGCCCAACCCCAGGAACACGTTGGCCAGAACCAGCTGGGCAATCAACGGGCGAAGGGAGGCGAACGGACTGCCGAGCGGACCCGGTGCGCGCAAGATTTCGTCGGCCCGAACGGGCGTCCGCCGAAACACGACAGACCCGCTGTCCGTCTGCCGCTGCCCCATGTTGTCCCAGTCGTCCAGGACTTCGATACCGGCCCTGTTGGTGGGGATCGCCGCCACGACCAACCGCTCGGCCTCGTCGAGCCCCGAGACGATCAACCGATCCGAATCGCTCGCGCCCGAGCAGAACGTCTTCGTCCCGTCGACCACGAAACCACCTGCCTCGTCTGACCGGATCGTCGTGCGCCGGTCCAGAGGATTGAGAGCATTTCCCCAGAACCAGTCGTGCCGGGCGGTGTCGGTGTAAGCGGCGCGCCACTGCCGCTCCTCGCCGAATAGCCGGACAGTGGCAACCAGCAGGTGATGAAAGCCGAAAAGGTGCGCCAGCGACCCGTCGACCCGCGCCAACCGCCGAACGACCTGCATGGTTTCGGACCAGGCCGCGCCCCACCCACCCAGCTCGCGCGGTATGGACAGGCGCAGGAGGCCGCTCTTCCGGATCATCGCGCGCTCTGCGCGCGCCGTGCCTCCGGCCCGGTCGCGGGCCACGGCCGTCTCGGCCAGGTGCGCCGCCAGCAGATCGGCGGCGGCCATCGCGTCTTCAGCG
>CAZJMY010000628.1:0-3023 GCA_964546845.1 uncultured Myxococcales bacterium | reverse complement strand
ACCACGGAGGCGCAGCTGCTGGGGCGCGCCCTTTCGCGCCTGCGTCAGGATCACGACGCGCGCGGCGCCCTGGCGCTTCTGGACCAGTACGCCAGCGCCTACCCACACGGCGTGCTCGCGTCGGAGGCGCTCAGCGCGCGGTTGGAGGCGGTGCTCCAGCTCGACGATCGGCCGGCGGCGCTGCGCCTGCTGGATGGCCGGACCGCGTTCGCCGGGCGCCTGGGCGCCGAGCAGCTGCTCACGCGCGCCGAGCTCCGCGCCAGCGCCGGCCGCTACGCCGAGGCGCTGGGGGACTTCGACCGCCTGCTGGGACCGGGGGCCGGCGCAGCCGCCTCGGGGACGCTCGACCGCGCGCTCTACGGGCGGGCCGTCTGCCTGGGCCACCTGGGACGTGACGACCGGGCCCGCGCCGATCTCGAGACGTACCGGAAGCGCTACCCGACGGGACGCTACGCCGCCGAAGTCAGCCGCCTGCTCGCGGGCGCGGCGCGCCGTCCGTAACTTTTCCCGATCTGCCGACACTGAGCGGGTCGACATGAAGACACTCGCTTTCGCGATCGCCGGGGTCGTCGCCGCGGGCACGCTCGCGGGCTGCGGCTCGCACAACGTCATCGGTCAGGTTGCTGGCGGGGGCCAAACGGGCACCGGCGGCGCAGGCGGAATGTCCACCGGCCCGACGTGCAAGCCGGCCGCCGCGCAGGAGACCGCCTGCGCGGACGGCACCGACGACGACTGCGACGGGTTCGTCGACTGCCTGGACAGCGAGTGCGACGGCAAGTCGTGCGGCAACGGTCTGACGTGCCTGGGCGGCGCCTGCCGCAAGCCCTGCGCCGCCGGCGACGCCAGCTGCGTCCCGGAGCTGCCGCCGATCCAGAACCTGAAGGTCACCACGCGCGGCGACACGGTGACGATCGACTTCGAGCCGGTGGCCGGCGCCCTCGACTACCGCATCTACCCCGAGCCGGCGGCGGGCGACTGGCTCATCGGCGCCAGCGGCGAGGTGGGCGTCAAGAACGGGATCTACCGGTGCGCGGGCGACCACGTGTTCCAGGCGCGCGAAGCGGACACCGCCAACATGTTCGACTGCGCGCTCAGCGGCTGCGACAACGCGCGCCACAACTACGTGCGCTCGGCGGCCGAGGCGACGCTGGGCTACGTCTTCCTGACACCCGGCGCCGACCGCGTCCCCGTGTACCGCGTCGCCGACCCGGCGGGCGGCGGCGGCTTTCGCAACGCCGACTGGGTCGTGCCGCTGTACCCGGAGGCGAACAGCGCCGAGTACGTCGTCGACACCGCGGCGCGCGACGTGCTGCTGGCCAAAGGGTGGCGCGACGACGGAGTCGCCTTCTACGCGCCCCTGCAGACCACGACGTCGCCGACGAAGACCGTCTACCGGATCAAGTACGCGCCGGGGGCCGACTGGCAGGGCGACAACGTCGTGTTCTTCTTCACCGACGGGCCCGAGCACGACGCGCGCGCCGCGCAGCCGGCCAGCGAGATCGCCGACCTGGGGCCGCGCTTCAAGATCCTGGCCGCGCAGGAGCCGGGCAGCGTCGCGCTGCACCGGGTGACCTACCCCGGCAGCTTCGACGTCCTGGCGGCGGGCGACGCCCGGTTCGACCTGGTGCTGCACCAGGGGCTGCGGCCGCTGCCGTCGGTCACCTGGCCGGGCGTCAAGAAGACCACCCGCTTCGTCGTCGAGGCGCTGGACGCCGGCTGCCCGTTCCCGAACGGCTACGTCGCGGCCAGCCACCACGACGCGGACGTCGACCGCACCAGCATGCAGCCGTTCAACGCCCCCTCGCTGACGCTGGACGAGGCGCGGCTCTCGTCGGGCGAGGTGTTCATCAACGGCCAGCACGCGCCGGCGAACCGGCCGAAGCCGGTGGCGCGCGCCTACGTCGACGTGACGCCGCAGCCGCAGCCGCAGATGGACTTCCTGGCGACCTTCGACGACGGCGCGCCGTGGGGACCCTTCACGAAGTGGCAGGACAACAACGCCTTCATCTTCCGGAGCGCCGACTGGGCCATCGACACCAGCGGCTGCACCGACAACTTCACGTTCGGCCCGCTGCTGGGGCAGTTCGTGCTCGGCTTCGCCGACGGCGGGTCCAGCTGCAACGTCAGCATCACGCCGCGCAAGGTCCCCACCAAGATCGCCGCCGACCATTACCTGCACGTGCGCATGGCGTCCGACATCCCGTCGACGGGCCGCCGCTACCCGCAGATCATGCTCACGACGGTGCCGCTGATGGACGATCCGGCGCCGAACCAGGGGAACATCGACAACGTCCCGGTGCACACGCGGCTGGGGTCGTTCCCGTTCGATCTGGTCGGCCCCGACGGCAAGGCCGGCACGGCCGACGACCTGCCGCCGTCGGGCGGCCAGTCGATCGTCGTGCAGCCGTTCGGTGGGTACCAGGAGACGCAGATCGAGTTCTGCGACACGCGCGGCTGGGGCGTCAGCCAGCAGTGCAACCGCGCCAACATCTACGGTTTCCACGCGGGCGACTACCAGGACACCTGGAAGCAGGCCTGGACGCCGATCCCCGTGCAGGGCGCGGTGGCCGGCTACGACCGCCCGGTCCAGTGGGACGTCTACGCGTCCACCTCGCGCGTGTACGTGTTCATGGACGGCAAGCCGTCCGGCTGCGCGGTGCTGCCCGCGGGCCGCATGCCGGCGGGGCCGGTCACGGTGGCGTACCGCGCGGTCATCTACCACTGCGGCATCGACGAGACGGTCACGCCGGCCGACACCGGGCACAAGTACGAGCACGACTACAGCCTGTGCCACAGCGATCGCCACATGGACGACTTCGGCATCGAGCTCTCGGCGGCCCAGCCCGCCTGGGACGAGACGGTCCTCCCGTGCGGGACGAAGTGGTATGGCGGCTCGTGAGCCGGGCGCGCTGCTCGTCGCGCTGCTGACGGGCGGCCTGGCCTGCCGCGGGGGTGGTGCCGTCGGCCCGGGCAGCGCCGGGCAGGCGGGCGCGGCGGCCGGCACCGGCGGCAGTGGCGGCGCG
>CAZJMY010000627.1:0-15275 GCA_964546845.1 uncultured Myxococcales bacterium | reverse complement strand
CGGGGCCGGCGGGATGGGCGGTGTGGCCTGCACGTCGGCCGGTGGTGTCGGCGGGACGGCCTGGCTGACGCCGCCCGTCGTCCCCGCCGCGATCGACACGCCGAGCGGCACGACGGTCAAGGTGCACGACCGCGGGATCGGCTACCAGGTCTACACCTGCACGGCCAGCACCACGGGTGCTGCCGGCGCCGGTGGTGCGGCTGGCGGGAGCTCGTCGACCTCGTACAGCTGGGTGGCGACCCCCAGCGCAAACCTCTACGACGCCAGCTGCAACCAGGTCGGCACGCACCAGGCGGGTCCCAGCTGGACGAGCGGCGGCGGCACCATCACCGGGATGAAACTCGCGCAGGCCGATTCTCCGAACCCGGCGAACATCGCCTGGCTGCTGTTGAAGGTGACGACCAGCACCTCCACGGGCCCGTTCTCGGGCGTCACGTACGTCCAGCGGGTGAACACGGTGGCCGGCCTCACCCCGTCGCAGAACTGCAACAGCGGCTCCGTCGGCACGCAGGTCAGCGTCGCCTACAGCGCCGACTACTTCTTCTTCACGGGCGGCGCCGGTGGCGCCGGCGGCGCTGGCGGGACCGGCAACTAAGAGATTTCGCACCGAGAGAGGCGCGCCGGTCGGGGGGCCGGCGCGCCTTTCGTTATTTCCGGCCCCCGCCGATCGCCGGTGGGCGGCCGGCCCGCGAGCGCGCCGGGTCGCCCTCCCAGTGCAACCCGGCCCTCTCCACGCTACTGGTCGTCGCCGACCCGCGTGGTTCACAGTCACCGGCCGCCCGCCGGTATTTGTGTTTGTCCGGATGGCGCCGGGCTTGTCAGCGCAAAAGCGGCGTTCAGCGCACGACCAGGGTGGCCCACCCGTTCGCGGGCATCGCGAACTGCAGCTCGTGGCCGGCCATCGCGACGGTCGTCGTCTTCGCGGCGCCACTGTTGTAAAGAACCGCGACCCAGCTGCCGTCGGGGTTGCTGAACGCCAGCGCGTCCCCGCCGCGCGTCGCCACGACCTTCGCGCCCGGCGCGACGTACTGCGACACGTGCCTGAACACGTAGTAGGCGGGCGTCACGTTCAGCGTCTTGGCCGTGGTGTCGACGGTCAGCAACGCGTCCTGCGGCCAGATGCGCGTCGAGTCGATGCCGACCCCGACCGTGTCCAGCACCATGTTCCAGGCGCTGTAGGCGGTCACGCCCGCGCGAATCCAGTCCCGAATGAGGCCCCAGCTCTCGACGGCGTAGGCCTGGTCGTTCGGCGCCATCGCCATGTTGAACGGCTTCACCCAGGGGTAGTTGCCGCACCGGTGCTCGGTCTGCCAGATGGGCAGGCCGTACTTCTTGGCCTCGCCGATGTGGCTCTGCATCCCCCACTGGAAGCCCAGCACGCTGACGGCGGCGCTGGCGGCGGGGTCGTTCATCACGCTGCTGACGATCTGCGGGTCCGAGCCGCCGCCGTTCAGCGTGCCCAGGATGATCTTCGTGGGCAGGCCGGAGGCGGCGACGGCCGGGCCCAGGTACTGCCCGAGGAACGTCGCGTACGGCCCGGGCGACCAGCCACAGGTCGGGTACGTCCCCGTGTAGTTCGGCTCGTTCTGCGCCCCGATGGCCTCGACGGTGATGCCCTCCTGCGCGTAGGCGCGCACGAAGTTCACGAAGTACTGCGCCAGCGCCGTCATCGTCTGCGGGTCGGTCTTGATGGATCCACCGTCGAACGGCGTCGCCATGCTGCCCGCGAAGGGCCCCTGCTTCATCCATGTCGGCGCCGTCCAGGGGGTCGCCCACAAGCGGATGTTCGGCCGCACGGCCTGCGCCGCCTTGATGAACGGGATCAGCCTGGCCTTGTCGCGCTCGATCGAGAAGCTGGCCAGCGTCGGGTCGGTCTCGCCGGCCGGGACCTCGTCGTCCGTGTAGCGGTCCAGCGCGTAGTCGCTGGCGCCGATGGGGATGCGCCCGAACGCGAAGCGCGCGCCGTCGTCGCCGTACAGCAGCTGCACCGCGCGGTCGCGATCGGCCGGGGCCAGCATCGAGAGGACGTTCCACCCGATCTCGTTGAAGGCGCCGCCGAATCCCTCCCACGTCTGGGCGGAGCAGCTGTCGACGACGGTGACGTCGGCGGCGCCGGCGGCCGCCTCCGTCACCTGCCCGTCGAGCGACCAGTAGGCCCCCGGCGACGACGTGATCAGAAACGGCGCGCCCGCGTCCGCGGCGCCGGAGACCGCGGCGTCGGATGCCGGCGCCGTGGCGAGGCAGGTCACCCCCGTCTGCGCAGCGTCCTTCGACGAGCACGCGCCGGCGACGCACGCGACGGCCAGGACCAGCGCCGCGCGTGCCGCTGTCACCGCGCGATCAGGCGCCACGGCGACGGCGGCGAAGACCGAGCAACGCCGCGAGTCCCAGCAGCGGCAGGAGGGTGACCGATCCGGGCTGGGTGGCCACGGCGCAGCTGCAGCCGGACTTGCCGCCGCCGGTCACGGGCGAGCCGCCCGCGCCGCTGGTCGTGTCGCCGCCCGTGCCGGTGCTCGAGCTGCCGCCGGCGCCACTGGTCGTGTTGCCGCTGCCACCCGCCCCGGTGGTCGTGTTGCCGCTACCGCCCGCGCCGCTGGTCGTGTCGCCACTGCCGCCCGCGCCGCTGGTCGTGTTGCCACTGCCGCCCGCGCCGCTGGTCGTGTTGCCGCTGCCGCCGGAGCCCGTGACGATGTTGCCGCCCGCGCCCGAGGTGGTGCTGCCGCCCGCGCCGGACGTGCCGGTGGTCCCGCCGGTGCCGGTGGTGCTTCCGGCCACGCCCTGGAACTGCAACCAGTTGAGGCGCGCCGCCCCCGCGAACACCAGGTACACGGCGTTCTTGACGCCCGTCGTCGGGGTCAGCGTGCAGGACTGCGTGGCCCACGTCGAGCCGGTCGCGGCGATGTCGCACTTGCCCATGAGCGTCCCCGTGGCGCTGTCGGCGTGGAACTCGACGCTGGTGGCGCTGGCCGCCTGGACGCGCAGCTTCACGCCGTTCACGCCCGCGTCGCTGAGGTCGACCATGTCGTAGAAGATCGAACCGCCAGCCGTCACGCTGATCGACTGCCCGAGGTCGGTGTCGTTGCTGTCTTCCTTGGTCGCGCCCGACTGGCCGTCGTAGTCCTCGCCCTCCATCGTGACCAGCGCGTTACGTCCGGTGACCGGGCGGTTGACGCTGAGGAGCAGCAACGTCCCCGACTGCCGGTTCATCGTGAAGCTGGTCGTGTACGACGTGTCCAGCGTCATCGTCGTCACCGGCTGCGCGAGCGCCAGGTGCTGCGCGGCGCGCAGGGCCTGCAGCTGCGCCTCGGTCGGCGTGGCCGGCTTCCCCTGACTGACCCACACGCTGTAGGGGTTGCTGTGCGTCTCGTCGACGACGAACTGGGTCACGAACACCTTCTTGCCCGCCAGCGACGTCGGGATGTTGTTCACCTTGATGGTCACCATGTCGGTGCCGGTGCTGTTCAGCTTGGCGGCCTGGTCGTACGCCAGGATCTGGATCTCGTCGCCGGCCGCCGACATCGTGGCCATCGCGTCGACGCCGTCGCTGCTGGTGCCGCCGCTGGACATCAGGCGCTTCGGCCCCGTGTAGTTCAGCATCTTGAACGCGTTGAAGGCCGCCTTGCGAATCCCCTGGAAGGTCATCAGGCCGAACACCTGCCCGAACGGCAGCTGCCCGTTGTGCTGCCCGAGGATGTAAGACCCCGACGGGCCGCCCGACTCGTCGAACACGTCCGAGAGGACCCAGTACGAGAACACCGTCAGCGGCGGGGTGTCGCCCGAATCCTTGTCGGACAGCAGCTTCGCGGCCTTCAGGATGAAGCCCACGTTCCAGTGGTTGTCCATGCTCACGACCGCGTCCCCGTTGCTGGTGCCCCCCTGGCCGGAGTACGACGAGTTCCACTCGGTGTTGAACGACAGCACGTCCGACGTCTTGTAGCCGGCGCTGGTGATGGCGTTCACCCGGTTGTTGTTCTCGCTCACGAAGTTGTTGGCGTCGGCCGTGGTGCCGGTGTTGGAACCGCCGGGGTATTTGTGCGACGAGGCGAACGTGACGCGGGTGCCGGCGCTCTTGCAGTGCTGCAGGAACGCCCCGATGGGGCCCTCCTGGGTCGTGGCCGGCCCGCCGACCAGCGCGTTCGGGATCACGGACGTGATGGCCGCCACCGCGTTGTCGTAGAGCGTGTAGTACGCGCTCATCGAGCCGTTCCAGAACCCGGAATAGTCGGGCTCGTTCCAGATCTCCCAGTACCACTGCGAGACGTCGGCCATCCCGAACTTGTCGACGCAATGCTGCGCCACCGCCGCGATGAAGTTCTTGTAGTCGGTGGCGTTCTTGAACGTGTCCTTGTCGCTGCCGTTCGCCGCCAGCGCGGTCGGCATGAAGTCCATCTCCATGATGGGGCGCATCCCGGCCTGCTGGATCGCGGTCAGGTACTTGTCGAAGTTCGTCCAGCTGTACTGGCCGGGGCCCTTGTAGATGCCCATCGCGTCGCTGAGCACGCCGTGGCCACGCACGCGCAGGAAGCCCGCTTCACGGTTGCCGATCTTGTAGTGCGACTCGAGGTCCGATCGCAGCGTCAGCGCGGCGGTCCCCGTCCCGACGGAGTTGGACCAGAAGTGTGGATTGCCGGTCGTCTGCTTGGACGCGTCGATCGTGATCGTCGTCGCCGCGCGCGCCGCGCCGGCCCCCGCCAGCACCAGGGCGGCGGTCGTGCACCAAGTCTTTGCTCGTGACAGTCGTTTCACCATTGGCTCCTATTCGAGACTTGCCTATTCCAGACGTGCTTATTCGAGGCCCGACGGTTCAGGTCTCGTCGTTCGAGGCGACGGCCGTGCGATGCAGGCGCGCCACCATCCGGCGCTCCCCACGCTCGAGCCACATCTCGACCGCTTGAGGCGGCAGCCGTTCTTTGCCCTGCACGACAATCTCACGAACGCGGGGCGGCGGCGGCGCAATTGGATCCAACGCCGGCAGCATCCCCTCGACGCCGTTGCGGAAGCCTTCGCGCGGCCCGGTCCGCCAGCGCGCCCGGAAAAGCCGGTGGAAATGCGCGTAGCTACCGAAGCCGGCCGCGCGCGCCGCCTGGCGCAGGGTCGGCTTGCGGCCGCGCTCGCCCGCCAGGAGCTGGAAGAACCGCTCGAAGCGGAGCCGATTCCGGTACTCGACGATGGAGACCCCCATCTGTCGTTTGAACACCCTGGCCAGCCGACTCACGCTCAACCCCAGGCGGGCACTCAGCTCTTTGCCGCTCAGGGTGGGGTCGACGTTGAACATGCCGACCATCACGTCGACCATGTGGTGCCGGGGCGCCGCCGTCGTTTCGTCGATGTTCGTCCTCACAACCTGGGACTTGTCGGCAGAGCGACGTGGTTGTCACGACATCACTGATTTGGCGTCAAAAAAAAGACGGCCGGCCCGCAAAATGCGGACCGGCCGGGGGCATTCAGGACTCCGGGGGGCGGGGAGGAGGCGGGCGGGCGGGTCAGTTCGAGGGGTAGGCCTGAATGTTCCACTTCTGATTCGACTGGCCGTTGCAATCCCAGATCTGCAGCGGCAAGCCGGCGGCGGTGTTGTTACCCGGCTCGTCCAGGCAGCGGCCCGCCTGGACGTTCTTCAGGAAGAAGGCGCCGCTGGGCGCGTCGGCGCTGATGGTCCACTGCTGGCTCTTGTCGCCGGCCTGGCAGGCGCCCACCTGCAGGCGGGTGCCGTTCGCGGTCGCGCTTCCGCTGCCGACCAGGTCGATGCACTTCGACAGGTCGACCGTCATGGCGATGCGCCAGTTGGGGCCGTCCGGCACCAGCGTGAACTTCTGCGGGACGCCGTCCCACGAGGTGTACTGCTGGACCGGCGTGCCGATCGCGCTGGAGCCGTTGTAGATGTCCAGCGACTGACCGCCGTTCGCGGGCATCGGCGAGATCCGGTAGATGTAGCCGGTGTCGAACACCGGCGTGTAGCTGTTGTTGCGCCAGACCGTGATGCCGTTCTGCCAGACGCCCTGCCCGTACGTGAGGGCCTTGTAGCCGTCGGGGCACCCGGTCGAGGGGTTGGCGTTCGAGCCCGGCGGGCAGCTGCCGCCGATGCCGTTGCTGAACTGCCCGACGGCGTTGGGCGCGTTCTGGCACATCACGCCGTTTCCGTAGGGGTTCTTGTAGGGCGCGCCGACCTGGTTGGCGCCGAGGCGGCCGGCCACGACGCCGTTGGCGCCCGCCGGGAAGCCGGCGCCGTCGCAGAAGTACGCGACCGGGCCGTTGACGCCCGGCTTGCCGATGTTGGTCAGCGCGCCGGTGTCGAGGATGTCGCCGAAGAACGTCCCCTCTTGCATCGGGTAGTGCGCCCGGTCGACGCCCCACCCGACCGGCATCGCGCCGTTGCTGAGCGTGGAGCCGTTGTCCAACCACACCGGCACGTGCAGGCCGGCGGTGTTGACGTGCGCCATGAGGCAGGCGGACACCGCCTCCACGCAGCGCGCGTTGCCGGCGACGTTGCCGCTCTTCCATTCGGGGCAGAGGTTGAGCCCGCCCGCGAACGTGTAGTTGGTGCCGTACTGGTCCTGCTTGACCAGCGTGTCGCCGGCGGCCAGCGCGCACTTGATGAGGTACGAGACCGTCTTGCGTCCGCCGGAGCTGGTCATGAGCCCGTTGGCCGAAGAGAGCCCGTTCGCCGACGACAGCCCGTTGGCGGACGACAGCCCGTTCGCCGACGACAGCCCGTTGATCGACGAGAGACCGTTGGCCGAGGAGAGCCCGGGATCCGCATGACTCCCGCTCGTCACGTCGGCGCTCTGTTCCGCGCAGCCGACGAGGCCGACGGCGGCGCCCAAAGCGATGCTGAGGTGGAGGGTTCGCTTCCCAAAAATGAGCATGTCCGCATTTCAAATTGCAGTAAGCAAGCCAACGAATCCTGGACGAGTAGTCCGCGGATCCGCGGCCCTTCGGCGCGCCGCAGGGCGGCAGCCTGTTGCGCGGCCGGCAACAGACCGCCACTTCTGAGCAACGGTCGCCGGTCTACGCCGGGTCGACGGGGACGACGTCGACCGCGACGCGCAGGGTGTGCCGGCCGCCGCCCAGCAACACGCCGCGCATGGGGGTCACGTCGCCGAAGTCGCGCCCGTAGGCGACGACGACATGTCGGTCCGTCGGAACGACGTCGTTCGTGGGGTCGAGGTCCAGCCATCCGAAGTCAGGCGATCGCACCGACAGCCACGCGTGGGACGCGTCGGCCCCGACCAGGCGCGGCTGGCCCGCGGGCGGCGCCGTCACCAGGTACCCGCTGACGTAGCGGGCCGGTAAACCGAGCGCGCGCAGGCAGGCGATCTGGACGTGGGCGAAGTCCTGGCAGACGCCCCGCCCGCCCCGCAGCACCTCGTCGACCGACGTCGAGACGTCCGTGGCCTCGGGGTCGTACTCGAGGTGGTCGTGGATCCGCGTCATCAGATCGCAGGCCGCCTCCACCAGGGGCCGGCCCGGGGGAAAAGACGGCAGCGCCAGCTCGCGCGCGGCGGCCGACACCTCGATGTGGGGCGACGGCAGCACCATCTCGACGGCGGCGCGCGCGTCGGGATCGGCGCCGGCGCGCACCCAGTCCCGGGTGGCCTCCCAGGCGTTGCCCGGACCCACCGCCGAGGGCGCGACCACCTCGACTTCCGCATCGGCAGTGACGGTCAGCTCGCCGTGCCACTGGTGGATGGCGAGATGGGTGGCCCGGTTGCCGAACCAGTCGACGCGGTCCCGCCGGACGGCCGGCGCCGGGTTGACCGTCAGCGACTCGTTGAGGATTCGCTGGCGCCCCGACCCCCGCAGCAGCACGTGCAGGTCGTGGTGCGAGGTCGAGACCTTCTCGCTGTAGCGGTACGACGTGACGTGCTGGACGCGATAGATCATACGCCGATCTCCGGCGAGGCCAGAGCGCGTGAAATCTTGGCCGGCGTGAGATAGGCCGCGAAGAGGGCGTCCGACAGCGACTGCAGCTTGCGCACCAGATCGCCCAGCAGCGCCTGCAGCGCGGGGCGCTCGGCGCTGCCGTCGCCGGCGCGCGCGCACACCTCCTCGACGTCGATGAGCCGCACCTCGGAGAGGAGCTCGAAGGCCAGGCGCTCTTCCGGCGTGCGGCGGGCCGACGAGGCGTCGCGCGGCAGCGAGCCGACGTGATCGGCCAGCGCCGCCAGCTGGAACACGATGGCGCGCGGGTTGCGGTCGTCGGCGACCAGCAGGTCGACCACCGGCGCCACCTGCAGCGTCGCGCGGTAGCGGCGCCGGTAGGTCATCGCGCTGTCGGCGGCGTCCAGCAGCGCCTCCAGCAGCGGGAGCTCGTCGCCCGTCACGGCCGACAGCGTCCGCTCGATCATCAACGCCGTGTTCAGCGCCCGCTCGAGCCGTCGCCCCATGTCCAGGAACCGCCAGGGGACCTCGCGGGTCATGCTCTCGGACGTCAGGCCCGA
This sequence comes from uncultured Myxococcales bacterium, assembly GCA_964546845.1. Classification (GTDB taxonomy): domain Bacteria; phylum Myxococcota_A; class Polyangia; order Fen-1088; family Fen-1088; genus JADGRB01. The sequence continues at coordinate 6,837 of CAZJMY010000627.1, read as the reverse complement.
CAGCCCCGCCAGGATCATCACCATGCGGTCGAGCCGCGCGGCCAGCACGACGGGCCGGTCGTGGGACGAGCCGCGCTCGGCGTCGGCCAACTCGTTGGCCAGCGCCGACAGCACCGTCCAGGTGTCCATCGAGAGGCGATCCCGGATCGCGCGCGCCACGCGATCGATGGCCTGCCCCGTCGAGACCAGCGTCCCGCTGTGCGCGACGTCGAACAGCGACTCGCGCATCACCCGCTCGGCCGCGGCGCGCTCGGCCAGCGGCGGCAGCGCCGTCAGCTCGGCGCCGGACGCCACCATGGTCTGGGCCTCCAGCGCCGCCGCCAGCGGCGCCAGGAAACCGGCGGCCGACCGCGGATCGCGCGGCTCGGCCAGGCGCGCGCAGATGATCCGCCCGAGGCGCGCGATCGACTCGGCCCGCTCCGCGTAGCGCCCCAGCCAGAAGAAGTTGTCGGCCACCCGGCTCGGCAGATCCCCGCCGCCGCGCGTGAGCTCGATCGGCTCCTGCGAGCCGCGCAGCAGCGAGAACTCGCTGACGGCGCCGTCGCTGATGACCCAGGTGTCCTTGCTGCGCGCGCCACGCGCGATCGAGATGTCCGCCTCGTCGGCGCCGCCCACCAGCGCCAGCGCGCCCGGCATCGCCTGATAGCCGCCCGCCGGATCCGCCACCACGAAACAGCGCAGCACGACCGGCCGCGGGCGCAGCGCGTCCCCGTCGATGACCGGCACCGTCGAGGGCGAGACCTGCCGCTGCGCCACGAACCGCGCCGGCGCCGCGCGGATGCTGGCCGCCAGCGTCTCGGCCGCCGGCGTGTCCAGCCGCCCCGCGAAGATCGGATCGGTCGGCCCCAGCGGGTAGGCCGGCTTGATGACCATGTCGCGAAGGTTCTCGATCACGTGCTCGCGCACGTCGGGGTCGCCGCACCACCAGGTCTCGACGGAGGGGAGCTTCAGCTCCTCGCCCAGCAGCGCGCGGCACAGGCCCGGCAAGAACGGGGTCAGGCCCGGCGTCTGCAACACGCCCGTGCCGATCGCGTTGGCGATCGCGACGTTGCCGTCGCGCGCCGCCTGCAACAACCCGGGGACCCCCAGCAGCGAGTCGGGCCGCAGCTCCAGCGGATCGCAGTAGTCGTCGCGCAGCCGCCTCAGGATGACGTCGACCGGGTGCAGCCCGCCCAGCGTCTTCAGGAACACGCGGCCGTCGCGCACCGTCAGGTCGCCGCCCTCGACCAGCGGGTAGCCGAGGTACTGCGCCAGGAAGGCCTGCTCGAAGTAGGTGGCGTTGTGCGGCCCCGCGGTGAGCAGCACGATGCGCGGGTTCGAGATCCCTTGCGGCGCCAGCCCCGCCAGCGTCTCGCGCAGCGTGCGGAAGAACAGCGCCAGCCGCTGGGTGTTGGTGTCGCGGAACGCCTCGGGCAACACGCGCCCCAGCACGATGCGGTTCTCCAGCGCGTAGCCCGCGCCCGCCGGGGCCTGCGTGCGGTCCGCCAGCACGCGCAGCACGCCGTCGGGCGTGCGCGCCAGATCGGCCGCGTAGAGGTGCAGGAACTTCCCGCCCGGCGGCCGCAGCCCGGCGCACGCGCGCAGCAGGTTCGGGTGGGCCAGGATCACCTCCGGCGGGATCAGCCCTTCGGCCAGCGTCTGTCGCGGCCCGTAGAGATCGACCAGCTGCCGGTCCAGCAGCGTCGCCCGCTGGGCCAGGCCCACCGCCAGCGCGGCGTACTCGGCCGCCGACACCTGCACGGGGACGGGGTCCAGCGGCCACGGGCGCTCGAGCCCGCGCGGATCGCCGTAGACGTTGAACGTGACGCCGTGCTGGCGGATGAGCTGCCGGGCCTGCTCCCAGCGCCGCCACATCTCGCCCGGACCGAAGGCACGCAGCGCCTCGTCCAGCACGCGCCAGTGCGGGCGGACGTGACCGTCCGGCCCGCGCATCTCATCCCACGGGCCGGGTGGTCCCTCGGGCGCACCAGGCGCAGCGGCGGCGGCACCTGCGCCGCCCGTGTCGTCCGGCGGCGCGCTGGCCCCCTCCTGCGTGGTCCCGTGAATGGCGGTCACGATAGGTTCTGCGCAGTTAACGTCACGTTTCGAAACGGATCAAATCGCGTTAACGCACCCGCACACCTGGACTGGTGTGGGTCCGTCTCGACTAGGATTGGCCGTGGTGCTGATCGACTCGACGCAAACGGCGCGCGTGCCGCCTCCGGCGGTGCTGGACGGGTATGCCCCGATTCCCGGAACGTATGACGAGCTCGTCGAGGCGAGCGGGGTAACTCGCCCCCACGCGCACATGGTGGCCGCCCTGCTGGCCAACATGAGCCCGGACACCTTCGCCCGCTGCCAGGCGCTGGCAGAGCTGTCCCTCGCGCAGCGCGGCGTGACGTTCTCCGTGTACTCCGATTCGCGCGGGACCGAGAAGGTCATGCCCGTCTGCCTGGTGCCGCGCGTGATCGCCGCCGGCGAGTGGGCGCAGATGGAGAAGGGGCTGCACCAGCGGCTGACGACGCTGCAGCTGTTCCTGGACGACCTCTACGGCGACCAGAAGGTGCTCGCCGATCGCGTGATGCCCGCCGAGCTGCTGCTGGGCTCCAAGCACTACCTGCCTCAGCTGCGCGGGATGAAACCGCCCGGCGGGGTGCGCATCCACATCGCGGGCATCGATCTCATCCGCAGCCCGGACGGCGTGCTGCGCGTGCTGGAGGACAACCTGCGCACGCCGTCGGGCGTGTCGTACGTCATCGAGAACCGCCTCATCACGAAGCGCGTCTTCCCGACGGCGATGGACCGCATCGGCGTCCGCCGCGTCGACGACTACCCCATCCAGCTGGTCGAGACGCTACGCTCGGTGTCGCCCGAGGACCCCGACGACTCGACGATCGTCGTGCTGACGCCCGGGCCGTTCAACTCGGCCTACTTCGAGCACAGCTTCCTGGCGCGCTCGATGGGGATCGAGCTGGTCGAGGCGTCCGATCTGTTCGTGCACGGCGACGAGGTGTTCGTGCGGACCACGCAAGGGCCGCGGCGGGTGCACGTGATCTACCGCCGCACCGACGACGCCTACATCGACCCGGAGTTCTTCCGTCCCGACAGCATGCTGGGCGTGCCGGGGTTGATGCGGGCCTGGGCGGCCGGCAAGGTGACGCTGGCCAACGCCCCCGGCAACGGCGTCGCCGACGACAAGGCCATCTACCCGTTCGTGCCGGACCTGATTCGCTACTACCTGGGCGAGGACCCCATCCTGCAGCAGGTGCCCACCCACGTGTGCGCGCGCCGCGCCGACTGCGCCTACGTCCTCGAGCACCTGCCGGAGCTGGTGGTCAAGGCCGTCGACGAGGCGGGCGGTTACGGGATGTTGATGGGACCGGAGGCCAGCGCGTCGGAGCTCGACATGTTCCGCGACCGCATCCGCAGCGACCCGCGGCGCTACATCGCGCAGGGGCGCGTCGAGCTGTCGACGTCGCCGACCTGGATCGCGGATTCGCGCCGGGTCGAGCCACGGCGGATCGACCTGCGCCCGTTCATCCTGACCGGCAAGCAGCGCAGCTGGGTGCTGCCGGGCGGCCTCACGCGCGTCGCGCTGCGGGCCGGCTCGTACGTCGTGAACTCCAGCCAGGGCGGCGGCTCGAAGGACACCTGGGTACAGGCGGACGCCACGTGATCTCGCGCGTCGCGGACCACTGCTTCTGGCTGGGGCGCTACATCGAGCGCGCCGAGAGCACCGCCCGGCTCCTGCAGGTCACGCGCACGCTGGCGTTCGACGCCGAGCTGCCGCCGATGTCGTGCTGGCGCCCGCTGGTCACCGTCTCGGGCCAGTACCCGGAGCTCGCGGCCCACCTGGGCGCAGAGGCGGCGGGCAACGGCGAGGCGGTCCAGCGCTACATGACCTGGGCGCCGGACAACCCCGTGTCGATCCGCAGCTCGATCCGCGCCGCCCGCGAAGGGGCCCGGTCGATCCGCGAGGTCATCGGCCACGACATCTGGGAGGCCACCAACGACCTCTACCTCTGGTTCATGGGCGAAGGCGCCGCCGCCCAGTACCTGCAGGACCGGGACGAGGTCTACCGGCACGTGCGCCGGTCGACGCAGCTCTGCCTGGGGCTGATCCGCAGCACGATGCTGCACGACGAGCCCATGGACTACCTGTGGCTGGGCGTGATGCTCGAGCGGGTCGGCCAGACGGCGCGCACGCTGGACATGCACCACCACATCCGGACCGCGGCCGGTCCTGGCAACCAGTCGTTGCTGCAGACGGCGCTCTGGCTGTCGCTGCTGCGCGCCTGCTCGGGGTTCGAGGCCTTCATGCGCCGCCAGCACGGCCGGGTGAGCGGCGAGGCGGTCATCGCGTTCCTGCTGTTCGAGGCCCGCTTCCCGCGGTCGCTGCGTTACTGCCTGCGGTCGGCGCTGGGCCTCTTCGGGCGGCTGGCGCCCGCGCAGGGGGGCGGCATCGCCACCGGGCGCGCCCGGCTCGAGAGCCTGGACGCATGGCTGGACGGTCAGGAAAAGACCGGCGGCATCGTCTCCGACCACGCGCTGCTCACGCGCGTCGTCGACGACACCGCCGCCGCCTGCGCGGCGATCCAGCAGCGGCTCGCCGGCAAGGACGAGCTCGCGCTGGATCACCAGCCCGCAAGCGCGCAGGCCCAGACCCAGTAGCGGCTCAGTTCCGGACGTAGTGGCAGGTGTACCCGCCGGGGTTCTTCTCCAGGTACTTCTGGTGATAGTCCTCGGCGGGCGTGAAGGCGCCGGCCTCGACGATCTCGGTCACGATCGGCGACTTCCAGCGCCCCGACGCCTGCGCGTGCGCCTTGGCCTGCTCGGCCACCTTCCGCTGTTCGGGCGAGGTGACGAAGATGGCCGACCGGTACTGCGACCCGCGGTCGTTCCCCTGGCGGTTGGGCGTGGTGGGGTCGTGCATCCGGAAGAACCACTTCTCGAGCAGGTCGTCGTACGACAGCTTGGCGGGATCGAACACCACCCGGATCGCCTCCGCGTGCCCGGTGGCGCCGGTGTGCACGTCCTCGTAGGTCGGGTGCGCGGTCTTGCCGCCCGTGTAACCGACCTGCGTCTCGATGACGCCGGGGACTTGCCGGATGATCTCCTCCATCCCCCAGAAGCAGCCGCCAGCCAGGATCGCCGTCTCCAGCGTCGGCGTGCAGCCGGGCTTGCCGCCGGCGACCGGGCGCGTGCAGCTGTTCGGGTCGGGCGCGGCGCCGGGGGTCGCCGACGCGTGCGCGGCCTTGCCGAAGAGCGGCAGGTACGCGCCGTAGCCCTCGGCCTCCAGCTTGTCGACGGGGATGAAGCGCAGCGACGCCGAGTTGATGCAGTAGCGCAGCCCCGTCGGCGCCGGGCCGTCGTCGAAGACGTGGCCCAGGTGCGAGGCGCCGGCGACCGAGCGCACTTCGGTGCGGACCATCCCGTGCGTGCGGTCGTCGTCCTCGACGACGCGGCCCTTCTCGACCGGCCGGGTGAAGCTGGGCCACCCCGTGCCGGAGTCGAACTTGTCCGTCGAGCTGAAGAGCGGCTCGCCGGTGACGACGTCGACGTAGAGCCCGGGCTGGTGGTTGTCCCAGAACGCGTTGTCGAACGGCGGCTCGGTCGCGGCGTTCTGCGTGACCTGGAACTGCACGCCCGTGAGCGACTTGCGGATCTGCTCCGCCGGGGGCTTGGTGTACTTCTTGGTGGACATGACGCGGCCTCCTGTGGGGTCGCCATTGATGCGCGTCCCGGAACGTCCCCAGGCCATTCCGACCAGCGTGAGCGCGGCCAGGCCCGCGACGGCGACCGTGGCGGGGTGGAAGAACCTCGGCTTCAGGTCCGAGTGGGGCGACTTCATGGCAACCTCCTACCGAAGTCTACGACCCCGGCGGCGGCGGGTTACGGTCGGACCTCGTCTTCGCCGGCGGCGGCCAGCGCCTCGGCCAGCAGCGGGGCCGCCCCCCACTCGAACGGGTCCGCCATCAGCGCCGCGCCGTTCAGCTGGTAAGCCCCGCCGTAAATGTCGAATCGGCAGACCTGGACCGGGACCACCAGGCGGGCGTTGGGGGGCCCCGGCAGCAGGATCCGGGCCGCCAGCAGCGCCGCCGTGACCAACTGGGAGCAGAACAGCCGGCGGTAGCTGGGGTCGAGCCCGAACACCTCGTCCCAGAGCCGCTCGCCGAGGTGGGTCCACCAGTTGGCGATGCGGGCGACCGGGAACTGGTGGCCCACATGCTCCATCAGCAGGTGAAAGAGCGGGTTCTCGAGGTCGTAGAGCCCCGCCGCGGCCACGCCGGCGTAGTTGTACTTGTTGGCGGCGTTCTGCGCGTAGTAGGCGGAGAGCGCGGCCGGCAGCAGCGACGCGCGCGGTGCGTCGGCCAGCGGCAGGTAAAAGCAGGTGTGGTCCAGCCGATAGCTGGCCAGCGCGTCCTCGAGCGGCGTGACCGTCACGCCGAGGCCGGTCGCCTCCAGCAGCGACAGAGACGCCTCCGCGCCCGCAGGTTGGGGACCCTCCGGCTGGATCAGGATGCCGACGTGCGAGATCTTGGACAGCGTCGCCTTCTGGATGAAGCGGTCGACATGTGACGCGCCGCTGAACGCCAGGACGTCACCGGCCGCCGGTGGCCGCCCGCAGCGCCCGGCGAGAAAATCGTCGATGGAGCCCCCAACCGCGGTCAGGTCCATGAGCCCGGAGATTACCGCGGCGCAGATTTCACGACCATAGACGGGTGGCGGCAATTTGCGCTACACAGAGCGGGGGCCGCCGGCACGCACGATGGATCTGGGCGCAGTCGCGTTTCGCGGGACGACGCGGTTCCGTTTGGTGCGCTTCCTCGGGCGCGGCGGCATGGGCGTCGTCTACGA
>CAZJMY010000626.1:0-2237 GCA_964546845.1 uncultured Myxococcales bacterium | reverse complement strand
GTCCGGTCAGCCAAGGGCTGGCCTCGACGGCATGGGCTTCGCACCTACGTTCGTTGTCTAACGAAGGGATGCGCCACCCATGAAGATCGGGATCGTTACCGAGTACTACTACCCCACGCTCGGTGGCATTCAGGAGCACGTACACCACTTCGCACAAGCGGCGCGCCGGCTGGGTCACGACGTCCGCATCGTCACGCCGGCGGTCAGCGACACGCTGGCCTCGGTGCAGGGCGGCCCGGCGGCGGCGGGCCGCGATCGCGACCACGGCGTCATCCGGCTGGGGCGCTCGATCCCGGTGTTCTCGGGCGGATCGATCGCGCGGGTATCCACGGGACCCGGGTTGACGGTCGCGGTCCGCGAGATCCTGCGCAGCGAGCAGTTCGACGTCGTGCACCTGCACTCGCCTCTGATGCCCACGCTGCCGCTGCTGTTCCTGCGGCAGTCGTCGGCGGTGACCGTGGGCACCTTCCACAGCGTCGTCGGCCGCAGCTTCCTTTATGGGGCGTTGCGCGGCGCGCTGCAACGGTACGCCGACCGGCTGGACGCGGCCATCGGCGTCTCCGAGACGGCGCTGGTCGATCTCAAGCGGACCTTCCGGGCGCCCTGGCACGTCATCCCCAACGGCGTCGACGTGGCGGCCTTCGCGTCCGGCCGCCGCCGCCCCGAGCTGGACGACGGCCGCCTCACGGTGCTGCACGTCGGGCGGTTCGATCCGCGCAATGGCGTCGACCGCGTCATCCGCGCCTGGGTGCGCGTGCGGCGAGGCGGGACCGACGCGCGCCTGGTCCTGGTGGGCGACGGGCCCCTGCGCCCAGCTTACGAGGCCCTGGTCCCGCCCGACCTGCGCGCGGACGCGCACTTCGTGGGGTTCGTCCCCGGACCGGAGCGCCCGTCGTACTACGCCTCCGCGGACGTCCTTCTGTGTCCGGCCGTCGGAGGGACCTTCGGGATCATCGTGCTGGAAGCCATGGCGGCCGGCTGCGCGGTCGTGGCGGCGGATACCCCCGGCTTCCGCAACGTCATGAGCGACGGCCAGCAGGGGTTCATGGTGGACGTGGCGGCCGACCCGGACTGCGCCACGCTGGCGGCCAAGACCACACGCCTCCTGCAGGACGCGACGCTGCGGCGCCGCTGCGCCGCGGCCGGCCGCGCCACCGCCGCCCGGTTCGACTGGCCGGCGGTCGCGGAGCAGGTCATCGCGCTCTACGGCCGCCTCGGCGCGCCGGTCACGACGCCCGCCGGTGAAGTCCCGCTCCGCCAGCACGCATGACGCCGCCGCCGCAGAACAGGCGGGACCGGGCTGTGCTGGCCGTCGCGGCCGTGCTGGCGGTCGGGGCCGGGGCGCTGACCAGCCGCTTGTCGATCAAGAGCGATCTGTCGTACCTGCTGCCGGAGTCCACGCCCTCGGTGCGCCAGCTGCGCGCCATCGAGAAACGGGCGCGCGTGGCGGCCACCTTCATGATCGGCGTCGAGAGCGCCGACCCCACCGCCCGCGACCGGGCCGGGCAGGCCCTGTTGCGCCGGATCCGTGGGCTGGACGCGCGGGCGCTGGGGATTGGGGGCATCACGGCGGACGACGGGGTCCTGCGCCAGTACACCTGGGACAACCGCTTCCTGTTCGCGTCCCTGGACGACCTGACCGCCGCGCGCGATGCGCTGCGCGACCGCACGATGAAGCAGAACCCGCTGTACGTGCCGCTGGACGAACCCGCGCCGGGTGCGGCCGGCGGCGGCGACTCGCTGGACGCGCTCCGGCGGCGGCTCGACGAGGCGCGCGCCAAGGCGGGTCACCCGAAGCCGCTCGTCTCGGCGGACGGGCGGCTGCAGTTGATCGTGGTGCGCGCCGACTTCAACGGCGGCGATCTGGACCGAGGCGCGCGCCTGGCCGCCGCGCTGGGCGGCGCCGTCGACGCGACGGCCCGCGAATCCGGACCCCTGGTCCGATTCGGCGTCGCGGGCGACGTGGTCCGCGCGCTGGCCGAGCAGCACGGCCTGGTGCGCGGAATGACGATCGCGACCGCGCTGACGATCGCCGCGGTGCTGGCGGGGATGCTGCTCTACTTCCGCTCGGCGGCGGCGGTCCTGGCGCTCGGCTGGTCGCTGACGGTGGGGACACTGGCCGCCTTCGCGGTGACCGACCTGACCATCGGCCACCTCAACATCGCCAGCGCGTTCCTGTCGTCGATCGTCGTCGGGAACGGCATCAACTTCGGCATCATCCTGCTGGGCCGGTATCT
>CAZJMY010000625.1:0-2462 GCA_964546845.1 uncultured Myxococcales bacterium | reverse complement strand
TCCATGATGATCGCCACGTGGCGCGGAAGCTTGGTGGGATCGATCATTCGGCGGGTCTCGGGTACCACAAACAGCGCAGATTGTCGATGGGGCTGTGATCGACTAACCTTCCTCGGATGAAGAGCGCCGAGGACGTCGAATCGTACCTCCTGCGGATGGGCGTCCCGCACGAGACGGTGAATCCGGGGATGTGGTTGGTCAAGATCGACGGGCCGCCGCTGGTCATCTCCCTGGCGGGGCCGGTGGTGGCCTTCCGCCTGAAGGTGATGGACGCCCCGAAGACCGGGCGGGAAGAGCTGTACCGGACGCTGCTGTCGCTGAACACGACGGAGCTCGTGCACGGCGCGTACGGGCTGGAGGGCGACACGGTCGTCATCGTCCACGCGCTGGAAATGGAGAACCTGGACCTCAATGAATTCCAGGCAGTGATCGATGACATGTCCATGGCTGTCGCGAAGCATCAACCTCAGCTGGCCCGGTTCGTCGGGTCTGCCGCAACCGGCGCCGCGGCGCGCGTTTAGGACCAACCACTCATGGGACTATTTTCCAGGCTCGGAACGCTCATCAAGTCGAACCTGAACGATCTGATCAGCAAGGCGGAAGACCCGCAGAAGATGCTGAACCAGATCGTGCTGGAGATGCAGAACCAGCTGGTCGAAGCCAAGAAGCAGGTCGCCACGTCGATCGCCGACGAGAAGCGCCTGAAGAAGCAGTGGGACGAGCAGGTCGAGCTGTCGGCCGAGTGGGAGCGCAAGGCGATGCTGGCCGTGCGCGCGGGCGACGACGCGCTGGCGAAGGAAGCCCTGGCTCGCAAGAGCGAGCACGACAACATGCAGGGCGAGTTCGGCAAGCAGTGGCAGCTACAGAAGGACGCGGTCGAAAAACTGAAGGACCAACTTCGTACGCTGAACGACAAGATTGAAGAGGCGAAGAGGAAGAAGAACATCCTCATCGCGCGTCAGAAACGTGCCGAAGCGCAGAAAGCGATTCAGGACACGATGCGCGGCCTCGCCGAGAACAGCGCGTTCGACACCTTCGAGCGAATGAACCAGAAGGTCGAACAGATCGAGGCGGAGAGCGAGGCGTCGACGGAGCTGGGCGGCGAGCTGGCCGGTGATACGTTGCAGCAGAAGTTCAAGAAGCTGGAGGGCGGCACCGGTTCGGACCTGGCCCTCGCCGAGCTGAAGGCGAAGATGGGGCTAGGGCCGGCTCCCGAGCGGCCGGCGCTGCCGAGCGCGGCGGGCGATGCGGCGACCGAACGCACCGACGGTAAGTAAATTTTTCGGCTGTTGCCGGACATATTGAAACGCTGCTATACGAGATCCCATCGAAGGGGACGACCGAGCGATGCCACAACATCAAAATCACACGACAGCGCGTTTCAACGGCGTGAAGGTTTTCTCGGCGACGATGGCGCAAGAGCGAGAGAACCTGGGTGAGAAGGTGACTGCCTGGATTCGCGAGCATCCCGCGTGTCAGGTCGTCGACACGATCGTCACCCAGTCGTCGGACGAGGCGTTCCACTGCCTCGCGATCACCGTCTTCTGGTGGGAAGACAAGTAGAACGACAAGTAGAGTGAAAGGTCGGGAGGGTCGTCGTTCGACCCTCCCGCGCTTTTAGCTAGCCCGCCAGCAGCAGAACGCCCGTGAACATGTGAATGCGCGGGCGGCCGCAGGTCGGGGCGATTTCGAAAGAGCTTTCGAGCCCCGCGACCGGGACCGAGCCGAAGCGGCGCTGAATCAGCTCCGGGTCCAGGCCAGCCTGACCGTAGAGCGCGCTGCCGCGGCCCGCGCAGTTGAAGTAGAAGCCGAAGGCGGGGGGAGCCGGGCGTGACGTGGCCTGCTCTTCCAGCATGGCTTTCATGTCTTCGCGCGCGCCGATCGCGTCGCGCAGCGTGAAGCTGATCGTCTGCCCGGTGCGAACCGGTTCGTAGACGGCCAGCGCGGGACGATCGCTGTTCGCGATCTCGAAGGGGCGGACCATGTAGTCCGAGCGGCCGCCGGCGCCGAGCTCGCTGATGCCGGCCAGCAGGTGGCCGGACATCTGGCGGAGACCGGGGTGGTTGGGATCCGTGAGGGCCTTCTCGAGGGCCTCGACCGCGGGGCGGCCGTCGATCTCGAGGATCAAGTTCCCTTCGGCGGCGGTGATCGTGTGCGGCGCGCCCACGGCCTGGCAGCCCTGCGTGACGCCGAGGCTGGGGTGCAGGCCGGGCGGGATGACCAGCGCGACGGCGGCGTCCGTCTGGGCGGCGTCCTTCCAGAAGATGCGGCAGCCCGCTTCGCCGCCGGAGGCGCCGGCGCCGGTGATGAGGAGATCGGGGGCGGCCTCGGCCATGCCGGCGACGAAGTCGGTGGCGTCGAGCTCGGAGGGGTCGACGAGGACCGCGATGGCGGCGCCGACCGCGTTGCCGCGCAGCGTGCGCAGCGCTTCGCGCGCGAGGCGCGCGCCGGCGCCGCGGGGG
>CAZJMY010000624.1:0-13965 GCA_964546845.1 uncultured Myxococcales bacterium | reverse complement strand
CGACCTCCTGCGCGGCGCGGACCGCCTCCAGCGAGGCGCGCGCCTCCTCGGAGAGGGAGAGCTTGACCGCGCCGATCGAGACGACGCTGGGCGCCGCCGAAAAATCCAGTTGTTCCATGATGCTACCGATTCAGCCACCCTTCGGCCCGCGGGGCAAAAAAACTCCCAATAAACCGGGCCGAAAAGGAGATATCCCGAGTACCCCGTATTGAAGGTCTGCGCCGATTCCTTATCGTCGGTCCCGAGGCTGCCTGCGTGAGCGACGACGTCGTCAAAACCGGAATCGCCGGGCTGGACCAGATCCTGGGCGGAGGCTTCCGGCAGCGGCAGAGCATCCTCATCACCGGTGAGCCGGGGACGGGCAAGACCGTCCTGTGCAGCCATATCGCGTTCCTGCACGCCGGGGCGGGACAGCCGACAGTGGTCGCGACGCTGACCTCGGAGACGCAGGACAAGTTGCTCGGTTGCCTGCGTCCGTTCGGGTTCTTTCGCGAGGACGTCGTCGGCAATCAGCTGTTTCTGGTCAGCCTGTATTCGTGGCTCAAACGCGGGCCAGACGACCTGCGCCGCGAGCTGACCGAGGTCGCGCGCGCGCGCCGCGCCCGCCTGCTGGTCATCGACGGGCTGCGCGCCTTGCGAGACATCTGGAAGGACGAGGCGCTGGTCCGCGAGTTCATCTACGAGATGTGCGCCGGTCTGGCGATCTCCGGCTGTGTCGTGCTGATGACCACCGAGTACCGCATGAGCCGGATCATCGAATATCCCGAAGCGACGGCCGTCGACGGGATCGTCTCGCTCTCGGTTCAGGAAGAGAACGACCGCGCCTTCAGGCGGATACAGGTGGCGAAGCTGCGCGGACAGGACCACCTGACGGGGCGGCACGTCATGCGCATCGCGCACGGCGGGGTCCAGATCTACCCGCGTCTCGAGGCCCAGGTTCGCTCGAGTCCGTACCGCCCCTCGCGTCCGCGCCGGCGGGCCGGGTTCGGAATCGTCAAGCTCGACGAGATGTTGCACGGCGGGATCCCGACGCCCAGTACGACGGTGCTGGCCGGCACGACGGGCGTGGGCAAGACCCTGCTGTCGCTGCAGTTCCTGGCCGAGGGAGCGTCGAAAGGCGAGCGCGGCGTGTACCTCAGCTTCTCGGAGGAGCCGGAGCCGCTCATCGGCCGCATGGAACGGATTGGCGTTCGGCTGCGTCCGCTGGTGGAAGACGGGCTGGTCCGCATCGAATATCGCGCGCCCCTCAACCTGGAGGCCGACGAGCTCCTGGCGTTCCTCCTCGAATGCGTGGCGAGCACCGGGGCGACTCGCTGCGTGCTGGACGCCGTCGACGAGCTGGAGCGCGCCGTTCCCGAGGCTACACGGCTGACGTCGCTGCTGACGGCGCTGTCCGTCAAGCTGCGCGCCGAAGGGGTGTCCCTGCTGGCGCTCAAGAAGATCGGCGAGCTCACCAGCGCCGGGATCGACTTTGCCGACACGGCGATCTCGACGATCGTCGAGAACCTCATGGTCATCCGGAAGGTGGAGCTGCGCGGTCACATGCGGCGCGTGCTGGCGGTGATGACCATGCGCGACACCGCGTTCGAGACCGAGGTGCACGAGTTCGAGGTGTCGGACACGGGCATCCGCGTGGGTCGAATCCTCGACGACGCCGAAGGGGTGCTGTCGCGCAGCGACCCGCGGGTGATCCGACGCGCGAACGACGGCAACGGCCACGGGTCGCGGTGACCTGCGATGCTGACGGTGCTGGTCGTCGACGACGAGGAGGGCCTCCTCGAAGTGATCGCGGACGTGATCGCGGCGCTGGGATATGTCCCGGTGACCGCGCACGACGGCGCCGAGGCGCTGGCGCGCGCCCGCGAACACCGGCCCGACCTGATCCTCAGCGATCACATGATGCCGCGCCTGACCGGTCTGGATCTGCTGCGGCAGGTGCGCGCCGATCCCGAGCTGCGAGAGGTTCCCTTCATTCTCATGAGCGCCGCGACGCCGAACGGCGCCGATCAGGCGACGCAGTTTCTGAGCAAGCCGGTGGACCTCGACACGCTCGAACGCGCGATCCGCGGCGCTCTCGATCAGCGTCTGCCTGAGCGGGCGCCCGGTGAGAGGCCGCTGCAGCTGGTCCCGCCGGTGCTGGGGCCGCGGCGAGATCTGCTGCTGTGGATCGGGCGCGAGGTGCGGACGCCTCTGGCAGCCGCCCGCTTGAACGCGGAGGTGCTGTCTCGTCAGATCGGGAGCGGCGACGTGGCGAGCCGCAACCGCGCCCAGGCGCTGGTCGGCCAGCTGACCGTGCTCAATGAGACGCTCGCGTCGCTGATGGACCTGGCCGAGCTGATGGATTGCACGCGCATGCCCGTACGCGAGGAGGATCTCACGCGGTTGGCCGGCGAAGTCGCCGACGAGTGGCGATCGCGCCTGCCCGACGCGGTGGTGAACTTGCACGCGCCCGCGCAGCCGCTGGTCGCGCCCGTCGATCGGGAACGGATCCGGCACGTGATGAATACCCTGGTCGCCAACTCGTTCCGGCGGACTGGCGCGCGGGGCACCGTCGACCTTGCCGTGGGGCCGACCGAAGGCGGCGCCGTCCTGCGCATGACGGCCAGCGACGTCGTCCCCCCGTCGTTGATGAATCACCCGATCGACCCCGATCAGCTGGCCACGTCCGGCGTCCAGGACCTGTCGGTGCTGCCGCTGTACGTGGCGGCGGTCATCGCCCGCGCGCATCACGGCACGCTGGTGGTCAACGAAGAGCCCGACCAGCGCTCCACGTTCAGCCTGCGGCTCCCCGGCGCCTAAAATGTGCAGATGAACCGGGGCGGCGCAGCCCATTATCCGGTGCCGGCACCGTCATCGAAGGCGGGCGCTGGTCACCTCGTCCATCGGGAGATTCGTCTTTTGTTCAACCGCAGCGCGTTCCTCGTCGCGGCCGTGGTCGCCGTCGGATTCCCATTCGTGGGGGGGTGCTCGAGCTCGGGGCCGGGCGGCGCGGCCAGCGGCGGGTCGCCCGGCTCGGGCGGGCAGGGCACCGGCGGCATCGCCAGCGGCGGCTCCGTCGGGCAGGGCGGAAGCCAGGGCGCGACCGGCGGTAGCCCCGGGACGGGCGGCGGCACCAGCAGCGGCGGGTCGGTCGGCAGCGGCGGGGCGTCTGGGCAGGGGGGCGCCGTGCACACCGGCGGGGCCAGCGGTGGGTCGGCCGGCGGGGGCGGCGGCGTCAGAGGAACGGGCGGCGGGGCGGCGACCGCAGGCACCAGCGGGGCGAGCGGCGGCACCGCCGGCGGATCGGCGGGCGGCAGCGGATCGCCGCACTGGGTGGGTACCTGGACCGCGTCGCCCTATCTCGATTCGGCCAACCCGCCGCCGGTCGGCCTGTCGAACAGCGTGCTTCGCCAGGTCACGCACGTGTCGCTCGGCGGCAGCCAGATCCGCGTTCAGCTCTCGAACCTGGACGGTAACGGATCGCTGGTGGTCAGCGCGGCCCACGTCGCGCTGTGCAAGGCCTCGCCGTCGGTCGACAGCAGCATCGACACCTCGACCGACAAGGCGCTGTCCTTCGGGGGGACGGCCTCGGTCACGATCGCGCAGGGCAAGGAGGTCTGGTCCGACCCGGTCGACTTCACGATGCCGGCGCTGGCCAACGTGACCATCACGCTCGCGCTGGGCGCCGTGCCCAGCAGCATCACCCAGCACTCCGGCTCGCGGACCACGTCGTACATCCAGACCGGGAGCACGAACGTCGGCGCCGCCAGCCTGGCCTCGGCGCAGACGACGGAGCACTGGTTCTTCATCGCGGGCATCGACGTCATGGCCGCCGCCTCGGCACGGGGCGTGGTCGCCATCGGCGACTCGATCACCGACGGCCGCGGGACCGACACGAACGGAAACGACCGGTGGACGGACATCCTGGCGTCGCGCCTGCACGCGAACGCGGCGACGGCGGACGTCGCGGTGATGAACCAGGGAATCGGCGCGACCAATCTGGTGGGCAGCTCGGGGACGGCGGCGCAGGCCCGGTTCACCCGCGACGTCCTGGACCAGAGCGGCGTCCGCTACGCGATCGTGTACGACGGTGTCAACGACATCGGAGGAGGCGCGTCGTTTGCCTCGATGAAGGCGGCCTACGACGATCTGATCGCGCGCGCCCACGCCAAGGGGCTGCTGATCTACGGCGCGACGATCATGCCCTTCGGCGGCAACAGCTACTACACGGCGGCGCACGAGATGGTTCGCCAGCAGGTCAACACCTACATCAAGAGCGGCGTCTTCGACGGAGTCATCGACTTCGACGCCGCGCTCACCGACGGCGGCAACCCGCCCAAGCTGCAGGCGACGTACGCCGCCTGGTCCCAGATGGACGGGCTGCACCCCGGCCCGGCCGGCTACCAGAAGATGGGCAGCTCGATCGACCTGACGCTGTTCGCGAAGTAGCGTCAGAACTGTGCGTGGACACCGACGGTGGGGAGGATGATCTTGAGGCCCTCCTGGTTGACGGCCATCGGTGAGGCCGGCGTGCCGGCTGACTCCAGCTGCAGCACCTCCGGGTTCAGCGTGACGTTCTCGAAGTCGGCGTAGAGGTCCATCACGAAACGGTCGAAGACGAAGCGCCGCTCGGCGCGGAGGTCGATCTGGTAGTAGAGCGGAAGCTGCTGGTAGGCACCGACGGGGCTGTTGATCACCGGCGCCCAGCGGCCCGTGTTGAGGTGGAAGCCGACCCCGACGGTGGTCGCGCCGCCGATCCGATAGCCGGACACGACGTTCAAGATGTGCCTCTCGTCCCAGTCGGAGCGGCCGAGCACGCCCGTGTCGTCGTAGCGCTGGCTCCACGACAGCGTGTAGGCCACCCAGCCGAACAGCCGCCCGATGTCCGCGCGCCGCAGCAGCACCTCGATCCCGTAGGCGCGTCCTTGGCGCGACACCAGGAAGTCGGCGGCGGTCGGATCGGGGTTGGTGATGTCGATGTTGCGCACGTCGGTGACGCGCAGCCGCTGGTAGTAGCCGGTGACGTTCAGGCTGAGCCGGCCGGGCAAGCGCGCCTGCGCGCCCAGCGAACCACCGACGGACGTTTGCGCCCCGAGATCCGCCAGCGCGAACGCCTCGAACCCGGCCACGCTGACGGGCAGGCTGGGCATCTGCGCGAAGCGCCCGCCGCTCGCCCGCAGTGCGACCGCGTCGGAGAGCTGGAACAGAACGTCCAGCCGGGGCTCGATGAAGCCCTGGGTGGTCGCCTGCTCGGAGAACAGATCGGCGCGCACCGCCGGTGAAACCACCCAGCGCCGGCCCAGACGCAGGATCAGCGTCGCGTAGGCGGCCTGCGACAACGCCTGGCGCGAGCGAGCGAGATCGCTCTGCTTGCGCTGGAACATGGGCACGTGCGACTCGAAGGACTGCGCCTCGGCGCTGGCGCCGACCTCGACGTCCGCCCGGGCGCTCAGCGCGCGCGTGTAGGTCAGCCGCGGCGCCACGCTGAGCGCGCGTTCCTTGATCGGACTGTCGTAGAGGGTCGAGTTGGCCCGGTCGATCCCGAACGTGGCGCCCGCCAGCAGGCGCCCGCCGCCCAGGGTCCTGCGCCACCGCAGGTCGAGGCGATGAAACTGGAGCGCGCCGTACTCCATCGCGTTGGCGCCGGGATTGGTCCAACCCACGTCGTCGAGGGACCCGAACGCGAACAGCGTCGCTTGCCCGCCCGCCAGTGGATGATCGACGCGGAGCTGGTAATCGCCGTAGCGCAAGAGCGTGTCGAGCGACAGCGCCGAGAACAGCGCGCCCGTGTACGAGTAGCGCGCGGCCAGCGCGACTGTTCCCCGCCCGCCGTCCCAGGGCGCGGTGGCGATGGCGCCCGCGTCGTACACCGTGACGTCGGCCGACGCATGCACGCGATCCGCGGGCGGCGCCGCGGTCCGCGCCGCCATGATCCCGGACACGTACGGGCCGAAGTTGGCGGGCCCGCCGCCCGGGTAGAACTCGACCCCCTCGATCAGATACGGGTGGATGACCGAGCGGGGCAGCGCCAGGTGAAACAGCTCCGGCACGCGGATGCCGTCCAGGAAGAAGCCGGTGTTGCCCGGGTTCGCCCCGCGGACGACGTAGAGCGACGCCGGCCAGGCGATCTGCAGGACACCGGGCAGCAGGCCGATCACGCGCAGCGGGTCCCCGCCGGTGCCCGGCGCCTGGCGCGCCTCCGTCGCCGAGACGGGCACCTGCTGGATCTCGGCGCGAGTTGCGCGGACGGTGGTCTGATACCGGACGCCGCTGTTCGGCAACAACACGCGAAACGTCAGCTCCTCCGTGGGCTGGTCGGCTGCCACGGTGAGCGTGTGGGCGACGATCTGCTGCCCGGCGATCTGTACGGCGATCGTGTGGTCTCCGACGGGCACGTTCAGATCGAACCGGCCGTCTCCGTCCGTCTCGGCGGCGGCCCTCCCGTCGACCGCGATGGCGGCGCCGCCGATCGGGTTGCGCGTCCCCTTCTCCAGCACGCGGCCGCCGAGCCGAACGGTCGCCAGCGCCGTCGGGGCTGGCACCACGGCCGTCAACGCCGCCGCATCCGACAGCGCCGCGCCGCCGTCGGGCCATGCACCGTCCGGCGCGGCCGACGCGTCGACGGCGGCGTCCGTCCCGGCGTCGCGCGGCGACGAAGCGTCCGGCGCGACCGTCGCGGCGCGCGCCGTCGCCGCCAGCCCCCAGGCGAGCCCCAGCACCAGCGCGGCCGCCGGCCGGCCAATCACGGAAGGTCTGCCGGTCTCACCGTGGCGAGCCAGATGCCGTCCTGCGGGGAGGGGTTGCGTCCCCGGACCACGTAGACGACGTCGAAGACGCCGGTCCTCGTCTGACCGAACGCCGCGCCGCCGTCGGCAGGCTCGGTTTGCGGAACGACCTTGTACTGGCTGACCGCGGGCGAGATCGGCAGCTTCTGGCCGCTGTCCAGGTTGACGACGCCCAGCAAGCCGGTCGCGTCTTGATTGCTGTAGTTGTACCCGGCCACGAACCAGGAGGAGCCGATGCCCGTTGCGAACCCGAACAGCTGCTCGGCAACGTACGAAAAATGGTCCGGATTGGCCACGTCCAGCCAGACCAGGTCGCCCTGATAGGACATCTCCAGGTGCGTCGTGCCCGCCACGAACCCCGCCGCGAGCAGCGGGCCCGACAGGATCATGGTGGCGCCCGTGCCGTCGCTGTTCGCCGTCCAGAGGTCGGTGTCCTCGCCGACCTGGGTCTTGGTGATCCACGCGATCTTGCTGCCGTCGCCCGAGAAGTCGCCCCACTCGGCGTAGTCCTGCAATTGCACGCAGGTGTGCGGCTGATTGGGATCCAGGGTCAGCAACTGCAGGGGCGAGAACGTCGCCAGGTTCGTGAGCTGCAGAGGCCGGAAGAGCGCGTGAAGGCCGTCGGGTGAAATGACGCCGTCCTCGAAGGCGTCCGGGGATGACGGACACACGGTGACCTCGAACGTCGTGCTGTCCCAGACCACGAGCTGGCTCGGCGCGCCGTTCATGCCGTCGAGCTGGAACGCGGTGATCGGCACCGTGCCGCCCCGGCCAATGGCGTCGTCGGCGGAGCTGATGCTCAGCCAGGAGAAGGCAGGGGCAGCGGTGCCGGCGCTCAGCTGAAACAGCGCCAGCTCGCTGGCAGGACCCGACGAAAACGGGCCGGCGAACAAGGTGGTGCCGCCGTCGCTCATCTTCCGGCTGTAGATGTAGTGACCCTTGAACTGGAAGATGGCGACGTCGGCGCTGACGGTGGTCGACTGCAACGACCCCGCCTGCGGCGCGCCGGCGGCCCAGGCCGTGCTGGCGGGCGTCGCGGGAATCACCTCGACCGCGGTGCGCGAGCCGAGATCGATCGTGTACACGCCCGCGCCGGCCGTCTCCGACGGCGACGCCCCCAGCGCCGTCGCCGTCGTGATCTGACCGCTGGTATCGGTCCCGTACGAGACCACCTGCTGGACGTCGAAGGGAAGCGTGACCGGCGCCATCTGCTGATACGGCCCCGTCCACAGGACCTGGCGGGTGGTGGCGGAGTCGCGGCGGAACAGCGAAAATGTGCCGTCGTCGCGCACGCAGCCAGCGAAGCTGGTGACCCCTTTGATGTCGGTGACGGAGCTCGTCGTGGTGTCGGTGACCTGGACGGTCATGGTGCCGTCCGGCAGCATGTCGTTGGCGCCGCAAACGTAGCGGGCCCCGGAGGGCCCGCCGTTCGTGGGCGGAGGGTCGAGGTCGAGGTTCCGGAGCGCGCCGCTCGCGACATCGAGGGACCACTGGACCGGCGTGGTCGCGCCTTCCGGCTGCGCGGTGTAGACCACCTGCGGATCACTTCCCACGACGTCTCGCGCGTAGCTCAGCTTGAGCGTCGCGTCGCGCACCGACAGGACCTGCCGCGATTCGAAGCCGCGCGTGACCGGCACGTTGCCGCCACACGCCGCGAGCCCGAACGACAGCCAGAGCGCCGCGTGTCGCCCGAACGCATGTCCTCGACGACCCATCAGGCAGCGGCAACGATACCGCGTTCGTGAAAGCGACGCCGGCCTTTGCGCCGCGCGCGCTCGGGCGGCGGATCGCGGGAGACCCGGCTACTGGGCGAGCAGGCGCGTGAAGCCGCTGGCGACGCGCGAGAGGGCCGCCGCACCACCCGCGATCGTCTGCGGCGCGGCGTCGGGCTGCTTCACCGCGCAGGCGTGGAGGCGGGTGCCCGCGATCGAGAACGTCGCGACCGCGGCGCCCGCCCACGGTCCGTGCACGCCGCCTTCGTTCTCGTCGAGAGACGGGCGGCGCGCCGGATCGGCCAGCATCGGCAGGCGCGCGGCGAGCTCTTCGTGGTTGCCGTCGCCGCCGGCGTGGGCGACGCAGAACCCCAGCTCGTCGGAAACCACGATCGCGGCGAACCCCTGGTCCTCGCGGCAGGCCTCCAGCTGCAAGCGGAGCGCGTCGGCCAGGCATCCGCTGCGGCGGCGGCGTCGTTCGGACCGTCGGGCTTCTTTTGCGACCATGTACAGCAATGTAGGTCCTTGTGGGCGGCGGCGCAAGAAAGTGCCAAGAGTAGGTCAGAGATCCCCGGACGGGGCCTCCAGCGACCCTTCACCCGGAGAGGCCGCTGTCGGCGAGCAGCTCGAGCTCGCCTACCCGCTGGAACCCGCAGCGCTCGAGGATCGGCCGGGACATCGCGCCCGCGTGGATGACCAGCCCCTCCTTGTGGAGGCGTTCGACCTCTGCCCAGCGCGCCGCCAGGATGGCGCGGTACACGCCGCGCCGGCGGGCGGACGGAATTACCCCGGCGCCCCCCATGAGGATGCCCGTCGATCCGCAGGCCGAAAAGCCGGCCCCGACCGCCTTGCCGTCGAGGAACGCCACGTGCGTGAATCGATCGTTCCCGTCCTGCGTCTCCCAGAGACGTGGCGCGGCGGCTCGCCAGGCCTCCCGCTCTTGCTCCGAGCCGTCGAACGCTTCGAGCACGGCGTCCAATCCGGCCACGTAATCCTCGAACGTGCGGGCCAGCCGCGCTTCCACCCCGCCGTCCGGCTTCGACCGGGGCGGCTCGACGAGCGCCATGATCGTGAACGTCGGCTCGTACGGGGGCTGGACGGCAGGCACGAACCCCCGCGCGCGCAGCAGGCTGGCCAGCTCGCGCGGGCGCGACGAGGGCCCGACGTGCCAGACGTTGCTTCGCACGTTTCGCTCCCTCAGCAGCGCGCGCACTTCCGCGATCGTCGCGTCCAGCTCAGCCGCGGTGGTCCGCAAACGGCAGGTGACGGACTGCAGGGGGCTGGGCGACAGCGCCACGACGTACTGCGGCCGCCGGATGTGGGCGGCCACCGCAGGGACCTCCGTGATGTAGGCGTCCGGCTCCTCGGCAAAAGCCCTCAGCGCGTCGGACACCGTCATCCGACTTCATGATCTCACGCCCGCTCGGGTCACTGCAAATGCGTCCTCGCGGCCATACGTGAGACGATGGGATTCGTGATCGCGCGAGACGCTCGGTTCACTCGATCGTCAGAGGGAAGCCGTAGACGACGGGAGATGCGATGGCCAGGGTCGTCGCATGGTCGCCGGACGCGACCGTCTGCTTCGACACGACCGACGCGGCGAGCGAGGCGTCGCCCGGTTGAAACTGGCCGAGCACTCCCGCAGGAATCGTGAAGGTGCCGGCGGAGGCCGCGGCCCGGCACACGCCCAGAACGTCGCGGCCCGTCGCGA
Organism: uncultured Myxococcales bacterium; assembly: GCA_964546845.1. Taxonomy (GTDB): domain Bacteria; phylum Myxococcota_A; class Polyangia; order Fen-1088; family Fen-1088; genus JADGRB01. The sequence goes on along the minus strand of CAZJMY010000624.1, from coordinate 3,778 downwards.
AGTCGGTCTGTTCCAGCGCCAACACCGCGTCGCCGGTACCGCCTGTCCAGGCCACGGGCACGTCCGCGGCGCGCGACACCGCCGGCGAGCCGACGATCAGGGGACTGCCGGCGACCTGCGTGACGTCGAACAGCTCCGGAAAGTCCACGTCCCTGGGCGCGAAGGCGGGGAGGGTGGCGCCGGCTGCCGAAAACGTGAAGCGCGAGACCAGGGTCGCGGTCCCCCAGTAGACCGTGTCATACGCGTCCGGGCCGAACGTGATCGATGGCGGCAAACTGTTGCCGCCATCGGCCGCCGACGGGGAGGGCCAGGCGATGGTGATCGCGCCAACGTTGGGCTCCGTGCCGGCGCCGGACGTCGCCTCGATGAGCTTGGAGCAGCGGAAAACCTGACAAGCGCCCACGCTGCTCTTCGTACAGCCGTCCGGTTCGCCGATGCCCAACCTGAGCGACGTGAACTCCCCCGCGTGGAGCAGGCGCGGCACGTCGCTGAAAGCCGCGCTCGCATAGTAGGCGCCGGTGCTGCTCGCCAGCCCGGGAGCCCACACGATCACGGCACCGAACTTCTTCCCCGTGACAGCGCCGTCGCCTGCGCCGGAACTGCCAGCGCAAGCGAGCAAGCCGGAGAACGCGAGCGCCAGAGCCATTGCCTGCCCCACCAAGCTGCCGGATTTCAAGACGACCGACTTTACCGAGGGCAAATCCGCATGAGCAAAATTTCGATAGCCGCGCCCTGGGCGCACAGATACTGAACGCTTGATCAGTGCCTGCCGACCCGCTAAGGTCCCGGGCCATGGAGTCGTGCGGGCGTTGTGGCGAGGCGGTGGGAGAGGTGCCGGCGGTGATCTGGTGGTGCTGGTGGTGCGGGCGCGCGCTGTGCGACCGCTGCGGCGGCTCCGACACCGCGACCTGCGGCGCGCGACCGAGGACGTGCGACCGCAACCCGCGGCGCACACGGGCCCCGGTCGCCGAGCAGGACGTATCCCCTGACTTCAGGCGGCGTCGGCTCGGCTTCCGAAAAGTCGAATTCCCGGCCAAATCAGATTGAGCGCCGACGTCGCGATAGGAGCTGCCACCCACCAGTTCGGCGCCAGCCCGGCATGCCACAGGGGGACGAGCGTCAGTGCAATCGACAGAGCGACCGTGTAGACGAGCAGCCACGCGCTCGCGGTCGTCCAGAGTTTCTTGCCGGAGAACGAAAATGGAAGAGAAGGGAGCGCAAGGCCGCTCAGGGCGCGCTCCAGACGCCTGTGATAAACGATCAGGTTCGTTTGCAAAATCACACAGAGGGTTCCGAACGTTCCCAGCGTGAGGCAGGCCGCGACGAACAATGGCTGTTTAACGAGCTCTCTCCAGCCCGCATGCCCTTCCGCCGACATGATTGAACCCACGACCGCTGCGGTACCGGAGAGCCACGCCGGGCCTTGCCACCGAATTGAGTCCCAGTGTTTGAACAGCTCGAACGCTTCCTGCCGCTGCTGGCCCCGGGATTCGGCGACGAGTCCCTGTTCGCGAAGGATCGCGAACACCTCGACCAGACACTCCCGCGCGCGCCAGTACAGATTGGCCTCGCTCTCGCGGGGCCCGGCGATATTCAGGATGGATCCTTCGGCGAGTTTCAACGCCGCTGCCATTTCGGTCGCGAGCTCGCGTAGGTGACTGGGGGTGGCCGTGGGATCCAGCTGGAAGCTCGCCCATTTTTTCTGTTGGGCTCGCGCGACATCGATCGTCAAGTCCGTTCCCCTGCTGCTGACTCCAGGCGCGGTGATGACGAGTGTGACGTCGGCGTCGAGAACGTTTCTTCGGGTGCGCTCGGCGACGCTCTCCTCAGCGTTCCCCCAGCGGAGGTCTTTCAGCCCGTAGAATGCCGGCACCCGACCGTCCTCAGCCTTCAATTCGCGCGGCGCCGTCCCACCGATCTCGATCCCGAACTGGATAGCGGCGTCCAGGCCTGCGCGATCGACTCCCGTCTGACCTCCAGAAATTACCTTCTTCAGATGCATTGACGCGATCCTCGCACGAAATGTCCGACCGTTGGCGGGGCGCAGCAGATCTAGAGCATCGCGCGCACGACGCCGCCGTCGACGCGCAGCGCGGCGCCATTTGTGGCCGAGGCGCGCGCGCTCACGAGGTATGCGACGAGGCTCGCGACCTCCTCGGGCTCGATGAACCGCTTGAGCAGCGACGACGGCCGGGCCGTCTCGAAGAAGCCGCGCTCGACATCGGCCTCCTTCCGGCCCGACTGGCGCGCGAGCCCGCTCACGAACCCCGCCACGCCCTCGGACCGCGTGGGCCCCGCGAGCACGGTGTTGACCGTGACGCTGGTGCCGACGGTCAGCTCGGCCAGCCCGCGCGCGACGGCTACCTGCGCGGCCTTGGTCATGCCGTAGTGGATCATCTCGGCGGGGATCTGCACGGCCGACTCGCTGGAGATGATGACGATGCGCCCCTGCCCGCGCGCGAGCATGCGCGGCAGGCACCAGCGCGCGAGCCGCACGCCGCTCATGACGTTCGTCTCGAACAAACGCTGCCAGTCGCCGTCGCCGATCTCCGCGAACGGACGCGCCTCGAAGATGCCGAGGTTGTTCACGAGGATGTCGACCTCGGGCAGCGCGGCGATCGCTGAATCGACGCCCGCGGCGGAAGTTACGATCTGGTCGGGTGGGCTGCTGATACGACCGATCATGACCTGAAGGCGGGGATATCCTCGTCATGAGCGCCATGACACGACGGCCAACCAAACAGGGCGGATCGACGACTCGTGTCGCGATCCCAACCGCGTTGCTCGGTCTGTTCCTGCTCGGCGCGTGCAGCGGCGGGGGCAGCAGCGGCAGCGACACCGCCAGCGGCACGGGTGGACAGGGGGGCTCGCCCGAGAACGGCGGCGGGCGCGACGCTGGCGCCGGCGGCGCGGGGGCTGGCAGCTGCGCGTCGCTGTCGCCGGCCGGTGGGACCGTGAGCTGGCTCGACAACGGCACGCCCGAATGCGCCAGCGTCGTCCAGACGACGCGCGCCATTCCGCCGGGGATGGACTTCATCGACATCCTCGCGTCGGCTGCCGACGGCTCCAGCATGGAGATCGTCGTGTCGGTGGCGTCGCCCGCCAGGCTCTCCGGCTCGTACGCGTGCAACGGCACGGGAACGATCGTCACGGAGCTCATCTACACGACCCCTGCGTCGTTCGTGGCACAGAGCTGCACGATCGAGTTCGCCAACCCTGGAGAACCAGGCGTCGCCAACGCGAAGGGTACCTTCTCCGCGACCCTCCTGGGGGGGAACGGCCTGACGAAGGCCATCACGAACGGCTCGTTCGACACGCCGGTGATCCGGATCGACCAGTAGGCGACCCGCATGAAGTAGGCGGGACAGGGATTGAACCTGCGGCCCGGGCCGTGTAAAGACCCCGCTCTACCACTGAGCTACCCGCCTGAGCGGCGGCGAGTTTAGCTCAGAACCGCGCGGCTCGTCATGCTGGAACCTGGTAGGGTTCCGGCGCCCTGCCGCGAATCCACGAGAACCAACACCCTGGGCGCGCGGGGTGTGAGAAGCCGGCCCCCCCGACCTCTCAAACCCTCGCGGCCCACCCGCCCTTACCCCATCGAACGAAGCCACTGTACTCCACACCATGTTTCGTTCTCCTTTCACTGTTGCGAATGTTCTGTAAATTGCCGTCACGTGTCTAAGCTGTCGCGCTTGCTGAGAAAACCGCCCTACCGGGTGGGCCGGACGAAACTTTCGAACGGTCTGCCGCTGGTGGTCGTGGAAACACCGCACCTCCA
>CAZJMY010000623.1:0-3244 GCA_964546845.1 uncultured Myxococcales bacterium | reverse complement strand
GCGTCGCGCACCGCGGCGGCCGGGCGATCGGGCTTCGCCTGCTTTGCAGGTTCCGACGGCTGCGCGCGCGCCGGCTCCGCGACCGCCGCCGGCGTGGGCGCGGAAGCCGCCGACGCATTCTTTCGCGCGCGCCAGTCGCTGTAGTTGCCGTGGTGCGACTCGACGTGCGTCCCCTCGATGACCAGCAGCCGCGTGCAGATGCGGTCCAGGAAGTAGCGATCGTGGCTGACGGTGATCAACGTCCCTTCGTACGCCGACAACGCATCCTCCAGCGTCTCGCGCGCCGGGATGTCCAGGTGGTTGGTGGGCTCGTCGAGCACCAGCACGTTGCGCGGGAACAACATGATCTTGGCCATGGCCAGCCGGCTCCGCTCGCCCCCCGACAGGCCGCGCACCGTCCGGAACGGGTCGTCGCCGAAGAAGCGGAACTTGGCCAGGTACTGCCGCACGACCTCGGGCGACAGATCGGCGCGCACGGACCGGATCTCGTCCATGAGCGTCAGCGACTCGTCCAGCGTCGAGAGCTTCTGATCGAAGTAGCCGATGCGCACGCCGGTGCCGATCTCGACCCGCCCGTCCAGCGGCGGCAGCTCGCCGATCAACGTCTTCAACAGCGTCGACTTGCCGGCGCCGTTCGGCCCCACGATGCCGACTTTGTCCCCGCGATAGATGTTGACGGTGACGTCCCGCAAGATCGGGGCGCCCGGATAGCCCACCGTCAGCCTGGGCGCGCGAATGGTCTCCTTGCTGCCCAGATCGCCGCCCGTCTGGAACGACAGGCCTATCTTGCCCGCGTGCTCCCAGCTGTCGTCCGGGCGTTCGAGCCGCTCCAGCTTCTCCAGCATCTTGCGGCGGCTCTGGGCCTGCTTCGTCTTCTGGCCGGCCAGGTTGCGGCGGATGAAGTCCTCGGTCTTGTCGACGTGCTCTTTCTGGCGGCGGTACTCCGCCTCCGCGCGTTCGAGGCGCGCCGCGCGTTCGACCACGTACTTGTCGTAGCGGTACGGGTAGCGGGTCAGCTTGCCGTTCTCCAGCTCGACGATCTCGTTGCAGACGGCGCGGATGAACGCGCGGTCGTGCGAGACCAGGACGAACGCCCCCTCGTACTCCGACAGAAAGGCCTCCAGCCGTTCGATGGCCGCCAGGTCCAGGTGGTTGGTCGGTTCGTCCATCAGCAGCAGGTCGGGCTGCCGCACCAGCACCTTGGCCAGCTCCAGGCGACCGCGCTCGCCGCCCGACAGCGTGTCGATCTCGCGCCCCAGGTCCGCCTCGCTGAACCCGACGTCGGCGGTCAGCCGCTTGACGCGCGCTTCGAGCTCGTAGCCGCCGCCGCGCTGATAGCGCTCTTGCAGCTCGCCGTAGCGGGCCAGGTCGCCGGCGTCGCCTTCGGCCAGGCGGGTCTCCAGCGCGACCAGCTGGTCGTGGATCTTCTGCAGGTCGGCGAACGGCTCGAGCAGCGCCTCCAGCACGGTCCCCGCTCCGGACAGCTCCTGGGACTGCCGCAGGTAGGCCATGGTGGCCCGGCCCAGCACCCGCACGTCGCCGCTGTCGGGTTGAAGGTCGCCGGCCAGCAGGCGCAGGGCCGTCGACTTGCCCGTGCCGTTCGGACCCACCAGCGCCAGGCGGTCACCGGGACGGATCAGCAGCGACGCGCCATCGAGAATCTCGTTTCCAGGGTAGGCAAAGCTGGCGTCGGCGAACTGGGCGAGGGACATCGGTGGATCTGGTATTCAACTTGTATTAGAACTCGGGCCGCCGCTACAGGGCAAAGGACACGATGAAGGAGTATCTGCTGACCGCCGGTCCGACGCCCGTTCCCGAAAGGGTGCTGCTGGCGATGGCGCGCCCGATGCTGTACCACCGGTCGCCCTCGTTCACGGAGTGCCTGCGCGAGGTCCAGGAGGGGCTGAAGTGGCTCCTCAAGACCGACCAGCTTCCGCTGATCATGACGGGGTCCGGCACGGCGGCGATGGACGCGGCCGTCTGCAATTTCCTGCGCCGCGGCGACAAGGCGGTCGTCATCCGCGGCGGCAAGTTCGGCGAGCGGTGGGGGCGCATCTGCCAGGCGTACGGCATCGACTGCGTCTTCATCGACGTCGAGTGGGGCAAGAGCGTCGACGCCAAGGCCGTCGCCGAGGCGCTGGACAAGAACCCGGGCGTGCGCGCCGTCTACGCGACCGCCTGCGAGACGTCGACCGCCACCAAGCACGACATCGAGGCCATCGGCAAGGTCGTGCGCGAGCGCGACGACGTCATCCTGTGCGTCGACGCGATCACCGCCGTCGGCGTCTACGACGTTCCGTTCGATCGCTGGGGGCTGGACGTCCTCTGCATCGGCTCGCAGAAGGCGCTGATGCTGCCGCCAGGGCTGTGCGGCGTCGCCGTCTCGGAGAAGGCCTGGAAGGCCTGCGAGCGCGCCGACCTGCCGCGCTTCTACCTGGACCTGCGCGCCGAGCGGCGCAGTCAGGAGAAGGGCGAGACGGCGTTCACCCCGGCGGTGTCGCTGGTCGTCGGCCTGCGCGAGTCGCTGCGCATGATCAAGGAAGAGACGCTGGACGGCGTCTTCCTGCGGCACGAGCGGCTGGCCAAGGCCACGCGCGCCGCGGCCGGCGGGCTGGGCCTGGACCTGTTCTCGTCGTCGCCGGTCAACTCCGTGACCGGCATCCGCGTCCCGCAGGGCATCGACGGCACCGCCGTCGTGCGCCAGATGCAGACCCGCTACGGCATCACCATCGCCGGCGGCCAGGACCACCTGAAGGGGAAGATCGTGCGCATCGCGCACGTCGGCTTCTTCAGCGAGTTCGACATCATCACCGCCATCTCGGGTCTCGAGATGACGCTCTCCGACCTGGGGTTCGGCATCCGGCCGGGCGCCGGTGTCGCCGCGGCGCAGGCGACCTTCGCGGAGACGCGGCGCGCCTGAGCGCAGTCCAGATTGATCAGCTGATCCACCACGCGAACCCCAGGAGCACACAGCCATGGCCGAGCCAATCCGAGTCCTTATCGCCGACGACATGTCGAAGAAGGCGGTCGATATCCTGAGCGGGGCGGGCTTCTCCGTCGACGTGAAGACCGGCATGAAGCCGGAAGAGCTGGCCGCCGTCATCGGCCAGTACCACGGCGTGGGCGTGCGGTCGGCCAGCAAGATCAAGGCGGACACGCTGGCCAACCCGGGCAAGCTGAAGATCATCGGCCGCGCCGGCGTGGGCGTCGACAACATCGACGTCAAGGCCGCCACCGAGAAGGG
>CAZJMY010000622.1:0-9968 GCA_964546845.1 uncultured Myxococcales bacterium | reverse complement strand
CGTCCCGGGCACGCCGCCGGTCGCGGTCGTCCCGCCGGTGCCGCCCTGGCCGCCGCCCGCGCTGGGCCCGCAGGCCGTCAGACCGGCTGCCAGGGCCAGGAACGCGGCGACCTCCAGCCTGTGCGCGCGCCGTCTCATGGGACGATGATCGGGGGCAGGGGTTGGTCGGTCTCGTTCTGCACGCAGGACGACAGGTCGAAGAACATGAACTCCAGCGCCTTTTCTTGCGGCGACAGCGCCGTCGACGTGCACCCGTTCGGGAACGGCGTCTCGGGGTGCGACGAATCGCCCGAGGCGGCGCTGACGTGGATGTCGGTGAAGACGACCCGCCCGCACTGCGCAGCCGCGGGCGCCGCGACGGGCGTGTTGAAGGTCAGGTACTGGACCGACTGGGACGGCGCCGTCGTGTAGATCCAGCGCTGCGAGACGGGCGGGCTGTCGGCCGTCACCGAGTGCTGCGCCATCACCAGCGGAAGCTGCCCTTTGGCCGTCGACGCCCCGACGTTCATCAGCCAGTCGGCCAGGCTCTGCCCCTTCGGGAAGCTGGTGTCGACCTGCGCGGTGACGTCGCCCAGGTCCGGCTGCACGCCGACCCATTGCGCGGTGGCGGGCCACGGGGGCAGCCCGTGCTGCAGCCAGTAGAAGTGCAGGTGATCGTCGAAGATGCGCCCGCCGTTGTCGGCGTACCACTGCACGTTGGCCAGGTAGGGGTCCTTTGCCGACGCGTACTGCGACCCCTCGCACGACAGCATCATCAGGTCGTAGTTCGCCAGCTTGGTGCGGCTGCCCCACAGCGCCGACGCGCTGCTGAACTTGGCGCCCGACGCCAGCGAATTGGCGCCCGCCCCGCTGGCGGACGGGTTCGTGAGGTCGCCGCCGCCCGTGAACAGGTGCACCCGCCCGCCACCCGAGTCGTTCGTGAACTCGCTGTCCGAGATGCCGATCTTGCGCAGCAGGCACTCGAGGGCGTCCGAGTGACCGGTGGTCAGCGCGATCAGGGGCAGGTGCCCCTCGGACTGATTGCGGGGCAACCGCTGGAGGTTGACGTCGCTGATGACGTTGTCGGTGCAGCGGACGATCTCGGGGATCGTGACCTGCCGGCGCCACTTGCCGATCTGGATGACCAGCGGGATGTTCTTGCCGACGGGCGGGTTGTCCATCGTGAAGTGGCCGGCGGCGTCGGTCAGCGCCGAGGCGATGGGCTGCCCGGACGCGCGGCCGTTGCACTGGTCGCACGACAGCCCCTCGGACACGGGGTCCAGCGCCCGGTTCGGGACGTAGACCGACACGTTGTAGAGAGGCACCTTGCCGGCGGGGTCGTAGATGGTCCCGCTGAGCGTGGTCTTCTCCCCCTCCAGCTCGCCGCAGGCCGGCTCCGAGCAGGTGCCGATCATGCAGGTCGTCTGGGCGCACTCGAGGTTCGAGCTGCAGGGACCGGTGTTCGAGGATCCGCCCGTTCCCGGCGTGGCTCCCCTGCCCCCCGTGGCGCGCGCGCCGCCGGTGGACGTTCTGCCGCCGGTGCCGGGCGACGCGCCGCCACCCGTGCCGGCGCTGCCGGAGGTCGTGGTCTGCTTGACGCCGGCGCAGGCCGCCAGGGCCAAAGCGGCGGCCACGGCCCAATGCGAGATCCGGGGGGGACACGTCATCCGGGGCTCCTCGTTGACCCCATACGTGTCCGCAGCCGCCCGCTGCGGCTCCCCGCGGTCCTTTCCGGCGCCGTGCGGGCGTCAGGCTCTGGCGCGCGGCGCGCGCGGGACGGCCTCGAGCAACGCCTCGGCCATGGCGCGGGCCTGGCGCGCGACACGGGGGTCGCGGTCCATCGAGGCGCCCACGACGGCGCCGTCGTAGAGAAGCATCAGCTGCCTGCCGAGCGCCGCGTGGTCGGCGGCCCCCAGGTCCCGGGCCAGGCTGGCGAACAGACGACCGGTCCACTGGCGCAGCTCGTCGCAGGCGCGGCGCAGCCGGCTGTCGCCCGGCTCGCCTTCGGCGAGGGCGTTAACGAACGCGCATCCACGGAAGTCCGGTTCGGCGACGCGAGCGGCCAGCACGTCGAACACGGCCAGGATGCGCGCCCGCGGGCTGTCGTGCGCCGCGATGGCGGCCAGCACGCGCTGGCGCCGGCGGTCGGCGCGGCCGTGCAGGTAGGCCAGCACCAGCTCTTCCTTGCTACCGAAGGTGCTGTAGAGGGACGCCTTGGCGACCCCGGCCCGCTCGATCACGCGGTCGATCCCGACCGTATGAACGCCTTCCCGGTAGAAGAGCTCGTCTGCCGCGGCCAGCAGCCGCTCGCGCGCAGAGCCGTCGAGCTGCCCCCGCTGCCTGGCAGGCTTCGTCGCAATCTGCTTCGACATGACTTGACTGTACAGACCTGTCTGTTCATAGTCAAGCCATCAGACAGACCTGTCTGTCTCACCCTGAAAGGCTGATTCACCATGTCGACCTCGACCGCGCGCACCCTTGGCAAGCCCGCCGCCTTCTTGCTGCAGGCCTCGATCATCCTGTTCTTCCTGGCCAGCTCCAGCGCGCCGACGCCGCTCTACGTCGTCTACCAGGCGGCCTGGGGATTCTCGCCGGTGACCATCACCGTCATCTTCGGCATCTACGCGGTGGCGGTGCTGGCGACGCTGCTGGTGGTCGGATCGCTATCGGACTACGTCGGGCGCCGCCCCGTGTTGCTGGCCGCCACCCTCCTGCAAGCAGGCGCGATGGTCATCTTCGCGACCGCGAACGGCGTGGGCACCTTGCTGCTCGCGCGTGTCGTGCAGGGTGTCGCGACCGGCGCCGCGGCGGGCGCCGTGGGCGCCGGCATGCTGGACATCGACCGCGCGCGCGGCACGGTCGCCAACGCCGTGGCGCCGATGGTGGGGACCGCGACCGGCGGCCTGCTGTCCGGCCTCATGGCGCAGCACCTGCCGGCGCCGACGGTGCTGGTCTACGTGGTGTTCGCGACGATCTTCCTGCTGCAAGCCGGGGGCGTCGCCCTGATGCCCGAGTCGGCCGCGCGCCGGCCGGGGGCGCTGCGGTCGCTGCGGCCCAAGCTGTGGCTGCCGCCCGCGGCGCGGGCCCCCGCCCTGCTGGCCGCGCCCGTCCTGATCGCCACCTGGGCGCTGGTCGGTTTCTACGGCTCGCTGGGCCCGTCGCTGGTGCGGCGGCTGGCCGGGTCGTCGTCGCTGGTGCTGGGCGGCGCGGTGCTGTTCGTGATGGCCGCGTCCGGCGCGCTCACCGTGCTGCTGTCTCGCGCGCGTCCGGCGCGGACGATCCTGGTGGCGGGCTCGGCGGCGCTGATGGCCGGTGTCACGCTGACGCTGATCGGGACGGCGCTGGGGTCGATCGGGCTCTTCTTCGTCGGGACCGCGGTGGCGGGCGCCGGTTTCGGCTCGGGATTCCAGGGGGCGATCCGCACGGTGGTCCCGCTGGCGGCGGCGCACGAACGCGCCGGCGTCCTGTCGGTGCTGTACGTGATCGCGTACCTGTCGATGGGGCTCCCGGCGGTGTTCGTCGGCGTGCGCGTGGTACACGGCGCCGATCTGTTCACCGCCGCGCGCGAGTACGGCTTCGCGGTCATCGCGCTGGCCGCGGCCGCGCTGGCCGGCACGATGGTGCGGGCGCACCCCGCGCCGGCGCGGCAAGCCGTCCAGCCACACTAGTGTCCCGGAAGACGAACGAGACCCGCCTGGGTCGCCTGCGGCGGCTCGCCCGCCGGTTCGGACGGCGCCACCAGGACCACGGCGCTGTTCCCGTCGACGACGGGGACAGCGTGGTGGCAGGCATCGGCGAATCGGTTCAGCCGATCGATCAGCGCGGCGGTGCTCTTCGGCATGGGGACGCGCGCCCGGGTGATGTGACCGATCAACTGCTTGCCCTCGTTCAACAGGCGGACGCCCTCGGTCGCGCGCTCCCGGTCGGCCAGCGACGCGCGCTGCGGAAGGCAGGGCTGGAAGGCGCAGACGCGCTCGCCGGCGGCCACGAACTCCGCCCAGACGTCGAAGATCTCGGGGTCGGTGTGCAGCGTCTCGCACTTGACCTTGGCCACGCGGCCGAACGCGCGCAGGTCCCCCTCGATGCCCTGGAACATGTCGGCGCCCGCCACCGTCGCGCACAGCGCCTCCGTGAGGCGATCGATGTCCCGCAGGGTCATCGCGATCTTGATGTAGCGGCTGCGATAAAAGTCCTCGATCGGGAACAGAAACGCCTTGAAGGGCTCGCCCCAGAGCTCGTCGATGCCTTCCTCGCCGCTGACGTGCAGCACCATGCGCCCCAGCGTCAGCGCCTCACGCAGGTACTCGCCGCACTGGCGCATCAGCGCCGTGTCGGGGGTGATCTCGACGCCCAGCGCCTGCAGCTCGACGGCCTTGGTGAAGACGTCCGTCGCGCGATTGAACAGCGCGCCGGCCAGCATCGCGCCTTTCACCCGCTGCTTGGCCGGGTCGGTCTCGGCCTCGAACGCGCGCCGGGCTTCGTCCAGCCGCGCGCCCGGGATGTTGATGCCATGCTCGACGTGATTAAACAGCCGTCGCGTGAGCGCCTCGATCAGACGCTTCTTGGCCGTCAACGTATCGGCCGGCGCGTCGTAGGCCTTGATCCAGTAGCCGCCGTAGTAGACGCGCCACACGCCGTCGATGGCCCGCTTGGCGCCCTCCTCCTCGCCCATGAACGCATCGTACGCCGGCCCGGGACGCACGGCGCGCCCTGCGCCAACATTTAGCCGTCCGTTGACGGTTCTGAAACGACCCGAAACCGAACCCGATCCGCGCTCAGCGCAGGCCGGCGGCCATGGCGCTGGCGTCTTTTTTCACCGCGCGCTCTTCGGGCGGATCGTAGCGCCCCACGGGCGCCGCCGCGATCGCCGCCAGCAGCGCGCGCGCTTCGTCCTTGTGCCCTTCGTCGTTCGCGATGCGGGCCTGGTACAGCAAGGCGCGCAGGTTCTGCGGATTGATCCGCAGCGCCTGCTTCAGCTCTTGCGCCGCTCGATCGCGGTCGCGCTTGGGCCAGGGGAGCTCGAGGTAGTACGCGGCCCAGACGACCGGGATGTTGCCGTGGTCGTAGGAGACGTCCAGCGCGGTCGCCCGTTCCAGCGGGCGCTTGAACTTCCCTTCGATCCCGCTGGTCAGCGCGCGCAGCACGCCCATCCCCTCGCCCACGTTGCCGATGCTCAGCGCCGCCCAGTACTGCGCCGCCGCGTCGTTCGGGTTGACGGCGATCGCCCGCTGGGCCAGGTCGTAGGCCTGTTTGGCCAGCGCGGCGCGGTCGCTCTCCGGGCGGCGCTTGTCGTCGCTCTCGGTGAACAGCACGCGGGCCACCCGCCACAGCACACCGTAGTCGGACGGGGCGCGGGCCACGGCGGCGTCGGCCAGCGCGCGGGCCTCGCGCAGGGCGCCCGGGTCGTCCCTGCGCGCGTGCAGCGCATCCAGCCGCGCCAGCGTGTCAGCCAGCGGCGGCGTCGCGGGCGCGCCGCTGTCGGGCGCGCCGACCGCCATGACCATGGCGGCCAGCGGGATCGCGGCCAGCGAGATCACGTGCGCGAGAACCGCTGCTCGGGCGTCATCGCCTGGAATCGGTCGCGCGCCTGCATCGCCACCATCCAGCCCGGGTACTCGGGCGGCAGCGCGCTGGCCTTGTCCAGCCGCTCGAGCTGCTCCGGTGACAGGCGCAGCGACGCCGCAGCCAGGTTGTCGCGCAGCTGCGTCTCGTCGCGGGCGCCGATGATGACGCTGGTGGTGACCGGCTGGTGCAGCAGCCAGGCCAGCGCGACGCGCGCCACGGACGCTTGATGTTCGCGCCCCACCTCGGCCAGCGCGTCGATCACTCTGTAGCCGCGCTCCTCGTCGACGGGCGGGAAGTTGAAGCTCGCCCTTCGCGTGCTTTGCGGGCGCGGATTGGCGCGGCTGAACTTACCGCTCAGGAACCCGCCGACCAGCGGGCTCCAGACGAGCAGCCCCACGCCCTCGGACGACATCAGCGGCACCAGCTCGCGCTCGAGGTCGCGCCCGGCGATCGAGTAGTACGACTGGATGGTCACGAACCGCTCGAGGCGATCGCGCTCGCTGATGCCCAGCGCCTTCATCAGCTGCCACGCGGCCAGGTTCGAGGCGCCGACGTAGCGGACCTTGCCCGTGCGGACCAGATCGTCCAGCGCGCGCAGCGTCTCTTCCCAGGGCGTCGCCCCGTCGAACCCGTGAATCTGGTACAGGTCCACGTAGTCCGTCCCCAGGCGCTGCAGGCTGCGATCGATGCTGTCCAGGATGTGCCCGCGCGACAGCCCCACGTCGTTCGGCCCGGTCCCGACGCGGCCGCGCACCTTGGTCGCGACGATCACCTCCTTGCGCCGCGCTCCCAGCGCGCGGCCCAGGATCTCCTCGGCGCGCCCGTTCGAATAGGTGTCGGCCGTGTCGAAGAAGTTGATGCCGGCGTCCAGGCAGACGCCGACCAGGCGGTCGGCCTCCGACTGCGCGGTCTGGCCGATGGCCTTGTAGACGCCCTCGCCGCCGAACGTCATCGTTCCGAAGCAGATCTCGGACACGCGGAGCCCCGTGCGCCCCAGGGATCGCTGTTTGATGGCACCGTCGCTCATGTCGCCCCTCGCCTCCTGGCGCGAATATGGTCATCGTTACCTGAGATGGCGTCAATGCTCCCGGTGCCCGATTTCGAGGCGCAGCTGGCCACGCTGGTCGAGACGGCACCCGAAGGCGACGGGTGGATGCACGAACAGAAGTTCGACGGGTACCGCATCGGGTTGCGCAAGGATGGGCGCACCGTCGAGCTCTGGAGCCGGCGCGGCCAGGACTGGACGGCGGAGTTCCCGGCGCTCGCGGCAGCCGGCGCGCGGCTGGCGGCGCGCCGCGCGCTGCTGGACGGCGAGGTCGCGGCGGTGCTGCCCAGCGGCGTCACCAGCTTCCAGGCTCTTCAGAACCGCCGGCCGGATACGCCGCTGGCGTATTTCGTCTTCGACCTGCTGCACCTCGACGGGCGCGACCTGCGCGAGCAGCCGATCGAAGAGCGCAAGCAGCGCCTGCGGGAGCTGCTGGAAGCCAGCGACTCGGGCGGCCTCTTTCGCTACTCCGACCACGTGATCGGCGGCGGGGTCGCGTTCCACCGCAACGCGTGCAGGCTGGGCCTGGAAGGGATCGTGTCCAAGCGGCTCGGTACGCGGTATCGCGGCGGCCGCAACCTGGACTGGCAAAAGACCAAGTGCGTGCGCCGGCAAGAGTTCGTGATCGGCGGCTTCACCGATCCAGAGGGGGCGCGCGAGGCGGTCGGCGCGCTGTTGATCGGCTACTACGAGGGCGGCACGCTCCGCTGGGCAGGCAAGGTCGGCACCGGCGCCGGATGGAACGGGGCGTACCTGCGGGACCTGCGGCGGCGCCTGGATCGGATCGAGGCGAAGACGTCACCGTTCGATCCGCCCGTCGACGATTCGTGGCTGCGCCGGAACGCGCACTGGGTGCGGCCCGAGCTGGTCGCCGAGATCGCGTTCGGCGAGTGGACCGACGACGGGCGGATCCGGCACCCGTCGATGCAGGGGCTGCGCGCCGACAAGGCGCCGCGCGACGTGCGTCGCGAGCAGCCGGCCGCGGCGCACGCGACCCCGAACGCCGACACGGGCGGGGATCAGAAGACGGCCACGCGGCGCCCGCGCGTCAGGCCGGCGAAGGCCGGCGCGCCGCTCCGCAGGACGAACGACGCCGACGGCGCCGTGGTGCGCGGGATCGCGATCAGCCATCCGGACCGCATCATCTACGCCGACCTGGCGCTGACGAAGCTGGACGTCGCGCGCTACTACGGCGAGGTGGCCCCGGCGATGGTGCCGCACGTCGAGGGGCGGCCGCTCACGCTGCTCCGCTGCGGCGGCGCCATCGACTACGGCGCGGAAAAGGGCGGCTGCGTGATGCTTCGCCACGGCAAGGCCTGGGGCCCGCGCGAGCTGCGCCGCGTGAAGATTCGTGAGCTGCAGAAGACCGGCGAGTACCTGGTCGCCGACACGCCCGAGGCGCTGGTCGCGTTGGCGCAGATGGGCATCGTCGAGGTCCACACCTGGAACGCCGCAGCCGAGACGCCCTACCGGCACGATCGCGTGGTGTTCGACTTCGACCCGGGACCCCAGGTCGCCTGGCGCGAGGTGGTCGCCGCCGCGCGCGCCCTCCGACAGCTGCTCGCCGACCAGAAGCTGCGATCCTGGGTGAAGACCACCGGCGGCAAGGGGTTGCACGTCGTCGTGCCGATCGTGCCGGCGGACGGCGCGGCCTGCCTGGCGTTCGCTCAAGCCGTCGCGGCCGCGCTGGCTGACACCGCGCCGGCGCGGTTCACGACGACGATCGCCAACAAGGCGGCGCGCGAGCGGCAGATCTTGATCGATGCGCTCCGCAACGGACGCGCGAACACCGCCGTGGCCGCCTACTCGCTGCGCGCGCGGCAGGGCGCCCCGGTCTCCGTGCCCCTCGACTGGGACGAGCTGACCGCGCGCTTGAACCCCGCCCGCTTCGACATCCGCACGGCGGTCGCGCGCGCCCGCGGCGCCGATCCCTGGCACGCTTACTGGAAGACCCGCCAGAAGCTGCCGCCGCGCTGAGGACGCCGCACGTCGCGAAAGGTGGGACTTGCCACCAGGCCGACGTGCGCGCTCGCGGCCGAATCCGTGAGCTGACCGACGGTTCGGCGGGCGCCGACCGGCACGCGGACGGTAATTTGCCGGTTTCCGGCTATCGCCTCAATTCGCGCTGTTTCAACGCCGATTTCAGCCGTCGCGTGGGGACCGAGTCGCTGGAGATCAAGCCCGAACGGTTCGGGCGGTACGTGCTCCTCGATCGCGTGGGGATCGGCGGGATGGCGGAGGTCTTCCGCGCGGTCATGCCGGGCGCGCAAGGGTTCCAGCGCACCTTCGTCGTCAAACGAATCATCAGCGAGCGCGCGCAGTCCCCGTACTTCGTCGAGATGTTCGTGCGCGAGGCGCGCATCAACGCGATCCTGCACCACCCGAACATCGTCCAGGTGTTCGACTTCGGCGAGGTCGGCGGCGCTTATTTCCTGGCGATGGAGTACGTGCGCGGCCGCGACGTCTCGGCGATCGCGCGCCGACTGCGCCACCGCGCGCGCCCCTGCCCGGTCGGCGTGGCGGCCTTCATCGCGCGCGAGGTCGCCCAGGCGCTGGGGTACGCGCACGCGCTGACGTCGGCGGACGGGACGCCGCTGAACGTCGTCCATCGCGACGTGAGCCCGTCCAACATCATCTGCCAGCGTGCCGGTGGCGTGAAGCTGCTCGACTTCGGGATCGCGCAGGCGCTGACCGAGCCCGAGGCCGAAAAGACGCAGCGGATG
Organism: uncultured Myxococcales bacterium; assembly: GCA_964546845.1. GTDB lineage: Bacteria > Myxococcota_A > Polyangia > Fen-1088 > Fen-1088 > JADGRB01. The sequence goes on along the minus strand of CAZJMY010000622.1, from coordinate 656 downwards.
TTCAAGGGCAAGATCGCGTACGTCGCGCCCGAGCGAATCAAGAACCAGCCGGCCGACGCGCGCGCGGATCTGTTCTCGCTGGGCGTCGTGCTGTGGGAGCTGCTGGCCGGCCGCAAGCTGTTCCGCGGCAAGACCGAGGTGGAGACGCTGCAGAACGTGCTGGAGATGCCGGTGCCGGCGCCCTCGTCGATCCGGCCCGACGTCCCCGTCGAGCTCGACCAGATCGTGGCGCGCGCCCTGGCCCGCGATCCCGCCGAGCGCTACCCGAACGCGTACGACCTGGCCGAGGACCTCGACGGGGTGTTGACCGCCCTCCGCTACCAGTCGCGCGCGTTGCCGACGCTGCTGCGCGAGCTCTTCGGGGCGGAGCTGTCGTCCCGCCAGCTCCCGGCTGCCAGCCTGACGCCCGAGCTGCTGGCGTCGGCGACCGCGACGGCGATGCCCACCACCACGGGCACCACTCCGGCGCCCCCCAGCGCGGCGCCCGACGCGCCCCGCGCCGCCCCGCGGATCGCGCGGCGAGCCCCCCGATCGCGGTGGCCCTGGTGGGTGGTCGCCGCCGTCGAGACCGCCACGCTGATGGTGCTGCTGTTCGGACGCGGCGGCGGCCGGCGCACGCTGGCTAGGGTCGCGCCCCCGTCCGTCGCGGCGGTCCC
>CAZJMY010000621.1:0-3134 GCA_964546845.1 uncultured Myxococcales bacterium | reverse complement strand
CGGCGCCGCGGCCGGGGGCGGCGCCGGCGCCGGCGCGACGGCGGGGGCGGGCGGTGACGGTGCGGGGACGGCGACCTGCGGCCGCGGCGCCGCGGTTCGCGACTGCAGCTCGGGCTCTTCGGTGCTGGTGTGCAGCCAGATGACGGCGGCGCCGACGATGGCCGCGATGGCCGCCGCGGCGATGCCCACCCGAAGAAGGATCTTGTTGTGCGGCGCCGAGTCGACCTCGACCGGGACGCTGCGGTAGCGGTCCGACCGGGGGAACGCCTCGGCCTCCTCGGGAATGCCCGCGGCCGCTCGCCGCGCCAGATCGCGCGACACCGCGCGGGGCGGCTCCGGCTGGTAGATCTCCAGCGCCTGGCTGGTCGGCGCGCTCTGGTCGACGATGGTCAGCTCGCGCGAGCTCGGCTCCTCGGGCGCGGGCAGCTTCAGGTCGGGCAGGTGCAGCATGTGCCCGAACAGCGTCCCGCGCATGCGATCGTCGTAGGGCTTTTCGGGCTCGGCCGGCGGCACCCCGCCCACGACGCTGTGCCCGATGTACGTTCCGCGCCCGCCGTCCTTCAGCGGGGCGTGCAGGGACGGGTGTGCGTAGGGCGGCAGCTGGTGACCGCCCGACTCGACGATCTCCGCGGCCGTGTCGATGGCGCCGGCCACCGCGGCGGGGGGCGCGTCCAGCGCGCGCAGCTTCTGCAGCCCCTCTTCCACCTTCACGTCGTCGACGACCGTCGGGCCTGAGTAGAAAGGCCCCGACGGCGCCGGCGTGGCGCCCGAGTCGGCGGGGTCGGCGGGCTGGTCCTCCAGCTCGCCCATCCCCGGAAACGTCTTCCCGGCCATTAGAGCGGAATCTTAGCGGATATCCACAGCCTCGGGAACCCGCCTGTCTCTGTTGGAAGTTGGTTGGAAGTTGGTTGGAAGTTACTTGGAAGTTGCTTGGAACTTGCTGGCGCGCGGGGCGGAAGCCGGCCCAATCCGTCCGGAAACCTCGGTGGCAGCGCTCAGGATGTGTATAGTTTCGGCGCCCGGTCCATGCGCGTCTGCTTCGTCGTCAACAGCGCCAGGACTCAAAAAGCGACGTACACGACGCTGCACCTGGCCTTTGCGGCCTACCGCCGGGGACACGACGTGGCTTTCGCGTCGGTGGACGCCTTCTCTCAGGGGGACGGGGCGGACATCGTGGCCGAGGTCGTGCGGGCCAAGCCCGGGCGCCTCAAGGACGCCGCCAGCTACGCCAAGGCGCTCACCGCCGCAGACGCGCCGCGTGAGGACACCCGGCTGGTCGACTTCGACGTCATCTTCCTGCGCAACAACCCCAACGCCGGGAACGACGACGGCGACCCGTTCAACCCGGCGCTGGACTTCGGCCGCCGCCTCAAGCAGCTCGGCGTGCTGGTCGTGAACGACCCGGACGGCCTGTCGCGCGCCGGGTCGAAGATGTACCTGGCCGGCTTCCCGGTCGAGCTTCGCCCGAAGACGCTGGTGACCCGCTCCGTCGATCGCATTCGCGCTTTCCTGCGCGAGCTGGACGGCCCCGCCATCATCAAGCCGCTGGCGGGCTTCGGCGGCAAGAACGTCTTCTACGTGGCCCGCGGCCAGAGCGCGAACCTGCAGCAGATGATCTCGACCGTGAAGCGGGCCGGCTACGTGATCGTGCAGGAGTACCTGCCGGCCGTCGCCAAGGGGGACAAGCGGGTGTTGCTGCTGGGGGGCGCGCCCCTGGACGTGGGCGGCGTCGTCGCGGCGTACAAGCGCATGCGCCCCAAGGACGACATCCGCAACAACATGCACGTGGGCGGCTCCCGGCGGCGCACCGACTTTTCGGAGGCCGAGCGCCGCATCTGCGATCTGCTGCGCCCGCGCCTGGTCGCCGACGGCCTCTACTTCGTGGGCGTGGATCTGGTGGGCGACAAGATCCTCGAGATCAACGTCTTCGCCCCGGGCGGCATCGCCAACATCAACGACCTCTACGAGATCGACGTCGGCACCACCGTCATCCGCGACCTGGAACGGAAGGTGGAGCTGCGCTCGGTGTACCCGGAGCCGATCCCGCCGCACGTGTTCATGCGGGCGTGAGGGCGTTTACGTCCACGTCCACGTCTACGACTACGTTTACGACTACGACCACGTCTACGATCAGCAAACTGTTCGTAGACGTAGTCGTAGTCGTAGACGTAGTCGTGAACGTGTCCGTCCGGCTCTCTCACAACTGGAGGTGCAGCGGCAGCCCCTTCTCGATCGACTCCGTCGCGCCGTCGGCGACCAGGTGCCAGATGTGGCGGAGCTGGGCTTCGATGACGGTGCCTTCGTCCTCTTCCTCTTCCTCGTCTTCCTCTTCTTCGTCCTCGTCCTCTTCGGCGTCGACGTCCAGCTCTTCGCGCATCTCTTCCAGGACGTCGAGCAGCGCCTGCGACGAGGCGACGCGGTAGTCGCCGACCACGACGCGCCCCTCGAACTCGACCGGCATGTAGATCTCGGCGCCCAGGTCGTGCGCGTCGAGGCGATCCAGGAATTCGGTCAGCGCCTCCTCGGAAAGCCGGGCCGCGATCGTGTGCGAGCCGTGCTCGTCGACCTTGTCGATCTTGCTGGCACCGGCCTCCGCCAGCAGGCGCGCCAGCGTCCGCGTTTCCTCTTCGTCAAGACGGTGGGACAGCGGCGCCAGCTCGATCTCGGCCATGGCCCATACCGTGCCGCACACCGCCTACGTCGTCAATGAGACCGAGGGTCCTTGGTGGTAGTGTTTGCGTCGATGAACTTGGACATGGGGCGCGCCTTCGCCGAGGCGCGCGAGCGGGCCGGGAACGCCGTCAAGAACGGCGGCAACGGCATCGAGGTTGCGGCCGCCTTGTCGCGTGACGTTGACGCGCTGGTCATCCAGGCCGCCGGCCCGGAGGTCGCGAAATGCAAGACGCCGGTCGCCATCTTCGCGACGGGCGGCTTCGGCCGGTCGGAGCTGGCACCTTTCTCGGACCTGGACCTGCTGGTCCTGTGCGGAAAGACGCCGGGCGCCGACGTACAGGCGCTGGCCGAGGCCATCCTCTATCCGCTGTGGGACGCCAAGGTCGACGCTGGACACGCCGTCCGCTCGTACGATCAGGCGCTGTCGCTGCCGGCCAGCGACCTGGCCGCCGCGACCGCCC
>CAZJMY010000620.1:0-2145 GCA_964546845.1 uncultured Myxococcales bacterium | reverse complement strand
CTTCGGTCTGGCCAAGCTGGCCGACGAGGATCCGACGTTTCGGTTCGGCGAGGACGCCGAGACCGGGCAGATGATCATCCGCGGCATGGGCGAGCTGCACCTGGACGTCATCGTCGACCGGCTGCGCGTCGAGTACGGCGTGGAGGCCACCGTGGGCCGCCCGCAGGTCGTGTACCGCGAGACTCTGGCCAAGCCGGCGGACGGCGAGGCGCGGTTCGAGCGCGTCGTCGAGGACGAGACGCTGTTCGGCCACGCGCGCGTCCACGTCGCGCCGCGTCCGCGCGCGTCGGGCAACGAGCTGAAGATGCAGATCCCGCGCCCCGTGCAGGCGCCCGGCGCGCCGAAGGTCCCGGAGACGCCCCAGGCCATCCTGGACGCGGCGATGGAAGGCGCGCGCGAGGCGATGCGCTCGGGCCCGCAGGGCTACCCGATCGAGGACATCTCCGTGACCATCACGGCCATCGAGTACCGTCCCGACGCCTCGAACGCGGCGGGCCAGCGCGCCGCCGTCGGCGAAGCCCTGCGCCACGCGTTCCGCGAAGCCGGCACGCGCCTGCTGGAGCCGATCATGAAGGTCGAGATCACCTGCCCTGAGGCGAACGTCGGCGACGTCCTGGGCGACCTCAACGCGCGCCGCGGCCAGATCGAAGACGTCGGCTTCCGGGGCCAGCAGCGCGTCATCACCGCCAAGGTCCCCCTGCGCCGCATGTTCGGCTACTCGACCGACCTCCGCAGCGCGACCCAGGGCCGCGCCAACTACACGATGCAGATGGACAGCTACGACGCCTGGGACAGCTGAGCGGCTGCTCTCTCCCTGAGCACGGGCTGTTGGAACAGGGGGCTTCGGCGGTGCGATGGTGGCGAGCGGCGGTTCCGTCGGGACCGGTGGCTCCGGGACCGCCGGCTCCGCCGGGATGGCTGGACACGCCGGCGCGGGTGGGTCTGGCGGGGCGAGCGCTGGAACAAGCGGATCCACGGGCGGCGCAGCCGGCGCTGGCGGCGGAGTGGGTGATCGCGGCACCGGCGGCCACACCGGAGCGGGCGGTGCCGCTGGCACGCGCGGAACCGGCGGTTCGCCGGGCACGGGTGGCGCCACAGGCGGCGCCGGGATCGATGCTGGCTCCACGGGCGCATCCATCGGCGGTATGTCCTTCGTCGAGTTTCCAACGCCGACCCCCAACAGCGCACCCGGGAGTATCGCGGTCGGCTCCGACGGCAACCTCTGGTTCACTAAATCCGCGTATGGGCTCAATCAGATTGGTCGCATCACGCCGACCGGAGCGATCACCGAGTTCCCGGTGTCGGGGGGAAATGTGTGGGTCGCGATGAACGGATACATGGCCATCGGTCGAGTCACACCTGCAGGGCGGTGACGGCCCGCGATACCGACGACGCCTGGGAGTAGGTCGCTTTAACGGATCGTAGACCCGCCGATATTCCTGTCTGGAGATGCTGTTCGGCGGTCTCTCGTCAAACAGGCCGCCCGCACCGGAACCTTGGCACTGGAACCGGGCAAGCGACCTCAGCGCACATGAAGGTCGGCAAAGGTGTCAGAGCCTCGAGGTGCGAGATGAACGACATCTCGCGCGAGCCCGGTACGACGGTCTTTTCATTTCGCCCTTTGACCCGCGCGACGGGCGCACGAGAAAATAGAGACGACATGACGAAGACGCGTCCGGTCGTTGCAACATTGGTCTTTTTCATGTTGGGCTGCGGGGCGAAATCGGGCTCGACGCCGGCCAGCGAGACGACGCGATCGGCGTTGACGGCGACCGCGGTCACCACGGACCAGGCGAGCTACCCGTCAACGCTGGGAACCGAGGTGGTGGTGACGTGGACGGGGATGCCGGGATACGCGACGGACTGGATCGGCATCGCGGCCCAAGGCTCCGACGACGGGCCGGTGGTCGCGTACCAGTTCACGGGCGGCCTGACGAGCGGCAGCCTGTCGTTCTCGTCGCCAGGGGGCGGAACGTGGGTGGCGCGGGCTTATCCCAACTACTCGCACACCAAGGTTGCGGAGAGCGCGCCGTTCACCGTGGCCGCCGCTCCGACTCCGACGGTCAGCACGGACCAGACGAGTTACCCGTCGACGCCGGGAACCGCGGTGGTGGTGACGTGGACGGGGATGCCGGGATACGCGAC
>CAZJMY010000619.1:0-30954 GCA_964546845.1 uncultured Myxococcales bacterium | reverse complement strand
GATTCAGTCGGGCGGCGACGTGGGCATCTCGGGCGTCGTCCTGGTGCGCGGCGGCGGCGCGGCGAACAGCGGCGCGGGCTCCGCGCAGGGCGGTGACGCCGGTTCGCTGGTCATCGATTCGAACGGCGCGGTCACGCTGGGGGGCGTGATCGACGGGCGCGGTGGCCTCGCCAAGGCCACCGGGGCCGGCGGAACCGTGGCGGCCGGAAACGCCGCGCAGGTCACGATCGGCGTGACGGCTCCGCCGAAGTCGATCGCGATCCGGGTGCCCGTCGTGGCCACCGGCGGTGACGGGTACGCGGCGGCAGGCACGGGCGGCAACCTCAAGCCGGAGCCGGCCACGGGCAGCGTCGTCATCGCCGGCGCGCACGAGGTCGATCTGTCGGGCGGCAATTCGATGACCGCGCCGGGCGCCGGTGGGTTGCTGAACGGCGGTCCGCGCACCGAGTCCGGCATGGGCGGCGTGCACATCACCGGCGACGTGACCGTCAACGGCGGTTCGATCATGGCGGGCGGCAGCGGCAACGGGGCCGACGGCGGCCGCATCGACATGGAGCTGATCCCGACGGTGGGTGGGGTGGCGATCGATCAGTCGGCCAACCTGGTGGTGAACGGCGGCGCGTCTGGTGGCACCGGCACGGCCGGCGGCGGTGGGCACGTCTGGTTCTGGACCAAGGACGGCGACATCACCTGCGCCGGCCACGTGGTCACCGACGGCGGCGACGCGCCCGACCCGGGCGGCGTCGGCGGCAAGGGCGGCATGATCTACTTCTTCAGCGACGCGAACTTCAACGCGACGACGACGACGGACGCGGCCGGCACGACCGCGCCCGGCAACCTGTGGATCACGTCGACCGGCGTGTTGCAGTCGAACGGCGGCTCCGGCGCCACGGGCGGCAGCGCGCGCAGCGACGGGACGGCCGACCGCGTGCCGCCGTTCCCGGACGAGCAAGAGAGCATCGCCATCTTCCTGAACTGCGACGGTGCCCACGGCAACACGTTCAACTGGATGGCGAACGACGGCTGGCTGTACGCCAACGGCGGCGCGCACAACGGCAACGGCGGCGACATCGTCTACCACGGCATCCCGAAGGACGCGCGCAAGGACCCGAAGTTCGACACGTACGGGGATTACCCCGTGCCGTCGGGGAACATCCAGATGATGGGTGACGGCACGGGGAAGAAGGGCGACTTCCTCGGAGAGTAGCGACAGCACGACAGCTCGGTCTCTGGCCGGCGGCGCTCGGGGGGCAAAGAGCGCCGCCGGTTCCTTTTTTGCGGCCACATGGCGATCGGCTCCGCGGGCCGCCTTTTGACGCGGCGCCTTCGGGTACAATGAGCGGTCCGCCGCTTTCAGGCGGGTTCGCCTGCCGTGTCCATGAAGGTGATGCCACGCAGACTGCTTGCGGCCGCCGTGCTGCTCGCGGCGCTGTGGACCGGGTGCGCCTCGCGCAAGCCGGCCGCGGGCGGCCCGCCCGGCATGGACGCGGGCGCCGTCGAGCCGTTCCAGCCCGATCCGCCCGCCGTCTACGTCGCCAAGGTGAAGAACCTGCTGGTCGGGCTGCCGCCCACCGACGACGAGGTCGCGGCGGTGGCGGCCGACCCCGGCCAGCTGCGCCCGCTGATCCAGGGGTGGATGGCGCTGCCGCAGTACGCCCAGAAGATGCTGCGGTTCTTCGAGCTCGCCTTCCAGCAGACGCAGATCAGCAGCGCCGACTACGCCGACCAGATGGGCGGGCAGCAGATCTCGCTGAACGCCACGACGACCCCGCTGCTGCTGCAGAACCTGCAAGAGAGCTTCGGGCGCACCGTGCTGCAGCTGGTCGCCGACGGCAAGCCGCTGTCCGAGGCGATGTCGACGCCGTCGTTCATGATGACGACGGCGCTGAAAGAGCTGTACGCGTTCCTGGACGTCTGGCAGGTCGACGACAACGGCAAGGTGACGGACCGATTCAAGGCCGCCAACCCGACGCTGCAGATCACCGTCGGCGCCGCGGCGGGCGCGGTCCCGATCGCCGACACGCTGAACCCGGCCAGCGCCAGCTACATGCACTGGTACGATCCGGACGTCGCCACCGCCAACGCGACCGTCGCCGGCTGCCAGGCGGACCCGATCGTGTACCCGGTCCGCGCCCTCACGCTGCACTGGCTGATGCTGGGGGCGCTGGACGGCCGCAAGCTGGCGGACGGCACGAACTGTCCGCCCGTATCGGGGACGGCGACGGCGCCTCAGCTGACGGCGGCCGACTTTTCGGACTGGAAGATGGTGACGGTCCGCGCGCCGGCGGCCGGTGAGGCGACCACGCCGTTCTACGACCTGCCTTCGCTGCGCGCCGCCAGCACCCTCACGCTGTCCGTGCCGCGGGTCGGGTTCTTCAGCACGCCCGCGTTCTTCGCGAACTGGCAGACGAACACCAGCAACCAGATGCGGGTCACGATGAACCAGGCCTTGATCGTGGCGCTGGGGACGGCCGTCGACGGCGCCGACCCGACCGTCCCGGTGGGGCCCGTGCCGGGGCTGGACGTGGCCCACGCGCAGCAGCCGGCCTGCGTGGTGTGCCACCGGACGCTGGACCCGCTGCGGTCGATCTTCTCGGCCACCTACTCGTGGAACTACCACAACCAGGTCGACGCGACCTGGAAGGCGCAGCCGGGGCTGTTCGTGTTCCAGGGCGTGACCCAGCCGGTCAGCACCGTGGCGGACCTGGGCGCGGCGCTGGCCCAGCACCCGCTGCTGCCGCAGGCCTGGGCTCAGAAGCTGTGCACGTACGCCACGTCGGCGGCTTGCGCGGCCGACGACCCCGAGTTCCAGCGCCTGGTGGCGGCATTCCAGGGGTCGGGGCTGTCCTGGAACACGCTGGTCACGGAGCTGTTCTCCTCGCCCCTGGTCACGAACGCGGCGCCGACGAAGGCCGCCAGCGCGGCGGTGGCGGTGTCGCGGCGCGACCACCTGTGCGCGGCGCTGAACGCGCGCCTCGGGTTTTCCGACCTGTGCGCGCTGAACGCGCCCTCGAAGAAGCAGCTCAGCCAGACCGTGCCGCAGATCGGTGCCGGGCTGCCGTCGGACGGATACGGACGCGGCGCCACGATGCCGGTGCTGCCGAACGCCCCGACGCTGTTCTATCGGGCCGGCGTCGAGAACATCTGCGCGTCGGTCGCCGCCCAGGTCATCGACGTGCCGGCCAGCAAGGTGGTGGCGGGGGTGAAGGCGTGGTCCAGCGCCAACCCGGACGCCGCGATCGCCGAATTCGTGTCGCTGGTGATGGGGCTGACTGCCGGCGACGCGCGCGCGGCGCAGGCGACGTCGATCCTGCAGGCCCACTTCGCGGCGGCGCGGCAACAGGGGGCCACCGCCACGGCGGCGCTGCAGTCCACTTTCGTCGCCGCCTGCCTGGCGCCGTCGGCGACGGCGATCGGCATGTGAGGAGAGCGCGATGCTGACCCGCCGACGAACATTGCAAACGACGCTGCTGGGGGCCGGCCTGGTCGGGCTGCGGGCGCTGGCGACCGGCTTGCCGCCGTCGTTCCTGTTGAACCCGCGCCGCGCCTTCGCCGACGGGACCGCCTGCGGCGCCAGCGCCCAGGCCCAGTACGTCATCCTCAACACGTCGGGGCAGGGCGATCCGCTGAACGCCAGCGTGCCCGGGACCTACGAGGATCCCGACATCGTCCACAGCCCCGACCCGGCGATGGCGCCCACGCCGCTGGCGATCCGCGGCCAGACCTACACGGCGGCCGCGCCCTGGGCCACGCTGCCGGCGGCGGTCCTGGATCGCACCTGCTTCTGGCACCTGATGACCAACACCCCGGTGCACCCGAACGAGCCGCACGTGCTGCAGCTGATGGGCGCCACGACGGCCAGCGAGATGCTGCCGTCGCTGCTGGCCAAGCAGCTGGCCCCCTGCCTGGGGACGATCCAGTCACAGCCCATCAGCCTGGGGGCCAGCACGCCCTCCGAGGGGCTGTCGTTCAGCGGCGCCCCGCAGCCCATCATCCCGGCGCTGGCGCTGAAGGCCACGCTGACCAGCGCCCCCGGCGCGCTGACGAACCTGCAGGGGCTGCGCGACCAGACGATGAACCAGCTCTACGACCTCTACAAGAACGGGGCGACCCCGGCGCAGCAGGCGTTCGTCGACTCGATGGTGACGTCGCAGCAGCAGGTCCGCAACATCAACCAGTCGCTGCTGGACGCGCTGACGTCCATCACCGACAACAGCGCGGCCTCGCAGATCCTGGCGGCCGTCACGCTGATCCAGATGAAGGTCACGCCCGTCATCGCGGTCCACATCCCGTTCGGGGGCGACAACCACCGCGACGTCGCGCTGGCCACCGAGACGGCGCAGACGATCTCGGGCGTGGCGGCCATCGGGTCGCTGATGCAGAAGCTGGCCGCCGCCGGGCTGTCGGATCAGGTGACCTTCATGTCGCTGAACGTGTTCGGCCGCACGCTGGGGCCGGGGAACACCGACGGGCGGCAGCACAATCAGAATCACCAGGTCTCGCTCACCATCGGCAAGCCGTTCAAGGGCGGCGTCATCGGCGGCGTCGCCCCGGTGGGTAGCGACTACGGGGCGACGGCGATCGACTCGACGACGGGCGCCTCGTCGGCGACCGGCGACGTCCCGGCGCTGCAGTCGCTGGCGTCGTTCGGGCAGACGATGCTCGCGGCCGTGGGGGCGCCGGACGCCGTGCGTTCGGCGAACGTGAAGAGCGGCAAGGTCATCACCGCCGCCCTCGCAGGCTGACCGGCCGGGTCAGCGGTAGCCGAGCGCGCGTTCGATCAGCATGGCAGCGGCGGCGAGGAGCGCCGCGCACTGGATCGTGAAGAGCCAGGCCCAGACGACCCGCACCGCGATGCGCCAGCGAACGCCGCCCAGGTGGGTGACGGCGCCGACGCCGACGATGCCGCCGGTGATCACGTGGGTGGTCGACACGGGGATGCCCAGCATCGTGGCCAGGAACAGCGAGATGGCGCCGCCGGTTTCGGCGCAGAAGCCGTGCACGGGGCGCAGATCGGTGAGGCGCATCCCCATCGTGCGCACGATGCGCCAGCCGCCGGCCATGGTGCCCACCGCCATCGCCGCGTGGCAGGCCAGCACGACCCACAGCGGCACCTCCGCGTGATGGGCGAGCACGCCGTTGGCGACCAGGAGCGCCGTGATGATCCCCATGGTCTTCTGCGCGTCGTTGCCCCCGTGGCCCAGGCTCAGCAGCGCCGCGGACACGAACTGCAGCCGGCGGAACCAGTGATCGACCCGGCGCAGCGGCGTCCGCCGGAACATCCAGGCCGCCCCGCTCATGAGCGCGCCGGCGAGCACCAGCCCCAGCGCGGGTGACACGACGATGAAGATCGCGATGGGGACCAGCCCCTTCAGCATCACGACGCTCAGGCCGGCTTTGGCGATGCCCGCGCCGATGAGCCCGCCCACCAGCGCGTGAGACGAGCTGGAGGGCAGCCCCCACCACCAGGTCAGCAAATCCCACCCGATGGCGCCGATCAACGCGGCGATGACGAACGCGTTCGACACGACCGACGCGTGCACGACGCCGCTGCCGATCGTGTGGGCGACGTGCAGCGGAAAGATCAAGAAGGCGATGAAGTTGAAGAACGCCGTCCAGACCACCGCCCACAGCGGGGTCAGCACGCGGGTCGAGACGATCGTGGCGATCGAATTGGCCGCGTCGTGGAACCCGTTGCAGAAGTCGAAGAAGAGCGCGATCGCGACGATCGTGATCAGGGTGGCGGTCATTGGCTACGAATCGAGCAGCAGGTTCTCGATGGCGTTCGCGACGTCCTCGCAGCGGTCGGTGGTGTCCTCGAGCGTCTCGAACACCTCCTTCCACTTGATCAGCGAGATCGGGTCGATGCCGTCGGAGAACAGCTCGCCGAGCGCCGCCCGGAGCACGCCGTCCGCCTCGTTCTCGAGCTTGTTGATCTCGACGCACAGCTCCAGCGCCCTGTCGCGGGTGGACGCCTCGCGCAGGTTGGCGACCGCGTCCCGCGTCACGACCGCCGACCGCTCGACGAGCTGGACCAGCGCGGTGAGGTGCTCGTTCGGCCCCCTGAGGCGATACAGGGCCAGCCGGTAGGCCACCGATTCGATCTGATCCAGGATGTCGTCCAGGTGCGACATCAGCCGGTGGGTGTCGTCCCGGTCCAGGGGCGTGATGAAGGTCTTCCGAAGCTCGACCACGACCCGGTGGACGATGCTGTCTCCCTCTTCCTCGATCTTCTTGATCTGCCGGGCCTGCTCCGCCGGGGCCTCGCCCTGGCCGGCGATCATCCGGGAAAGGCTCTGCGCCGCGGCGACGATCAGGCTGGTGTGCTTGTCGAAGTCGTCGAAAAAGGCGTTGTTGCGGGGGATGAGTCGCATCGCCCCGATAACATAGGGGGAGCGCTGACGATGGACAGGGGTCAGCCGGCGGTCGCGGCAGCGTTGGTCTGGCGCCGCAGCTCTTCCCCGAACAGCTGCTGCATCAGCTTGGCGGTCCCCGCCTTCCCCGTGCCGGCGTGCGGCGCCAGCGCGTCGGCGAACTCCATGGCGGACTGGAACCGGTGCTCGGGGTCGAACGCCAGCGCACGTTCCAGGATCGGCCCCGCGGGGTCGGGGAGCTCATGCAGCGCCTCCAGATCCTTGGCCGTGAGGCCGCTGGCTGCCCGGTACAGGACGTCCAGGTCGTTGTCCCCCGTGTAGATGAGGCAGCCGGTCAGACAGTAGTAAAGGACGTGCCCCAGGGAGAAGAGGTCGCTCCGATGATCGACCGGTTGCCCGCGCGCCTGCTCGGGCGACATGAAGTTCGCGTTCCCCTTGACCATCCCGACCTGCGTCTTGCTGACGCGGCGGTTCGATTTGACGATCCCGAAGTCACCCAGCTTCACCTCGCCCAGCAGCGACACCATGATGTTGCCCGCCGAGATGTCGCGGTGGACGATGCCCATCGGCGAGCCGCTCTTGTCGCGCTTGTCGTGGGCGTAGGCCAACGCCTGCAGCGTCTCGTGCGCGATGTAGTAGGCCATCGTCTCGGGCACGCCCGCGTCGTGCTGGTCGGCGTAGCGGCCCACCATGCGCCCCAGATCGCGCCCCACGATGTACTCCTGGGTCATGAAGTACTCGCCGTTGACGACGCCGAAGTCGAACACCGGCACGATGTTCGAGTGGACCAGGCCGGCCTGCAGCCGGGCCTCGTCGATGAACTGGGCGACGGCCTCCCGGTCGCGCGCCAGCTCGGGGCGCAGGCGCTTGAGCACGAAGTGGCGCGTGAACCCCTCGACGCCGGTGGCCTCGGCGATGAACAGCTCGGACATGCCCCCCTCGCCGAGCCGGTCGACCAGCCGATAGCGGCCGAAGACCGAGCCCGGAGCGACGGCCGTCGGGCGCGCGGGGTGCGACGCCAGGTTGGGGACGGCGGACTGCGGGCTGGGGATGCGCACGGCGTCCCCGTCGGTGATGCGAGCCTTGTTCACGCCGGGCGCCGTCCTCTCGGCGGAGGCCAGCGCGGGCGACCGCGGCCGGGCCGGCGTGCCGAAGCGCGACGTGGGTTCGTGCGGCACCTCCGCAGGGACCGCGGGCGCGCGCGATCGGCCCGACAGAACCAGGGCCACCCCGCACAGGCCCAGCCCCGCGGCCAGCCCCCAGGTCAGCGAGTGGCCGGAGCCGTCCGCCGCCCCGGGTGGCGCCAGGACGGGCGCGGCCGGCGTGAAGGGGTGCGCGATCACCAGGATCACCGGGCCGTTCGCGGCGCCGTTCGGCAGGCCGCGGATCTCCGTCGCGGCGACGACGTAGGACTGCTCGCCGGCCTTGACGACCGCCGAGGCGAGCGGCTGCTTGCGGGCCGCCGCCACGACGGCGTCCGGCGCCGGCCCGAGATCCGGGCCGCGCGCGGCCAGCACGCGGCTCGCGTCCAGCACCCGCACCGACGGGAAGTCGGTCCGGAACGGCCGCCACCAATCTTCGTTCTCGAACAGGTCGACCAGGGTCGCGCCGTCGACGCGCGCGCGCAGCGCCGACACCAGGGGCGGGATGCGGCCGGCGGCCGTCACGGCCTGCTCCGCGCGGCTCTGCTGGGCGGCCTGCTCCTGGGCTCGCAACGTCTCGGCGGCCAGCAGCGCCGCCTGCGCGCGTGTGCCGTCGCCCAGGACGGCGCGCGCAGCCATGATCGCGGTCGCTGTCCCGACCGCAATCAGCGTCACCCCCATGACCACGCGCGGCTTACGCATCGCTAATCGCGGTAAGAGCCGTAAGCCTGCCCGAACTTGTTGCCGTGGGCGGCCGGCTCCTGATGTTGCAGCGTGAACGACACCTGCGTCGGCCCCTCGACGGCCACGCGCTGGGTCTCGGGCTTCGCCTCCGGGCTCCAGGCCACGACGCGCCGGACGCCCGGCGGCACGTTGTCGATCCGGAACGTGCCGTCGGGGTGCACCTTGGCGTAAAGCACGCTGGGGACGACCAGCACCTTCGCGCTCATCTTCTGGTGCAGGTTGCAGAAGATGTCGACCACGCCCGGGCCCGTCACCACGACCGAACGCGGTTTGTCGCCCGCCTGGTACGTGCCCAGGTCGAACGTGTTGCGCGGCGAGTTCGAGAAAACGTTGTGGTAGATGGCGTCCATGTTCGGGAACACCAGGTTGGTGCCGGTCTGCACCACGGCGACCCGCGGGTGGAACTGCCGCCCCTCCTGCTTGATCTCGAACGTCTTGCGGCTCTTCAACGGCATCTTGACGTTCTCGACGTAGACGTAGATCTCCTCGGCCGAGCCGCCCTCGACGGTGACGCGCCCCTCGATGCTGGCCGGGCGGTGGTCGGCGACCGTGCGCTCCGGCCGCGCGGAGGGCTTTTCGCCGCCGTCGCCCGAGGACGGTGCCGCTGCCGGCGGCGCGGCGGACAGGCCGGGGGCCGGAGTGCCTCCCCCCTGTCCCTGCAGCAGGTGCAGCAGCAGGTCGTAGCGCTGCTGCTCGGTCTGCATCATCTGGATGATCAGCTGGCGCTGCTCGCGCACGTCGTTCTGCAGCTTGCTGAACTCGGCGCGGGTCGGGGGCCCATCGGCGGCTCTCTCCTCGGCGCGGGCGATGGCGGCGGGCGGCAGGAGCAGCCCGCCCGCCAGCAGCGCGGCCAGCATCTGCTTCTTCGGTTTCGACCGGCTCGTCAAACGATCCATGGGGTGCCTCTCACGCATGGTTCATCACCGTCAATCAATGAGGACCAACGACGAGGTGAAGATGTCGTTCTTGATCTGGGGAATGCCGCCGTACTCGCCGTTGTGGAGGTACTCGGCCTTCAAGATGATCCGATCCGTGAAGTTGACGTGGAAGCCGGCCGTGGCGCGCCACTCCTTGGTGAGGTACGCGCGGTCGGCGCCGCCCGGCGCATTCGGGTCGCCCAGCCAGACGAAGGCGTCGCGGTACTCGCCGCGCGCGATGATGCCGAAGTGCGGGAACAGGTAGGCGTCCAGCTCGACGTAGCCGCCGCCGTGCAGCTGCAGGCCGTAGGCGCCGTTGGCCGGATCGCCGGGCGAGGCGCCGCGCAGATACTGAGCCTTGAGGTCGGCGCGCTTCAGGTGCAGCTGGTAGTCGACGCCCCAGAACCACATCTTGCCGCTGCTGTTGGGTGAGCGGTCCTGGGCGCCCCACGATCCCGACAGGCCCAGCTCCATGTCCAGCGGCAGCGGCGGGTGCAGCGAGGCGCGCCCGCTGGCGGTCTTGCCCAGGTTGGTGTCGATCTCGTCGTAGAAGTGGAACTGTTCCTGGGTGAACGATCCGTTGGTGACGGCGCCGGCCAGCACGAAGAGGTCGTCCGGCCCGAACTTCGATCGCATCTTCACGCCCAGCGCCGTCCCGATCGTGTACCGCGCTATCAGCGACGGCGTGATGCCGTAACGCTGGTCCGATTTGCGGTCGCGATACTCGATCCCGATCGCCGAGTCGAACTTGCCGACGAAGATCGACGTCTTCTGGGAGTCGGTCGGCATCCACTCGAGCTGGGCGATGTCGGCGTCCACCCAGTCGCCGAGGCTGAAGTTCGAGCCGCTGCGCGGGGTGAAGTTGACGCTGGCCGTGGCGATCGCGTTCGGGGTCAGCCCCGCGGTCAACTTGAGGTTGATCTCGTTGGCGATGAAGCTGGGCGCGCCGCCCGAGTGAATGCTGTCGAAGCGGGGTGGGGCGCCGGTGGCGTCGCCCAGGTCGGCCGGCTCGCCCCGCGTGTTGACGGGCGTCCCCAGGATGTCGCCCAGGAACACCCAGCCGTAGCGGCCGGCGTACTCCGGGAACACCACGTTCCCCTGGTCGCGCACGATGCCCGAGCCGTTGCCCTGGGGCACGAAGAAGCCCACGTCGATGTAGCCGCCGACGATGACCCGCGGCTGGCGACCCACGATCACGGACTGCAGCTGATCGATGCGCGCCTCCAGCTCGGCGATCTTGGCGATCGGATCTTCGTGACCTTCTTCGTTGCTGTCGTCGGAGACAACCAGGTTCGGGACCTCGGCGGGCGCCGGCGCGGGCGTCTCGCCGGCCGACCCAACCGGCGCCGCGCCGGGTGACCCGCCCGGCGCGGCGCCCCGAACCCCCGCCGGAACCAACAACGCCGCCGCCAACACGAAGGATCGAGCCTCCCATCCCACCCGCACCCGCCGCAGGGATCGCGTCATCGCGCCCCCTTACATCGGATCAATGGCAAAAGACTCAAACCCCAACCATGGGCCGGCCAAGCGGTTGCATGGGTCGGTCCTGCATGGGTCGGTCCTGCATGGGTCGGTTCGTTCCACTCAGATGCAGTTGAGGAAGGCCAGCAGGGCCTGTTGCGCCGCCGGGTCCAGACCCGCGTAGGCCGCCGCCGCCGGGGCGGCCTGGCCGCCGTGCGCTGCGATGGCTGCCCCCAGCGTCGCGGCTCGCCCGTCGTGCAGGAAGTGCGTGTGCTCGGACGAGCGCCAGAGCGGCGCCGTTCGGAATTCCGACCCGCCGGCCGATTCAGCCACGAACTGGTCGGCCAGCCCCGGCCCCATGTCGTGCACCAGCAGGTCGGAGTACAGGTTGATGGTCCGGCCGGGACCCGGGAACGACGGCGTGTGGCAGCTGGCGCAGCCGATGGCCGCGAAGGTCGCGGCGCCCGCCGAGCCCGTGCAGCTGGCGTCCGGCACCGCCGGATCCAGCGTGTTCAGGTAGGCGTTCACGGTCTGCAGGGGCAGGGCGTCGATCTCCGGCCGCAGGAAGTCGGAGCCGCAGCCGCGGACCTCGTCCTTCGGCGAGAGCGGGTTGGTCACCCCCATCTCGTGCGTGAAGGCGTCGCCCATGAACTCGATCAGCGTGGCGATCTGCGCCTTCCAGCCGAACTTGCCGAAGCGTCCGTCGGACAGCACGTTCACCTTGCCGCGCACGTCGGCGGGCTCCGCGGCCTGGGCGACCAGGATGTCGTGGTTCTGAACGAAGTCGATCAGCGCCGTCCCGCGCAGGGTCATGGCGCTGCGAAGCGAGGTCACGTTCGCCGCTGCCGGGACACCCGTCTGCAGGCCGCAGCTGAACCCGAACTCGGCGATCGAGTGGGTGCGCGCGAGCGGCCCGCCGCGATCGAGGAGCGGGTCAAACACGCCGCCGTCGATGCGCCCGACGCGCGTGACGAAGGTGCCGGGCGTGGTGCCCATGCCCCCCTGCACCGGGTCGTTGTGGCAGTCGCCGCACGCGCGCGCGTTGAAGAGCGGACCGACGGCCTGGAAGGGGCCGAGGTCGGTGACGAACATGTCGGCGCCCATGGCCAGCGGGTCGCTGGCGCCGCGGGCGCGCGCGTGCGCGACCATGCTGGGCGTGATGAAGCCGGCGCCGAAGGCGGGCACCTCCAGCACCACGCCGTCGCCGCCGGGCGTCGCGGCCGTGACCCAGATCGTCTGCGCGTTCTCGGACACGGCCAGGCCGTTCACGCGGAAGCCGGGGACCGGGGCCTCGATGCGGAAAGCGCCCACCACGTCGCCGTTCTGGGTGATGCGCACGATGCTGTTGTTGCCGCGGTTGAGGACGTAAATGTCCGAACCGCCGCCCAGCGTGGTGTTGCTGGCGAAGTTGTCGGCCGCCACCTCGGGGACGGCCGGCGCCAGGTCGACGGGGCGACGGAAGTACGCCGACTGGAGCGACCGCGTCGTGGCGTGAAACAGCGTTCCGTCGTCGGTCAGATCGACGGCGACGATCTGATCGCCCAGCGGGTCGCTGACGAACAGCGTCCGGTTGGGCACCCAGTTGAACACCATGCCCACGCGCGTGACGACGTCGGGGTTCGTCGACTGCGTGGCCGCGACGGTCAGGTTGGGCAGCGCATGGAACGTCCCGGCGGGCGCCAGCGCGTCGACGCCCTTGAGCACGTGCACCTGAACGACGCTGCCGTCCGCCTCCGCCGCCGCGAAGACGGCCTTCGTGCTGGCGTCGGGGGACTTGGTCAACAACGCCGTCGCCACCGCGCCGTGGTCCAGCCCTTCGGTGGTGGCGCTGTTGCGGTTGGTGAGGCTGCCCGCGAACACGCCCCCGGCCACGGGATCCGGCGGGCCCGCCAGCGGCGTGCCGTTCGGGTCGTCGACGGTGATGGTGCCGGCGCCGCTCGCGCCCGTCGGCGCGTTCGCGATCCACGGCCGGCCACCGCCGCGGTTCAGCGAGATGCCCAGCGGCAGGCTGGCCGACGGCAGGTCGGCGGTCGCGGCGGTCGGGTTGTTGACGCTGTTCAGGAACGCCGGGTCCTGGTTGGCGTAGATCTGGGCGCGCCCGTCGGCGCTCCTGGCCTGCCCCCCGGCGGCGGCCAGCGCCGGGTCGATCGTGAGCAGCCCCTGGCTCACGTCGATGGACAGGACGCTGCCGGGCGCCTCCCCGGGACGCGCCAGCGGCGCGCCGAAGCTGGACGAGCTGGCGACCAGCAGCCGGGCCGGGTCCAGGACCATCCCGGGCGCGGCGAACGCGGCGAACGCCGGCTTGTCGTGGATCGGGCTGCTGCGGTGGAACGTGCCTACCTGCGTGATCGCGCCGGCGCCGGGGATGCCGCGGGCGACGACGCGCGCGCCGATCGGAAACAGGAACGGCCCGCCATGGTCACCGCCGCCGCCGACGTGCAGTTCGCCCGCCTCCGTCTGAGATGTGGAGGTGCCCGCGTCGTTTGCGCACCCTGCCAGGACGACTGACACCGACAGGGCCGAAATCCGGATCGACTTTCGCGTCAACCGCATGGTGTTCCCCCTTGGAGCCAAGATGTGTGGTTCGCCGATCTCGAAACGCTCATGTGGCCGGGTGTTCCCCGGTCGCGTGCCGGTGGGCGCCGCTGCCGCTCAGCGCGGGGCCCGTGTTCAGCAACGGCACGGCGGGCACGGCGTGACGGAGTGAGACGCGCGGCGCGCTCGCGAACAGCGCTCGCGCGCGCCGCGCCAGCTGCCACGCCACCAGGCCGCCCGCGACGGAGGAGCCCGAGAGGATCGCCAGCTCCAGCGCGGCGCCGCGCGCGGCCAGGCGCATCACCGCCAGCGTCAGCGTGCTCATCGTCGCGCACGCCACGGCCCCGAGCACGACGGCGCGTGCGCCAGCCGACAGCAGCCCGTTCAGCTCCAGGTGCAGGCCGATGCCGCTGGACACCATGACGGTGGCGAACAGGACCACGCGCTTGTCCAGCGCCAGGGCCGCCTGCCACGGCGCCGCGTGCGCCCACAGGTGGTCACCGGCGGCGCGCGCCACCGCGAGCAGGACGAAGCCCACCACGAACCCCGGGACGTGGCCCCACAGCGCCGGCGCGGCGTCGGTGCCCGCCTCGGCGCCGCGGCCGGTTTCGGGCCGCGACAGCGAGAACAGGATCAGCACCGGCGCCAGCATCAACACGCGCACCGATTTGCTGGCGGCCGCCATCTCCGCGCCGCCGGGACCCATCTGCGCGCCGACCGCGACGGCGCTGGCCAGGTCGTTGACCGCCAGCCCGCTCCAGATGCCGCCCTGATGGGGCGCGAAGCCCGCGGCCACCGCGACGGACCGGAACAGCACCAGCGCCACGGCGCTGAACAGGAAGATGGTCGCCAGCGCGACACCCTGCTCTTGCCGGCGCGCGCCGATCACCGGGGCCACCGCGTTCACCGCCGACGCGCCGCAGATCATCGTGCCCGCGGCGATCAGGTCGGCCAGGCGGCGGGGGACCCGCAGGGGAACCGCCGCCGCGCGCGTCACCAGGAACGTCGTCGGCAACGCGACCACCAGCGCCACGGCGATGGCGATCAGCTGGCGCGAATGAAAGAGGTCGGCTTCGATCCGCAACCCCATCAACACGACCGAGCCGCGCAGGATCGTCTTGCCCACGAAGGCCAGCCCGATACCGTAGCGGTTCCGGCCGCGGTCGCGCGCGCCCAATCCCAGGCCGCGCCCCAGGGGCGAGTTGACGACGACAGACCCGAGCAGCAGCGCGACCAGCACGTCGGGCAGCGCCCAGCGCGCCGGCATCGCCCGCTGCAGCGCCAGGGCGCCCGTGCCGATCGCCGCCGTCAGCAGCACACCCGGGGCGACCTGAGAGCTCATCCTCATCGGGATCGCGTCTCATCGACCGGGAAAACTGGAAGTTAAGTAATTGTCCAGGAAGGGTGTTGGCGCGTACAGACCGGGTCCCGCGAGTCTGCGACATGAGCGTGTCCGTCGGCTGAAAACGACATCTTCACCAGCTCAAGAGCTCGAGCATCGCGGCCGAAATCCCGTGCGTGGAGGAGCCCCCGATGCGACGCAGCTCTGGATGGTGGGTGCCGGTGGCGGTCGCCGCCGCGGCGTGGGGCGCGGCCGGCTGCGACGAGGGCGGCTTCCTCTGCGGCGGGACCGACGGGATGTGCGGATGGACGTCGGAGGACGTCGCGCGCGTCGAGGCGCTGGGCGGGATGCCGGCGACGCCGCCCGACGACTCGTCGAACGCATACGCCACGAATCCCGACGCGGCGGCGCTGGGCAAGCAGCTCTATTACGACACGCGGTTCTCGGGGCCGTCGAACTGGCAGGACGGCCTGGGGCGGGTGATGCCGTTCGGGCGCACCGCGATCGGAACCAGCGCCGGCGTCGCGTGCGTCAGCTGCCACGACCCGGGGCACGGCGGCGCGGACCCGTCCAGCGCGCCCGGCGACGTCTCGATCGGCGCCGGCTGGACGTACAACAACGGGCTCACGACGTACAACGCGCAGTACTACACGTTGCACCTGTGGAACGGGCGCGCGGATTCGCTGTGGGCGCAGGCGTTCTCGGACAACGAGAACGCGCTGACGACCAACGGCAACCGCTTGCGCACGGCGTGGCTCATTCACGATCTCTACAAGGACGCCTACGAGGCGGTGTTCACCGCCTACCCGCTGCCGATGAGCGGCAGCGTCCCCACCGTGCAGGCGACCGTCGACGCCAGCGGGCAGTGCGCGCTGGCGGCGGGCGCCTGTCCGGCCGGCTGCCGCAGCGTCACCTCGACGACGGGAGCGACGGGCTGCTGGCCGCGCTTCCCGTTGCAAGGCAAGCCCGGCAAGAAACCCGGCTGCCAGTCGGGCGACCCGGCGGAGCCCTTCGGGGATGCCTTCGACTGCATGGACCCCGACGATCAGAAGGCCGTGACGCGCGTGCTGGTCAACTTCGGCAAGGCGATCGCCGCCTACGAACAGACGCTGACGCTGCCGCCGGCGCCGTTCGATCAGTGGGTCGCCGACCTGCAGGCGGGTCATGGCTCGTCGTCGACGGCGATCTCGGGCGCGGCCAAGGCGGGCGCGTTGTTGTTCGTCGGCAAGGCGGGGTGCAGCGACTGCCACAACACGCCGCTTCTGTCCGACGACAAGTTCCACAACGTCGGCATCGGTCAGATGGGGATGGGCGTTCCAACGGTGGCGGACTGCCCGGCGGGCGCGGCCTGCGACTGCGCGCCGGTCAGCGCCGATCATCCGAACGGCCCCAAGAACTGCCTGCCGTTCGGGGCGCGCGACGGCATCCAGAAGCTGCAGGCCAGCCCCGTGCGCCGCGACTCGGTCTGGAGCGACGATCCCACGTACTCGCCGTCCGCCAGCTACGTGATCGCGACGCTGGACACCATTCCGATCGGCGCCTACCGCACGCCCAGCCTGCGCAACTGCACGCTGACCGCGCCGTACATGCACGACGGATCGATCGCCACGCTCAAGGACGTGGTCTGGCACTACAGCCAGGGCATCTCGGATCAGGCGACGCCGGGCGCGCCGGCGGCCTCGTTCAAGCCGCTCTACCTCACCGACGAGGAGCAGGCCCAGCTGGTGGCGTTCCTCGAGTCTCTCGAGTCTCCCACGCCCCCAGCCGCGACGCTCACGCCGCCGATGCTCCCCTAACTCAGGAGACTAGTTGTTCAGGGCGCCGGCGTTGATCCAGGCGGCGACCATGTTCAACAGCGTCGTCGAGAGCTTGGGGCCGCCGTCCGGCATGCGGCCCGAGGTCAGGATCGTGTAGAAGCTGGAGCTGTTGGCGTTGCCGGCCACGACCCGGCTCTTGACCGCCGAGTACGCCGTCGACTGCGAGCTGAAGCTGACGTTGCCCTGGGTTCCCGGGCTGTGGCATCTGCTCCCCGTGCAGGAGACGGTGAGGATCGACTGGTAGATCTGCGTGAACGTCACCGCCGCCGCCCCGCCCGTGCCGCCGGTGCCGACCGTCCCGCCCGTGCCGCGCGAGCCGCCGGTCGCCACGGCGCCGCCGGTGCCGAAGACGCCGCCCGTGCCGCGGCTCCCGGCGATGCCGAGTCTGCCGCCGGTCGCGCCGGTGCCGACCGAGCCGCCCGTCGCGTTCCTGCCGCCGGTGCCGATGACGCCGCCGGTGGCGTTGGACCCGCCGGTGGCGTTCGACCCGCCGGTCCCGTTCGACCCGCCGCTTCCCGGGGATCCGCCCGTCTGGCTGTTGCCGCCCGTCGCCTGCGAGCCGCCCGTCGCCTGCGAGCCGCCGGTGCTCGACGACAGACCGCCGTCCGGCAGCTTGACGGCCTCGATGTCGTCACTTTCGGCGCAGCCGCCTTGAACGATCAGGGTCAGAAATCCGCAGGCGGCGAGGCCCATGATCAGGTGTCGCGCGAGACCGGTCCTGTGCATCGTCACTCTCCCGAGGGGCGGGGGGGGGCTTCCCCCCCTGGGGGAAACAACGCTCCGCGCGGTCGGCCTGGCCTCTCGGGACCCTGCGTATCGCCGCGGGCAGCGCATCCTTTATAGGGGCGCGCCCGCAGCGTTTTCGTCGAAAACTTGCTTCTAAATGTGGCGCCGCCAGGTCCGCGAAGTCATGAGGGCAGGAGGGCGCGCATCGGCGACCGGCTGAGCCGCTGCGCCGCGTACACGTCCAGCGCGCTGACCCCAGCGACCGCGCCCAGGGCCCCCGCCACGCGACCGCGATGGATGCTGCCCTTCAGGGCGGCGAAGAGGGCCGCCAGGTCCAGCGCGTCACCGGCGATCCGGGCCCACAACCCCTTGGCCGGACGCGGTGACGCCAGGATCGCGACGCCCGCCGCGATCTCCCGGAGCCCGAACGTCTGAAGCAAGCGCCGGTGCTCCTCGCCCGCGCCGATGAAACGGCCCAGCCAGCGCGGCGCGAACAGCTCTGCCAGCCCCAGCCCGATGCTGAAGTACCCCAACCCCTTTGCGATCCGGATGTCACGCATGTGTGTCGCCTCCTCTCACCTCGATCGTAGCGACGCGATCGGGACGGGCCAGCCCGCGCGTCACTGGCGTCGGCGTACCGGGGGCCACTGACGATCGCCGAGCAAGTCCTGGCTCCTCAGCTGGGGAGGGTTGGTGTAAACCCCGAGGCGCGAGGAGGGAGTCGATGCCCAGAGCCTGGTTCGAAAGCTTCGTCTGCGGGCCCACCGCGCTTCAGCTGGACGCCGCCCGGGCAGCCGGCCGGCAGCGCTCACGCTCGACCCTGTGCGAGGGTGGGCTTGCAACCTAGTCCCGACGTCACGCCCTCGTTCGACGTGGCGGGGCGGGTCGCGCTGGTGACCGGCGCCGCCCGCGGCATCGGACG
Organism: uncultured Myxococcales bacterium; assembly: GCA_964546845.1. Classification (GTDB taxonomy): domain Bacteria; phylum Myxococcota_A; class Polyangia; order Fen-1088; family Fen-1088; genus JADGRB01. Next base: position 12,974 of record CAZJMY010000619.1, on the reverse strand, counting down.
CGCTTGCGCGATCGCGCTGGCCCGCGCCGGCGCCGACGTCGCGCTGGGGCTGCGGGCCCAGGACGCCGCCGGCGACGTGGCCGACGTCGTGCGGGGCCTCGGCCGTCGCGCGCTGCCGCTGCAGATGGACGTCACGCGGCGGAGCGAGATCGCGGCCGCCGTGTCCGAGGCCGCGCGCGTCTTCGGCCGCATCGACATCCTGGTCAACAACGCCGGGATCGGTCCGCCCGCGCCCGCCGAGTCCGTCACCGAGGACGACTTCGACGCCACGCTGGCCGTCAACCTGAAGGGGACGTTCTTCGTCAGTCAGGAGGTGGGCCGGCTGATGATTCGCACCGGCGGCGGACGCATCGTCAACCTGAGCTCGCAGGCCGGGTTCGTCGCGCTGCCGACGGAGTCGATCTACTGCATGACGAAGGCGGCGATCGCGCACCTGACCAGGTGCCTGGCCGTCGAGTGGGCGCCCCACGGCATCAACGTCAACGCCGTCGCGCCGACGTTCATCCGCACGCCCGGCACCGTGAAGTGGCTGGCCGATGAGAACTTCCGGCGCGACCTGCTGGCCCGCATTCCCCTGGGGCGCGTCGGCGAGCCGCCCGACGTCGCGGCAGCCGTCGTGTTCCTGGCCTCGCCGGCGGCGGCGATGATCACCGGGACGACGCTGCTGATCGACGGGGGCTGGACCGCGCGCTGACGCGCTCTAGCGAAGCGTCGCGGCCCGCAGTTGCTCGTCGAAGGCGGCCGCGTCGGTGTAGAGCAGCATGCTGTCGCCGAGGTCGGCGAACCGCCGTACGAAATCGGCGGTGATCTGCACGTAGCGCGAGGCGGTCAACATGTGAATGCGGTGCAGCTCGTCGCGGTGACGCCGCAGCCAGGAGGCCCAGACGTTGCTCACGTCGATGGACGCGCCGGTCGTGTTGCGCGCGTCGACGAAGAGCTCGAACGACCCTTCGGACAGAAGGTTGTCCAGCGCGCGCAGCGGGCGATCGCCGTGCTCGCCCACGTCGCGTCCCGAGATCACGACCACCACCACCGCCGGCGCGACGCGCGCGATCGAGAAGCTGACGTTGGAACCGACCAGCTCGGTCCGCCGCTCGTTGTCCGTCACGCGCGGATGCTGACACCGGCGGCCGGCTGGGGCAAGCTGCGGGCATGCCGAGACTGGTCCGACGTGCGCTCTTGCTTGCTCTTTGCATCGCCGCGATGCCCGCCCGGGCCCAGATGGGCGACCCCATGAAGGTGACCTTGAAGACCACGCCCGTGGCGAACGGCGTGTCGATGATCGAAGGCGCGAACGGGTTCGCGGGCGGCAACGTGGCGGTGACCGTCGGTGACGACGGCGTGTTCGTGATCGACGACGAGCTGGCGCCCCTCAGCCCGAAGTTGAAGACGGCGCTGGCGTCGCTCTCGAAGAAGCCGGTGCGGTTCGTGGTCAACACCCACTGGCACGCCGACCACACGGGCGGCAATCCCGCCATGGCGGCCGCCGGCGCCGTCATCGTCGCGCAGGACAACGTGCGCAAGCGGGTCAGCGTCGACCAGGTGCGGGAGTTCATGGGCAAGCAGATGACGGTTCCGGCGCTGCCGCTGGCCGCCCAGCCGGTGCTCACGTTCACCGAGGACGTCACGTTGCACCTGAACGGCGACGACGTGCACGTCATCCACGTCCCGGCCGCGCACACGGACGGCGATTCGATCGTCCACTTCAAGAAGGCCAACGTGATCCACTGCGGCGACGCCGTCATCCCGGGTTTCCCGCTGGTCGACGCCGAGAGCGGAGGCACGTTCGACGGCTTCATCGGCGCCGCGGACAAGGTGCTGTCGCTGGCCGACGACGACACGAAGATCATCCCCGGGCACGGCGCCGTGATGACCAAGGCCGACGTCGCGGCCTTCCGGCAGATGCTGATCCAGGCGCGCGACCGCGTGGTCAAGCTGATGGCCGCCAAGAAGACCGTCGACGAGGCGAAGGCCGCCAAGCCGCTGGACGACATGGAGGCGAAGTGGGGTCAGGGCTTCGTGCACGGAGACTGGGTCGTGGCCAGCATCTACAAGACGCACGTGGCCGCGCCGGCCGGCTCTGACAAGGGGCACGGCAAACGCGGGGCGACCAAGTAGAGACTGCCCCGGGCGGCCGGATGCGCGGACGCAGTCGCAGACTCGGGCGGCTGTGCGCGATGGGTGCCGCCGCCGCCGCCCTGCTGGCCGCCACCGCGCCGCCCGCGCGCGCCGACGCGCTGGCGTCCGTGCGGGCGCGCGGCACCTTGCGCTGGGGCGCCGACGAACAGGGCGGTGAGCCCTACGCTTACGAAGATCGCGCGCGCGGCGGCGCGCTGGTGGGGTTCGAGGTCGATCTGGCCGACGCGCTGGCGCGGGCGCTGGGCGTGCGGGCGGTGTTCGTGCAGAACGACTGGTCCACGCTGATCCCCTCGCTGGAGCGGGGCGGCTTCGACGTCGCGCTGAACGGCATCGAGGTGACGCCCGCCCGGGCCGCCCGCGTCGCGTTCACGCGCCCGTACTACCTGTTCAGCGAGAGGCTGGTGGCCCGCCGCGGCGATTCGCGCGTGCGCGACCTGGCCTCGCTTCGCGGGCGGCGGGTCGGCACCCTGGCCAACACCCAGGCCTGGGACCTGCTGCGCGAGGCGGGCGCCGTGGCGGTCCCCTACGAAGGCGTCGACGAACCGTTCGTCGACCTGGAACACGGGCGCACGGACGCGGTGCTGCTGGACGACATCATCGTCGCGCGATACGTGGGCCGGCACCCGTCGCTGGCCACCGTCGGCGACGTCGCCGAAGGGCGTTATGCGATCGCGCTGCGCCCGGCGGACGAGAGCCTGCGCGCCGCGCTGGATCGCGCGCTGGGCGAGCTGATCGCCTCGGGCGAGTGGCGGCGGACGCTGGGCCGCTGGGGGCTGGACAACCCGCGCCAGGCCGGGTTGGCGCTGCGGGCGACGGGCGTCGAGCAGTCCGCCGTCGCCCCGCCGTCGCTGGCGGCGACCGCCGCCCGCCCGCTGACGGCGCGGCAGCTGGCGCTGTTCGGGCAGGGCGCGCTGGTCACGCTGGTCATCGCGCTGGCGGCGATGTTGCTGGCCGCGCCCCTGGGGCTGGCGCTGGCGCTGGCCCGGACCGAGTCGCGCCTGCTGGGCCGACTGGCGGCCGCCTACGTCGAGGTCGTGCGCGGAACGCCCGTGCTGCTGCAACTGTACCTTCTCTACTACGGGCTGGCGGCCGTCATCTCCCTGAGCCCGTGGACCGCCGCCATCCTGGGGCTGGGGCTGAACTACGCGGCCTACGAGGCCGAGATCTACCGCGGGGCGCTGGCCGCCGTGCCGGCCGGGCAGTGGGAGGCGGCGCTGGCCATCGGCATGACACGGCGCATGGCGCTTCGCGAGATCATCCTCCCCCAGGCGCTGCGGCTGGCGCTGCCCGGGGTCACGAACGACTTCATCTCGCTGCTCAAGGACAGCTCGCTGGTGTCGGTGCTGACGGTGGTCGAGCTCACCAAGCGGATGACCATCACGGCCGTCGACAACCGGGGCTGGCTGGCGCCCGGGCTGCTCTGCGCGGCGCTGTACTTCCTGCTCGGGTACCCGTTCGCGCGGTTGGCCCGCCGTCTCGAGCGCCGGAACACCGCGCCGTAGGCGCCCGCGCCATCGTGCAGTTCGCACGAGTCGCGGGGACATCCTTGCCGTAATTTGCACGCCACGACGCGCCGGGGCGGCCTTTCGCGCGGGGCTGCGATCGACCGGGCTTGGCGCGGCCCGTGCAACCCGTGATCGCGTCGTGATCCAACGGGCGCCCGCAGACGTCATCCCGCTCGCGTCGCGGCGGCGTTCGCCGCCGCAGTGGCCGGCGCCGGCCCCCCAGGAAGCCATCCGCCACAAGCGGTCGGTTCTGGCCCTCGCGCTGGGCCTGGTCGCGCTGACGGGCGCTTTCGTCGCTGGCCGGCAGCATTCGCGCCTGGAGGAAGTGCGCAGCCTGCCTCCCGTCGAGCGCGCGAGCATCTTCGCGCGCGCCCTCAACGACCAGAAGACGACCTGCGCGGCCGTCGACGCCGCCGACCAGGTGCTGCGCGACCACTGCCGCGACCAGGCGACGTTCCTGGTCATGTTCCCCGAGTGCGACGCCGCCTGCGAATCGCTGGCGGCGACCGCGCTGCCCCACGCCCATCGATGAACCAACCAACACCGCGCGAGACGACCTGCCACCATGTCCCAATCCAAGACGTCCGTTGCTCCTGAACCGGCGCCGACCGATCCGCGCGGTCACCTGCGCACCACCTCGTCCGGGCTCGCGGATCTCTCCGTGCCCGACACCTCCGATCCCACGTCGTGGGCGGCGCGCATCAAGCGGACGCTGTTCGGCAACCCGCGCGACATCCACGACGCGCGCATCTTCCACACCATCTCGCTGATCCCGTTCCTGGCCTGGGTCGGCCTGGGCGCCGACGGGCTCTCCTCGTCCGCCTACGGTCCCGAAGAGGCGTTCCGCAACCTGGGGGCGCACACGTACCTGGCTGTCGCGCTGGCCGGCGTGATGGCACTGACCGTCTTCATCATCTCCGCCGCGTACCGGGGGATCATCGAAGCTTTCCCGCACGGGGGCGGCGGCTACGTCGTCGCGACGAAGCTGCTGGGGCGCGCGGCGGGGGTGACCTCCGGCTCGGCGCTGCTGGTCGACTACATCCTGACCATCACCGTGTCGATCGCCGCCGCCGGCGACGCGATCTTCAGCTTCCTGCCGCCCGCCGCGCTGGGAATGAAGATGCCGCTGGAGGTGCTCTTCATCCTTTGCCTCACGACGCTGAACCTGCGCGGCGCCAAGGAGTCGGCCATCGCGCTGGCGCCCGTGTTCCTGGTGTTCGTCTTCACCCACCTGGCGCTGATCGTGGGCGGCGTCATCGGCCGCGTCCCGGAGCTGCCGGCGTTGACCCACACGGTCAACAGCGGCTTTCACGGCGGGCTCTCGACGCTGGGCGTGGGCGGCATGCTGCTGCTCTTCGTGCACGCCTACTCGCTGGGCGGCGGCACGTACACCGGCATCGAGGCGGTCTCGAACGGGCTGCCCATCATGCGCGAGCCGCGCGTGCAGACCGCCAAGCGGACGATGGTCTACATGGCGACGTCGCTGGCCTTCACGGCCTCGGGCCTGCTGCTCTGCTACCTGCTGTGGCACGTGACGCCCGTCGAGGGCAAGACCATGAACGCCGTGCTGGCCGAGCGGCTCACGGCGCACCTGCCGCTTGGCCGCGTGCTGGTCGTCGTCACGATGGTCTCCGAGGGCGTGCTGCTGGTCGTGGCCGCCCAGGCGGGGTTCATCGACGGGCCGCGCGTGCTGGCCAACATGGCCGTGGACTCCTGGGTGCCGCGCCGCTTCGCCGCGCTGTCGGATCGCCTCACGACCCACAACGGCATCACGCTGATGGGGGCGACGTCGCTCATCGCGCTGCTGTACACGAAGGGGGACGTCGGGCAGCTGGTCGTCATGTACAGCATCAACGTCTTCCTGACGTTCTCGCTGTCGATGTTCGGGATGCTGCGCGCGACCTGGCGCGATCGCCGCGGCACGGAGCGCTGGCTGCGCAAGCTGGCGCTGTTCGGGGTCGGCTTCGGGCTGTGCGCGACGATCCTGGTCATCACCGTGCTGGAGAAGTTCCGCGAGGGCGGGTGGATCACGCTGCTCTGCACGGGCGCCGTCATCGTGCTCTGTTTCGTGATTCGCGGTCACTACCGCCGGGTGCGCTACCGGCTGGCGTCGCTCTATCAGGACGTGAAGCACCTGGGCGCCGCCGACGTGCCGCCCATCCCGATCACGAATCCGGCCGCGCCGACAGCCGCGGTGCTGGTCCCCAGCTTCGGCGGCATCGGCATCCACACGGCGCTCAACGTGTTCCGGTCGTTCCCGGGGCACTTCAAGAACCTGGTCTTCATCTCGGTCGGCATCATCGACTCGGGCGGGTTCAAGGGGGCCGAGGCCGTCGAGTCGCTGGAGGCGGACACCGAGGCGATGCTCCAGAGGTACGCGTCGGTGGCCACGGAGCTGGAGGTCCCCTCCGAGTACGTGTTCTCGATCGGCACGGACGCCGTCGCCGAGGCCGAGAAGCTCTGCCTGGCCGTGATGCGCAAGTTCCCGGTCGTGACCTTCTTCGCCGGCAAGGTCGTGTTCGAGCGCGAGCGCTGGTACCAGCGCCTGCTGCACAACGAGACGGCGCTGGCCATCCAGAAGCGGCTCTACTGGGCGGGCGCCACCATGGTGGTGCTCCCGGCGCGCGTGACCGGCGTCAGTTGACTTTTTGACGTCGGAGCGGCGGGACGCGCCGCGGTTTTCTCGACGGGCCGTCCCTGGCATTCTCCCGTCGTGGAGACATCCGCTTCGCCCCCCGGCGGCCCGCCTGCCCACCGCGCCCGGGCGGTGCTGGCCGCCCTGTTCGCCCTGGCCGTCCTCGTCGGCGTCGGGCTGAGCCTGAACGAGCTGCAGCCGGTTCGGCTCTGGACGGCGCCCGCCTACCTGAGCGTCTGGTTTTGCACGGCGGTCCTGATGGCCAGCTGCCTGTCCTTCGGCAGCTGGTTCCTGCGGCGCGTCCTCCGCCTGACGCTGCCGCTGACGGAACACCTGATCGTGGGGCTGGCCCTGGGCGTGCTGGCGTTCGCCCTCGGGATCTTCGTCTTCGGCGTGCTGCACGCGCTGGGGGCCTGGACCTTCTTCCTGTGGCCGCCGCTGCTGGGCGCGGTCGGGCTCCGCGACCTGACTCGCGATGCGCGCCGCCGGATCCCGCGCGTCGTCCGGGTGCTGTTCGCGGCGCGCGGCGTCCGCCTGGTCTTCGTCGTGGCGGGCTTCGTCGCCGTCGCCGCCGTGTTCCTGCCGGTGCTCGCGCCCGCGAACACCGGGTACGACGCCCGCTGGTACCACCTGGGGATCGCCGAGCAGTACGCGTCGCGCGGCGCGATCGAACGCTTCGCCGAAGGGTTCTTCAACGGCGCGCAGCCCCAGCTGGCGACCTGGCTGTACACCTGGGCGTTCCTCTGCCCGTGGGGCGGCGAGTGGCAGCGGATCACGCTGGCCTACCACGTCGAGTTCGCGCTGTTCGTCGCGACGCTGGCGGCGCTGCCGGCGGGCATCCGCTGGCTCGCCGGGCGGCGCGCGCCCTGGGCGGCGTGGGCGGCGTTCTTCCTGTTTCCGGGGATCTTCCTCTACGACAGCATGCTCTGCCTGGGCGCCGACCACGTGCTGGCGTTCTGGGCGCTGCCGGTGCTGCTCGCGTTTCGCCGCCTGCTGCGGCCGTCCGACTGGCGCGACCAGGTCCTCTTCGGGAGCCTGATCGGGGCGGCCGCGCTGACGCGCATCCAGGGGCTGTACCTGTTCGGCGGCCCGCTGCTGGCGCTGGGGCTGCGTGCCGTCTGGTTGCTGTCACGGCGCGACCGGCGCGCCGACGGCCGGGCGCTGGTGCGCGGCCTGGGCGTCGCGGCCGCCGCCGCGCTGCTGGTGTCCGCGCCGCACTGGCTGAAGAACCTGGTCTGGTACGGCGATCCCTACTACCCGATCCTGGCCCGCTTCTTTCCGTCGCACCCGCTGGCGCCCGGCGTGAACACGACGCGCGACGCCTTCTTCACGCTGCAGGGCATGCCCACCGGCGAGGCGGCGCGCGAGACCATCAAGGAGGCGACGGCGCTGGGCCTCACGTCGCACGACTGGTCGACGTTCCACCACAAGTGGCCCGTGTTCTTCGTGTTCTTTCCGCTGGGGGTGACGGCGGCGCTGACCGCGTCGGGCGCGCGGCGGCGGCACGCGCTGCTGGTGCTGGGGATGACGGTCATGGCCGTCGTCATCTGGTGGGTGTCGTACCACCAGGACCGCTACCTGGGCGCCGTCGTCCCCTGGATGGCGATCGTGACGGCGGCGGCGCTGTGGCAGGCCTGGCAGGCGGGGCGCTGGTGGCGCGTGTACGTGGGCGTCCTGATCGGGGTGCAGCTCCTGTGGTCCGGCGACTACGTCGGCTTCTCGAATCACCCGCTCAACGACGAGAAGAACCCGATCGCCATCTCGCTGTCGGCGCTCTCGGCGCCCTTTCATGGGCACGACGCGCGCGGCGTGCTGGACCAGGGGCTGGTCGACATCGGGCGCAGCGTCCCGCCGCGCGCCCGGCTGCTGATGCACGAGTACGACCTGCGCGTGGGGCTCTGGCGCGCGGTGGTCACGGACGTGCGCGACTCGCAGGGCGGGATCGACTACGCGCACGAGCGCTCCGCGGACTCCGTGGCCGCGACGCTGCGGCGCCTGGGGGTGACCCACGTCGTCTGGTCCGGCACCTGGTCGGCCGGCCGGAACAGCCTGGCCGACGACATCGCGTTCTACGACTTCGTCGATCGGCTGCCGCCGCACGCGAACGTCGGGGGCCGCGACGTCGCCCCGTTGCCCGCGACCGTCTGGGGGCAACCGCTTGGGCTGGCCTACGTCGTCGACTGCGGGTTGCGTGGGCCCTGGCGCGTCGGCGACGTCGACGCCGGCCTCGCCGGGCAGGTCCCGCCGATCGCGGGGCGACCGTCGCGCGAGGCGGCGAACTTCGTCGTCGTGCGCAACGGCTGCGACCCGCACGCCGCGCCCGGCACCGTGGGCCCGGAGATCGCCCACCGAAACGATTGGAAGTTCTTTCGTTTGACGCCATGATCGCGGGGAGCTCGACATGGCGCTCCCTTTCCTGACCGATCCCGATCGAACCCGGTTTTGCTACCTGCGGCTGCGGCGCCTGAAAGAGGCGACCCACGACGCGGCCGTCGTGGCGGCGCTGGCGCGCGAGCTGGAGGTCGCCGACGGCACGCTCTCGGGGATCGAGAAGCGCATCGACGAGCTGCGGTCGGCGGCCGGCTCGTTCTGGCACGACGTCGCGGTCCCGGAGATCCTGGCCGCCTCGATCTTCAAGGTGCGGCCGCACGCGCCGGAGGCCGTCGACGCCTTCTTCCGGCCGGTGCCCGCCCTGCAGGATCTCTCGAAGCCGCTGTCCGAGTGGCTGCACGTGTCGGGGCTGACGCCGCAGGCGGGCGGCGTGCCGCGCACGGGCCGCGCCAACCTGATCGGCCACCGGGGCGGCGGCACGATCGCCTCGCCACGAACCGTCGGCATCGAGGCGGTGAACGACCCCGCCGAGATCGCCGCCACGCTGGCGGACAAGAGTATCGACAACACGCATGCCGCCTACGTGGCCTGCACGCCGGCGGCCGCCGCCGGCTTCCTGTGGCTCAACGCCAGCCGCTCCGGAAGCTGGGACGCGGGGGCGCTGCAGCGCGGGCTGCAGCCGTCGGGGCGCGGGCTGCTCATCGTCGAGGGCGACGCGGTCGCGCAGGCGATCGTTCCGAAGGAACGGAAGCCCGACAAGGCGCTGCTGCAGCAGCTGGCCGTCGACCTGCAGTCCGGCGCGCGGAAGCCCTGACCGCGGCTACGGGCCGCCGAGCATCGTCGTGCGCAGCGCCGCCAGCGACGCCGGAGAGCCCGTGAACAGGTGCTCCGGGTAGCGGCGGTACGACAGCATCGCCCGATAGGTCTCGGCGGCCTGGTGCTCGTTCAGGTTGAGGCCGGCCAGGTACTGCAGCCGCAGGTTGTCGTCCCGGTTGATCTGCGCGTCGCGCAGCCACGGCGCCAGGTCCGGCGCCGTGCCGCCGTAGGTGGCCAGCATCGCGGTCGCCGACGTGAAGCCGATCTCGCGCAGCGACTTGGCCATCACGGCCATCTCGGGCTGCGCCAGCAGGGCGGTCATCCTGTCGACGTCGAAGGGACCGCGATCCTTCGAGCCCACCATCACCATGTCGTAGCCCTCGCCGCCGACCGTGTTGCCGAAGATGAGGCCGTCGGGGAACGCCTGGAAGAACGTCGCCACCTCGCTCTTCACGGTGGCGGTGTTGCTCTCGTACAGCGGCACCCACACGGTCACGACGCCGCCGGGGTTCAGGTGGCGTTTGGCCAGCTCCCAGAACTCGCGCGTGTACAGCGTCGCCGCGCCCTTGACCCAGGGGTCGAACGGGTCCGACGTGATGGCGTCGAAGGTCTGCTTCGTCGTGGTCAGGAAGTGGCGGCCGTCGTCGATCGCGACGCGCACCTTGGGGTTGCGGATCAGGTCGTTGTTGTAGTCGGCGAAGCGTCCGGCCACCTCCTTGGGGACCAGCCCCTCGATCTCCGCGATCGTCAGGCGCTCGACGCGCGGGTCGACGCTGACCGCGCCGGCGGTCACGCCCGCGCCGCACGCGACGACCAGCACGTTGCGCGGCGACTCGACCAGCAGCGTGGTCAGGTGCCCCAACATCCGCTGCAGGCGCATGTCCTGCGGCTGGCTCGACGCCTGGGTCTTGCCCGCGTTGTGATAGCTGAGAATGCCGACCTTGCTGCGCGACACGGCCAGGTCTGCGCTCAGCCCTTCGCCCACGTACAGGTAGCGCTCGCCGTCGTGCAGGGTCGCCGCCATCGTGCGGCCGTGGCCGACCAGCATCGGCGGCAGCGGCGGCACCTGCCGTCCGACGACGATGGCCAGCTGCACGACCACCACCGTCCAGATGAGGCCCGTCCGCGAGAGGCGCGGCGTCTGCGAGCCGGCCGTGAACACGGGGCCCAGCGCGGCGACGGCGGCGACGGCGGCCAGCGCCAGCAGCAGGCACTCGGCGCGCCGGGTGCCCAGCCACACGACGACCAGCAGGCTGAAGGCCAGCGCTCCGATGATGGCGCCGGCGGTGTTGGCGGCGTAGACGCGCCCCACGACGCGCCCGCCGTCCTCGGCCCCCGACGCGACGGAGGCGAGCGCAAGCGGGAAGCTGGCGCCCCACAGGCAGGCCGGCGGCAGCACGGCCCACAGACAGCGGGCCAGGTCGACCTGGAACTCGAACCAGGGGCCCGACGCGATCATCGGGTTCACGGGCCAGTAGGGGAGCGAGCCGGTCAGGTTCCAGGCCGTCCACCCGATGGCGCCGATCAGCAGGAGCTGCGTCACGCCCAGCGCGAACCGCGGCGCGGCCGCGCGGCGGGCGATCGCCGAGCCCGCGGCGCTGCCCAGCGCGATGCCGATCAGGAACACCGCCAGCACGATCGAGAACGTGTACGTCGTGGCGCCCATCAGCAGCGCCAGCAGCCGCGTCCAGACGATCTCCGCCCCCAGGGCGGTGGCGCCGGACAGCGCGATCGCCAGGTACACCGCCCAGGCGCCCGTCGCGGGCGGCGTCACGGCCGCGTCCAGCCGGTCGCCCGCCTCGCCGGCGGTCAGGACAGCGGGCGGCGTCGCCGGCGTCACGCGCGCCAGCGCCAGCGCCCCCGCGGCGACCGCTGCGTTCAGGAGCCCCGCGACCAGCGTCGCCACGCGCATGTCCCACACGCGCAACAGGTAGAAGCCGGCCAGCAAGCAGCCGAACACCGCGCCGACCGTGTTGCCGCCGTAGAAGAAGCCCAGCCGCGCCACGCCGCGGGGCGTGGTCTGGACCCAGCGCGCGACGGCCGGCAGGGTCGCGCCCATGAGCACCGTCGGCGGCAGCAGGCACAGCGCCGCGAAGACCCCGCGCAGGAGCAGCCCCGGGATGCCGTGCCCGACGATGGCGACGTACGCCCCCCGCACGGCGGGCATGGCCACCAGGACCAGCAGCCCGCAGGCGGCGATCGCCAGCTCGATGACCGCGTAGATGCGCAGCGGGTGGCGGCCGGGCCGGACGAAGCGGGCCAGCGCCACGCTGCCGATCCCCATGCCGCCCATGAACGTCGCCAGCAGCACGCCGATCGACACGGCCGACGAGCCGATCACGAACTGCAGCAGCTGCAGCCAGATCACCTCGTAGATCAGCGCCGCGCCGCCGCTGCCCACGAACAGCAGCAGCACGATCCAGAACGATCGGTCGATGGCCGGCGGGGCCGCCGCTTCCGAAGCGCCCGGTGCCGGCGACCGCAGCGCGCGCGTCCAGATCCAGCCCCCGACCACCAGCGCCAGCGACACGAGCAGGACCAGCACCTGCGACACGGGGGGCGGCGGCGGCACGGGGACGCCGTCATCGACGTAGTGCTCGTCGGGCGGGATCGGGGCGGCCGCCATCGGCGACTCGACGGTGCGGAAGGCGGGCGGGAAAGGGGAGGGGCGCGCGCAGAAGACCGCCATCTCGGCGATCGAGAACGCGCCGTCGCCGACCGCGTCGCCGACGCGCAGGTAGCGGACGGTCGCGGCCGGCACCTCCACGGCGCGCGCGCGCATGCCGGGCCCGCGCTCGACGACGTTGGCGACGACCGTCAGCACCTTGAACGTGCCTGGGTTGCCGTCCGGGGAGCCGCTGATCGTGTACGTGTCGTTGGCGTCCGCCTCCAGATAGACGGCGCCGATCGACTGTGGGCGTCCGAGATCGTAGGTCAGCGATCCGCCCGGCTGCAGCTTCAGCATGGGCGGGCCGTCCCACACGGCCCCCTCCGCGACGACGGCGCCGTCCGTCACCAGGGACGGATCCCCGGTGATGGCGGTGCTGGCGACCGGGCGCCGCCCGGCCAGGAGGTTCGTTCCGTCGCAGGCGGCCGGCGCCGCGGCGTGTGCCGTCGAGGCGAGGGACGCGGCCAGCACGACGGTCAGCAAGCGCGCAGTGACCGACACGGCCGGCCAGTCTGGCCCCACCGGCCGAGCGGGGTCAAGCCAGGCTCTCACCACGTGGAGCGGGACGTCGCCGTCAGCGCAGCTCGACCACCGACGCGCCGTCGCCGCCCTGGCGGGGCGTGCCCGGCGCCCAGCGTGCGACGTACGGCGACTCGTCGAGATAGGCGCGGATGCGCTTGCGCAGCGCGCCCGTTCCGTGGCCGTGCACGACGATGAGGTGGCTCTGGCCCGACAACGCCGCGCGATCGAGGTAGGACTCCAGCGCCGCGACCGCGTCGTCGCCGTCGCGGCCGCGCACGTCCAGCGTGTGCCCGCCCGACGGCGAGACCAGCGCCAGCGGGTCGTCGCCCGACGGGGCCGCCGGCTCCGCGGTGGTCCG
>CAZJMY010000618.1:0-18865 GCA_964546845.1 uncultured Myxococcales bacterium | reverse complement strand
GATCATCTGGTCCCACACCGGCGCGGCCGGTACCCCCGCCGGCGGTGGCGCTGGTCAGGCGGCCGGCGGCGCTGCGGGCTGTCTCGATCCCGCGGCGTTCGCCGCGTCCTTCGCGATCGCGGATTCGACCTTCTGCGCGGTGGCCCTCTACACGGCACCGGAATCGATCGGCTTTCAGGCGCCGACCTGGGGCTCCCATGGCGGGCCTCTCGTCGTGCAAAAGGGCGCCGCCTCCGGCACCGCCGGCGCGTCAGGCAGCGCCGTCACGCTCGAGCGTTGGACGCCGCCGGCCGGCACGACGGGCGCGATGACCGTTCAGACGACGTCGATCCCGGCGGCGCTGCCCGGCGGCGCGTTCCTGGGGGCGCAGGCCGTCGACCTGCCGTTCTTCGGGTGGACCGCAATCACCTGGATCAACGCCTTCCCGAACACGACCGGCCAGTTCGAGATGATCGCGAACGGCGCCATCGCGACCACCTACGCCGTCAACGGCGCGTTCGGCGTGGCGGCTCTCCCGGCTGCCTCGTCGCAGGGGCGGCTGGTGTACAGCGGGCTGTCGCCCCTCGGCACCTCCGCCGCCGCCGCGAACGGTCTTTACGAGGCTGACGCTTGCTCCTCCCCGACGCCGGGTCTGGGCAGCGGCACCGGCTGCTCGGCATCGGCCGCCGTCGCGACCTGGGGCGAAAACAGCGGTCCCGTCGTGGCGGACTCCAGCGGCGACGTGTTTGCGGTGATGTCGTTCTTCAGCACCAGCACCCAGGAGGGTCGCGGCTTCTCCGCGGCCTCCATCGCGCGCGGCGCCGGTCCGGCCGCGGGCGCGCCCCTGTTCACGCTGGCGGGCTTTCCGGGCTCGCTGGCGGCGCTGTCGCCCGGAACGGCGACGCCCGGCGTGGTGGTCTTCCAGCCGTTCGACTCGACGACGTTCGACGCCCTCGACGTCGTCGAGCAAAAGTTCACGACCACCGGCGGCAGCCTGGCCGTGATGGGCACCGCCTCGACGCTGCTGACGGTCCCCTCCGGTCAAATGGCGGGGCTGTCGTTCCTGGTCGACGGCTCCCAGCGCCTGTGGGTCGCGATCGGCGGAGCGTCGAGCACCACCTACGTGGTCCTGGCCCGTCGCTGATCCGCCGTGGGCCGCATGGGCATCGAGATCGGTCGGGCAGCGGCGCTCGCGGGCCTGGGCGCTTTGGCCGTGGCTTGCGGAAGCAGCGCCCCGCTGCCTGGCGCGCGGGACGGCGGCGGCGACGCATCGATTGCGCGCGACGGGGACCCGATGGCCGACGCCGGCCCGCGGGACGGGGGTTCGGCCGACGGGCGCGGTCTCGACGCCGGGCCGCCCGGGGACGCTGCGCCGTCCGCGCCCTGCGCGGTCCCCATGGCCCCCGACATCACGGTGATCGCCGCCAGCGAGGTGCTGGCGTTCGCGGGCGCCGGCGGTTCCGCCGTCGAGATCGCCACGCTGGATGCGGACGCGCCGCTGTCGGCGGCTGCCTTCCACGCGGCCAGCTCGCTGAGCCTGGCCGGCTTTTCGGGCCCCACGCGCGTGCTGGCGCGGACGGCGGCGCCCGGGTGCGCGGCCGCCCTCTTCGACGCCGTTTACGACGTCCGTGCGACCTACGCGCCGGCTCCGCCCAGTCCCGCCACGACGGCCGTGGCCCACGACGATCCGTGCATCGTCGGCTGGGCAACCGCCGTCGGCGACTACGCGCCCGGGCCAGGCGTCACCAATTACCAGTTCACTGTCCCGGCGCAGGGCGTGGGGCCGGCAGGGACCGACACGCTGGCGGTCGTCTCGATCGGCAACGGCGGATCGATCACCCTCACGTTCGACCCGCCCATCGCCGACGGCGCGGGCTGGGACTTCGCCGTCTACGAGAACGGCTTCGCGAACGACATCTACCTGGAGCTGGCGTTCGTCGAGGTCTCCAGCGACGGGACGCACTTCGCCCGGTTCGACTCGGCCTTCCAGACCGCGGTGGCGCCGGGCGGGAACAGCTCCGGGGTCGCCTCGCAGATCGGCGGTCTGGCGGGCGCCTACATGGTCGGCTACGGGACGCCGTTCGATCTGGCCGCGATCCGCAATTCGCCGCTCGTGCGGAACGGCACCGTCGACGTGACCTCCGTGCGGTTCGTGCGCTTGGTCGACGTCGTCGGGGACGGCGCGACGCTCGATTCGTTCGGCCGGCCGATCATCGATCCCCTCTCCAGCGGCCCGTCCGCCGGGTTCGACCTGGACGGCATCGCCGTCCTCAATCAGTAAGCCGCGATCTGCTGCGGGGGAAGCCCCGTCACCGGATCCGACGTCAGCGTCGTCGCGGGCGTCGGCGCGCCGCTGGCGTCGTAGAAATCGATGCGCGGCCTGGACGTCGTGGCGTTCGGGACCAGCAGCAGCCCGGGCAGCCCGACCGCCACCCCCAGCGTGTACGGGGCGGAGGTCGCGACGCGCGCGGCGGTGCCGGCCAGGTAGTCGAACGCGAAGAGCGCGTCCGGTTGAACGTCGTTCGGGTCGTTGGTGACCGCGAAGGCGCGGGCTCCACCGGCCGCGGGGGGCAGCGCGACGACCCACCCCATGCCGACCGGCCGCCCGTCGAAGGCCGACGACGGGATCACGCGCGAGAGCACCGGCGGCCAGGCCCCGAGATCGACGACGGCGATGCCCGACGTGGAGCCCGGGTTTCCGAACGGACCGCCGCAGGCCACGAGCAGGGTCTTCTCGGCGTCAACGTAGGTCATTCCTTCGCAGTTGGCGAGCCCGGTCAGCGCGACCGCCGCGGTGACCGTGTCGGTGGCGGGATCGACGACGACCAGCTTCCCCTCGCCGTAGGTCCGGAAGCCCTGATCGATCTCGTTCAGCGAGACGATCACTCGTCCGTCGACCAGCAGCGCCCGGTCCGGGCGGGCCAGAATGGTCGCGCCCGGCACCGCGGAGGCGTGCGCATCCAGGTCGATGCGGCCCCTCAGCGCGCCCGTCGTCGGGTCGATCACGGCGATGTCGTTGCCGGCCAGCCGCGGATCCGTCGCGGCGAGGTTCCGGTCGTAGCGGGTGACGTACGCCTTGTGCGCGGCCAGCATCACGACGTCGTGCGGGTTGGTCCGGACGCCCGGAACCAGGATCTGACGGACGATCGTGCAGGCCGCCGGGTCGACGAAGGTCAGCGCGACGTTCCCGCGATCGATGACGACGACGTTGCCGCCCAGCTGCGGTTGTGAAGGCAGAGCGGCGTCGCCCGAGATGGTCTTGGTGGCGCTGCCCGACGAGCGCGTCGCCGAATCGACGCAGTCGGCGCGCACCAGCGCCCCCGCGGCGTCCAGGATCGAGAGGCTGGTCGTCGAATAGTCGCTGTTCACGACGGCCAACCCGGTCATGGGCGGCGGGCCCAGCGGCGCCGGCCCCGCGTCCTCGATCGCGGCGTCGCTGTCGAAACCACCACCCCCGGCGTCCGGACGAGCCGGGGTGCTGCCGCCACAGCCCGCGGCGGCGGCCATCGCCACCAACCCCAGCGCCAGTGGTCGTCGCATCGAAGTCACTCCTTGAAGTCCTCGATCGGGTCGGCGTCCGAGGGCAGCGCCGAGTCGTACGCGAGAGACGCGAAGATGGTGCGCCCCGGCAACGGCCAGTAACTGAAGTTCCAGGCCTGAGCGCCGGTCAGATTGTACGCGCTGACGGCGAGCCGGAGCCGGGACAGCGGCCGCGACACGCTGAGGCCCGCGCCCACCAGAGCCTGTGCCGGAATCGCCTTGAGGTGCGCCGGGTCGTCGTAGTCGCCGGCGAGGAGAGCCGCGTCGACGTAGCCGCCCAGCTCGACGCCGTGGCGCAGTCCGATGCGGACGATCTCCGGACGAAGGTAGGCGCTGAGGCGCGGGTGGTGGGGGAGCTGTTTTCCGTGGTTCGCGGGGATGTCGCTCTCGTCCTGGGCCACCAGGTAGGTGCCCTGCGCGACCAGGCGCGCGTGACGTCCCACGCCGAGTTGCAGCTCCTGCTCGAGGCCGTAGATGCGCGCGCGGCTCAGGTTCTCGGCGCGCGACGGCCCGCCCGCGTTCGGCAGCCAGTAGATGAGGTCGTCCGTCAGCGCGCCGAAGAGCGTGGTGCGGCTGGCGAGCGCCACCCGCGCGCCGCGGCGATCGATCCAGGCGGCCAGATCGGCGTTGGTCCCCGATTCGGGCACCAGGTCCGGATTGCCGAGCAGGCGCCGCGTCCCGTCGCCGTAGAGCTGCAGGAAGGAGGGCGCGTGCTGGTAGCGGCCGACGTTGGCTTTCAGGACCACGGCCGCCGAGAGCGGCCGGACCAGCCCCAGTCGATAGGTCGGCAGCCACCGCGTGACGGGCGGTCCGGCGGGGACGGGCCGATCGTTCGTGTCCACCCCCGTCACCGTGTCCCGCATCCCTTCGACGCGCGCGGAGGGGGTGACCTCCAGGTCCAGCGAACGCACGAACAGCGTGAGCTCGGCGCCCGCCACGCCGATCAGACGGCGCGCGGGCAGCCCGGCGGCGCCCTCATCGGTCTCGTTCTCGGGCGTGTAGGTTTCGCGGCGGGCTTCCAGCAGCCCCGCCAGGCGCCCCCACTGCATCAGGGGGCGGGTGGCGTGAACGGTCGTGCCGAGGCTGAGCGTCGTTTCCTGAAAGACGAGCCCCGGCTGCTTCTGAACCTCGGCGTCGGGGTCCAGCAAGCGGTTGCGAGCGACGCTGGCGAAGGCGGCGGCGGTGAGGCGGCTGCCCGCCCCGAGATCGTCCCGCGACTCGTAGCGCAGGATGCCGAGGGTGCGGTCCGTGTGAAAGCGCGCGTGCAGCGCCAGATTGCCGGTGGGGCCGGGCAGCCCCTCGGCCCGTGCGAACCCGATCAGCGCCAGACCCAGCGTTCGCCGTCCCTGGAGCGGCAGCATGGCGCGGAACACCCCGTTCCCCTCGAGCGTGTCGTTGTTCGCGCGAACCGTGTCGACGCCGGTGTCCGGGTTGGTGACCGCGTTGTTGTACTGAAGCGGGTAGTCCCCCTGCGACGAATAGACGTGGGCGCCCGCATAGACGCGGACGGGCCCGAGGTGGCCGCCGCCCGAGACGTCTCCGAACGCGGTCCGGAACGATCCGACGCCGGCGCGCGCGGTGGCGCGGGGCACGCCGGGCGCTCGCGTCGTGACGGAGACGACGCCTCCCAGCGCGCTCTCACCGAAGGCCAGCGGCGTCGTCCCGCGATAGACCTCGACGCGCTCGACGTCGCCCAGCGGCAACGTCGAGATGTCGACGCCGCCCCCCTCGGCGATGTCGAGCGGGACGCCGTCGACGTAGATGGAAACCTGGTCGGGGTTCGACCCGCGCAGCGTGACGGTGCTGAAGGCCTGGGACGAGCCGGTGCGCGTCACCGTGACGCCCGGGACCTGTAGCAGAAGCGAGCCGAGGTCGTCGTAGGCGCGCGGGCTGTCGGCCGGCAGCACCACCGAGGCGGCAGCCGCTCGATCCTCCCGCGCGACCGACGGCGGCGTCTCGGGCGCCGTGACGGTCGTGCGGAAGGGGGGTGGGCTCGAGGGCGCCGGCTCCGTTGCCGCTTCGGGTGCCGTCTCTGCCTCGGCCGCCCGGGCCGCCTCACGCCGGGCGAACGACGCCACGACCGCCGCGGCCCGGGCAGCCCGGCGAAGACGGCGAAGGGGTGAAGGTCGTTTGGGGGGTGGCTCGGCCCGCGTCGCGGGCGTCGCCGGATGGGGCGGCATGGAAAAACCCTCGCTCGGCGAGCGAGGGCAGGTGCCGCCTCCGACAGCGAGAGGCGGCAGCCGACCTCCGTCCGCGCGGAGAGAGAAGCGACGAGCCTCGGGTAGGTCTCCTGGCTCGTGAAGCGCAAATCAATCTCTCCGATTTGCGGCGTCTTCCCCCTTCCCCGACGGACGTCGAGTGGGCTTGGAAGGCCTCTTCACTCACAGTGGCGGGACCGCGCCGGCATCGACCGGCTTCCCTTTTATGCCCTGAATGGGCACCCGAGGCGCTATTCAGTTGTCAGTGCCCCGCTTCAACCACTCCGCCCCTTCATCTGTCAAGCGTACCGGCCTTGACAGTCGCGGGCGGCTGCAGCAATTCTCACCGCCCATCCGGGTCCGACCGCACGCGCGCGCCTCGTTCCTCGCGGTCCTCGCGGTCCTCGCGGTCCTCGCGCTGTCGGGGCGTCCGGCCAGGGCCGTCGTCGCGGTTCGAGACGACCGCGGCGTCACGGTCACGCTGCCGGCGCCGCCCCGGCGCATCGTGACCTTGCTCCCCTCGCTGACCGAGTCGGTCTGCGCGCTGGGCGCGTGCGATCGCCTGGTGGGGACGGACCGGTTCTCGAACTGGCCGGCGAGCGTGCAAGGGCTGCCCAAGCTGGGGGGGCTCGAGGACGCGCAGATCGAGCGCATCGTGGCGCTGAAGCCCGACGTGGTCCTGGCCTCGATCTCGGCGCGCGTGATGGACCGGCTCGAATCGCTGGGCGTGCGCGTGCTCGCGCTCGAGTCCCGGAACCGCGCCGACGTGAAGCGCACGCTGGCCGCGCTGGGCCAGTTGCTGGCCATGCCCGCGAAGGCCGAAGAGGTGTGGGCCGGCATCGAGCGTGACAGCCGCGCGGCGGCGGCGCGCGTCCCGGCCGCGCAACGCGGCCAGCGGGTCTACTTCGAGATCGACGCCGCGCCGTACGCGGCGGGGCCCAGCTCGTTCATCGGCGAGACGCTGCGCGGGCTGGGCCTCGACAACGCCATCCCGGCCGAGCTGGGGCCGTTTCCGAAGTTGAACCCCGAGTTCGTCGTGCGGACCCAGCCCGACATCGTGATGGCGGCGCAGGCCACCCTCGCCGAGATGCCGCGCCGCCCCGGGTGGAGCACGCTGCGCGCGCTGGCGGACAAGCGGACGTGCGCCTTCCCCAACCCCACCTACGAGATCATCGTGCGGCCGGGCCCGCGCATGGGTGAGGCCGCCGCGGCGCTGGCCGACTGCCTCGCGCGCCTGCCGCCGCCGCGGACCCGATGACCGCCGACGAGCAGAGGCGCTGGCGGCTGGCCGTCGGTCTCGCCATCGCCAGCGTGCTGGCCGCCGCCGCCGGCATGGCGGCGGGCGGGGAAGGGTGGTCGCCGGCCGGTCTCGTCCGCGCGCTGGCGACGCCGGAGGGGCGGTTCATCGCGTTCCAGATCCGGGCGCCCCGGACGCTGGGCGCGTGGCTCACCGGCGCGCTGCTGGGTCTGTCGGGCGCGGCGGCGCAGGGGCTGTTTCGCAACCCGCTGGCCGATCCTTATCTGCTCGGGTCGGCGTCGGGGGCCGTGCTGGGCGTCGTGCTGGTGCTGGCCGGGGCCGCGCTGGGCGGGCACGTCGTCAGCGTGGCGACCGCCGGCGCGATCGCCCGCTTCGGCCTCGTCGGGGCGGCCTTCGTGGGCGCGATGCTGGGCGTGCTGTTGACGCTGTCGCTGGCGCGCGGCGCGCAGGAGACGATGCATCTGCTGCTGGCGGGGATCGTGGTCGGCGTACTCCTGACGGCGGCCAGCGATCTGGTCACCACGGTCGCGCCCGACGCGCTTCGCGGGAAGCAGGCGTTCCTGCTGGGAAGCACCGGCTTTCTCGGGTGGGGCAGCAGCGCGTTCATGGCGCTGGGCCTGATGGTGACGCTTCCGGTGTCGTGGCGGCTGGCGCGCGTGCTGGACGCGCTGACCCTGGGCAACGAGACCGCGGTCAGCCTGGGGCTGGAGCTGGGGCGGCTGCGCGTCGCGCTGGTCGCCACGCTTGCGCTGGCGACCGGCCTGGCCGTGTCGCAGGCGGGGCTCATCGCGTTCGTCGGGCTGATCGCGCCGCACCTCGTCCGTCGATTCGCGCCGGCCACGCACGGGTTCACGCTGGTGGCCAGCGCGGCGGCGGGCGGCACGCTGCTGCTGGCGGCGGACGTCCTGGCCCGGACGCTGATCGCGCCGCAGGAGCTGCCGGTGGGCGTCCTCACCGCGATCCTGGGCGGCGGGTACCTGATCTGGCTCTTGCGGCGGAGGCGCGCGGCGTGACCACGCTGCGGGCGACCGGGATCCGTGTGTCCCTGGGGGGTCAGCGCGTCCTCGACGGCGTGTCGGTGGACGTGCAGCCGGGCTGGACGGCGATCGTGGGTCCGAACGGCGCGGGCAAGTCGACGCTGCTGCGGGTACTGGCCGGTCTGCTCGCGCCGGACGCGGGCGAGGTCCGGCTGGGCGACGCCTCGATCGCCAGCTGCGCGCCGCGCGAGCGCGCCCGGCAGATCGCCTGGCTGACCCAGCAAGGGACCACGACGGGCGACCTGACCGCGCGCGAGATCGTGATGCTGGGCCGGCTGCCGCATCTGGGCGTGGTCGCCTCGCCCGGCGCCGCCGACGAAGCCGCCGTCGATCGCGCGATGGAGGAGGCCGAGTGCGCGGCGTGGCGCGATCGCCGTCCCCAGCAGCTGTCGGGCGGCGAGCAACAGCGGGTGCTGCTGGCGCGCGCGCTGGCCGTCGAGGCGCCGCTGCTGTTGCTGGACGAGCCGACGACCCACCTGGACCCGCCCCATCAGGCGGCGCTGGCGCGGCTGTTCCGCCGGCGCGCGGCCGGTGGGACCACCGTCGTCAGCGTGCTGCACGACCTGTCGCTGGCGCTGGTGGCCGATCGCCTGGTCCTGCTGGAGGGCGGACGGGTGCGCGCCACGGGCGCGACCGACGAGCCGGCGCTGCACGCCGAGCTGATCGACGCGTTCGAGGGGGCCATCCGCATCGAGCGCCTCGGCGGCCGCTGGATCGCCTTCCCGCACCTGGACATCTGACGTGGCGCGCGCGGTGATGGTGCTCGGCACGACCAGCGGGGCCGGCAAGAGCTGGCTGGCCACCGCGCTCTGCCGCTGGTACGCGCGGCAGGGGCTGAAGGTCGCCCCGTTCAAGGCCCAGAACATGAGCAACAACGCGCGCGTGGTGGCCAGCGGCGTTGCCGGGTGGGGCGAGATCGGCAGCGCGCAGTACTTCCAGGCGCTGGCCGCGCGAGCGGAACCCGACGTGCGGATGAACCCGGTGCTGCTCAAGCCCGAGAGCGACACGGCGAGCCAGGTCGTCGTCCTGGGGCAGGTCCGCGCGGATCTGGCGGCGGTGCCGTGGCGGGCGCGCAGCGAGCAGCTCTGGCCGCACGCGCGCGACGCTCTTCACGCGCTGCTGCGCGGGAACGAGGTGGTGGTGATCGAGGGCGCCGGCTCGCCGGCGGAGATCAACCTGGCCGCCTCCGACTACGTGAACATGCGGACGGCGCGCGAGGCGTCGGCGGCTTGCCTGCTGGTCACGGACATCGACCGCGGGGGCGCCTTCGCGCACCTCTACGGAACCCATCAGCTGCTGCCCGCCCAGGACCGGGCGTTGATCCGGGGGTTCGTGCTGAACCGCTTCCGGGGTGACGCGCGCCTGCTGTCGCCCGGCCCCGAGGAACTGGAACGTCTCACCGGCGTTCCGACGGTGGCCGTGATTCCGATGTGGCGAGACCACGGCCTGCCCGAGGAGGACGGGTGGTTCGACGACGCGGCGGGCGACGACGGCGCAGCGGCAGGGGGCACGTTGCGCGTGGCCGTCGTCGGGTTTCCTCGGATCTCCAACCTCGACGAGCTGCAGCCGCTCGCCCGCTGTCCGGGCGTGCGCCTCCGCTGGGCTCGAACCGCGCGCGCCGTCGAGTCGGCCGACTGGGTGATCCTCCCCGGGTCGAAGCACACCAGCAGCGATCTGGCCTGGCTGCGGGCCGTGGGGCTCGACGAGGCGATCGCCGCCCACGCCGCGCGGGGCGGGCGCGTGCTGGGCGTGTGCGGAGGCCTCCAGATGCTGGGTGAAACGCTGGCGGATCCGGCGGGGGTCGACGGCGACGGCCGCGGGCTGGCGCTGCTGCCCCTGCAGACGACGTTCGAGCGAAGCAAGCTCCTGCGCCACACGCGGGCTCGTTTCGGCGCGACCACGGGTGGATGGGCGGCGCTGGCCGACCTGGACTTCGACGGCTACGAGATCCGGCACGGTCGGACCGCGCTGATCGAGGGCCGCACGGGCGACACGCTCGTCGCTCTACGCAACCAGGCCGGCGAGCCCATTGGCTGGCAGCGCCACAACGTCCTTGGCCTCTGCGCGCACGGTCTGTTCGAATCGGCGGCCGTCATGACCCGGCTGTTCGGCGCGCGACATCGGCCGCTGGACGCGGTCTTCGACGGGCTGGCCGACCAGATCGACGGCCGGTTCCCGCCGGGGTTCCTGCTGGGCCTGGTTCGGGACCGGTGACCCGGCGCCGACAGCTCAACCATGGGTTGTCACACAACTGCCACTGCGGCGTACGCGCAACTTCCCAATCTGTCTCTGTTGGCCGGACCGGTCGGTCCGGCCGCGAATCGAGAGGGGGAAGTCATGAATCGAGCATTTCGCGTGTCGAGGCCCTGGCCGCTGATGGTCGGTGTGCTCGCCTCCGCCGTCGGCGCCGCCGCCGCGGTGGCCGGCGATGCCAGCACCATCTCGGGCGCAGGAGCGACGTTTCCATATCCGGTCTATTCCAAATGGGCGGACAGCTACGCCAAGCAAGAGCACGTGAAGCTGAACTACCAGGCCATCGGGTCGGGGGGCGGCATCAAGCAGATCACCGAGGGGACCGTCGACTTCGGCGCCTCGGACGCGCCCCTCAAGCCCGACGAGCTCGCCAAGGCCGACCTGCTGCAGTTCCCGGTGGTCATGGGCGGCGTGGTGCCGGTCGTGAACGTCGCCGGGGTGAAGTCGGGAGACCTCAAGCTCGCCCCTGACGTGCTGGCCGACATCTTCCTTGGGAAGATCAAGAAGTGGAACGACCCGCGGATCGCCGCGGCCAACGCCGGCCTCAAGCTGCCGGACACCGCGGTCAGCGTCGTTCACCGGTCCGACGGCTCCGGGACGACCTGGATCTTCACCAACTATCTGGCCAAGGTGAGCCCCGCCTGGGAAAAGTCCGTCGGCAACGACAAATCGGTCGCCTGGCCGACCGGCGTCGGCGGCAAGGGGAACCAGGGCGTCGCTTCTTACGTCCAGCGCATCAACGGCTCGATCGGTTACGTCGAGTCTGCGTACGCCACGCAGAACCACATGGTTCACGCCAAGCTGAAGAATCAGTCCGGCGCGTTCGTGGATCCCAGCGACGAGTCCGTGCAGGCCGCCGCGAAGGGGGCTGACTGGACGAACGCCAAGGACTTCTACGTCGTGCTGACCAACCAGCCGGGCGCGCAGTCGTGGCCGATCACGGGGGCGTCGTTCGTGCTGGTCCACCGCAAGCAGAAGCAGCCGGACGTCGCGCGCGCCGTCCTGAAGTTTTTCGACTGGGGCTACAAGCACGGCGACGACGCGGCCAAGGAGCTGGGCTACGTGCCGATGCCCGACAAGGTCGTCGACCTCATCGAGAGCAGCTGGAAGACGTCGCTGACCGACGCGACCGGCGCGAAGATCTGGCCCGCCGAAGGGCACGCCTCCAAGTAGGGGGAGCTGGACGTGCCGTCGCATTCGGCTGCCGCCACCGTCGACGAGCTGGAGGGGCCCGGCGGGACCGCGTCGCCGCCGGGGCCGCCGGCCGCGCCGCCGTCCAGGCTGCGGATCGTCCGGCAGGTCTCGGCGGGCGATCGGGCGTTCCGCCTGCTGACGCAGGCCTGCGCCGCGCTGGTCCTGCTGTCGGTGATCGGGACGCTGTTCACCTTGCTGGGGGGCGCCTGGCCGGCTCTGCGCGCGTTCGGGGCGGGGTTCCTGACCAGCAAGGAGTGGAACCCGGTCACGAACCAGTTCGGCGCGCTGGCGCCGCTCTTCGGCACGGTCGTCACGTCGGCCATCGCTCTGCTGGTGGGCGTGCCCGTGAGCTTCGGGATTGCGCTGGTGATCACCGAGCTGGCGCCGCGCTGGCTG
Organism: uncultured Myxococcales bacterium; assembly: GCA_964546845.1. Classification (GTDB taxonomy): domain Bacteria; phylum Myxococcota_A; class Polyangia; order Fen-1088; family Fen-1088; genus JADGRB01. The sequence continues at coordinate 7,010 of CAZJMY010000618.1, read as the reverse complement.
AAGCGCCCGATCGGGATCGCCGTCGAGCTGCTGGCGGCGATCCCCAGCATCATCTACGGGATGTGGGGGCTGTTCGTTTTCGCGCCCACGTTCGCCGCGCACGTGCAGCCGTGGCTCACCGACCATCTGGGAGGCTGGCCGCTGGTGGGCGCCCTGTTCCAGGGGCCGCCCATGGGCATCGGCATGCTGACCGCCGGCCTGATCCTGGCGATCATGATCGTGCCGTTCATGGCGTCGGTGATGCGCGACGTCTTCGAGACGGTGCCGGCCACGCTGCGCGAGTCCGCCTATGCGCTGGGGATGACCACCTGGGAGGTGGTTTGGCACGTGGTGCTCCCCTACACGCGGGTGGGGGTGGTGGGCGGCATCATGCTGGGCCTGGGACGCGCGCTGGGTGAGACCATGGCGGTCACCTTCGTGATCGGCAACGCGCACGACGTGAACACGTCGCTGTTCATGCCGGGCAACACGATCTCGTCGACGCTGGCCAACGAGTTCACGGAGGCGGTGACGCCGCTCTATACGTCGGCGCTGCTGGGCCTGGGGCTGGTGTTGTTCGCGCTGACGCTGGTGGTCTTGGTGGCCGCGCGGCTGCTGCTGATGAAGCTGGGGGCGCGCGAGGGGGTGCGTACGTGATCTCGCTGCTCGGACGCCGCAAGGCGGTGAACGTCGTCGGCTTGACCCTCTCGGTCCTGGCGACGCTGTTCGGCCTCTTCTGGCTGGCCTGGCTGCTCTGGACCCTGGTCCACAGCGGCCTGCAGTGGATCGGCCCGCGCATCTTTCGCGAGTCCACGCCGCCGCCGGGCGCCAGCGGCGGCCTGGCCAACGCGATCGCCGGCAGCGTCATTCTGACCGCTGTCGGCGTGGCGCTGGGAGCCCCCGTCGGCGTCCTGGCGGGCACCTACCTGGCCGAGTTCGGCCGGGCTTCGCGCATCGCGGCCGTGGTCCGGTTCGTCAACGACGTCCTGCTCAGCGCGCCGTCGATCATCATCGGCGTGTTCGTCTACGGTCTCATCGTGCTTCGGGCCGGGCACTTCTCCGGGTGGGCCGGGGCGGTGGCGCTGGCGCTGATCGTGCTGCCGGTGGTCGTCCGCACGACGGAGAACATGATGCGGCTGGTTCCGGACAGCCTGCGCGAAGCGGCGGCCGCGCTGGGCGCGCCGACCTGGAAGATCACGCTGGCCGTCGTTTACCGCAGCGCCGCCCCCGGGATCCTGACCGGCATCCTGCTGGCGACGGCGCGCATCAGCGGCGAGACGGCGCCGTTGCTGTTCACCGCGCTCAACAATCAGTTCTGGAGCACGGACATGAGCCGGCCGTTCCCCAACCTGCCGGCCGTCATCTTTCAATTCGCGATGAGCCCCTACGAGGACTGGCAGCACCTGGCCTGGGCCGGCGCGCTGCTGATCACGTTCACGATCCTCGTCATCGACATCGTCGCGCGGATCATTCTGCGCAGAAAGCGCGCCTGAGGGACGCCATGGAACACTCGATCTCCCGCTCCGAAAAGCCGCCGACCGGTGTGGAGCCCACGCCGCCGCCGGCTGCACGCGGCTTGCCGCGGTCGCCCGCCGAAAACATCTCCAACCCCGCGAAGCCAGTCGTGGGGACCGATCGGCCGCCCAAGCTGCGGATCGAGGAGCTGTCGTTCTACTACGGGAAGTTCAAGGCTCTGCACGAGATCAGCCTCGACGTCCACGACCGCCAGGTCACCGCCTTCATCGGCCCGTCGGGGTGCGGCAAGTCGACGCTGCTGCGGACGCTGAACCGGATCTACGAGCTCTACCCGGGGCAGAAGGCCAGCGGGCGCATCCAGCTGGGCGATCGCAACCTGCTGGACCGCGCCGACGACGTCAACAAGGTGCGCGCGAAGATCGGCATGGTGTTTCAGAAGCCGACCCCATTCCCGATGTCGATTCGCGACAACATCAGCTTTGGAGTGCGTCTTTACGAGAACCTCTCCAGGGCCGACATGGACGACCGGGTCGAGTGGGCCCTGCAGAAGGCCGCGCTGTGGGACGAAGTGAAGGACAAGCTGCGTCAGGACGGCACGGCGCTGTCGGGCGGCCAGCAGCAGCGGCTTTGCATCGCGCGCGCGGTGGCCGTCAAACCCGAGATCCTGCTGCTGGACGAGCCGGCCTCCGCGCTGGATCCGATCTCGACGCAAAAGATCGAGCAGCTCATCACCGAGCTCAAGGCCGACTACACGATCGCGGTGGTGACGCACAACATGCAGCAGGCGGCGCGCGTGTCCGACTACACGGCGTTCATGTACCTGGGCCGGGTGATCGAGTTCGGCGACACGAAGACGCTGTTTACCCATCCGACGGAGCGGCAGACGGAGGAATACATCACGGGGAGGTTCGGATGACGACCACCAGTCTGCGCGAGCACAGCAGCCAGGCCTACGAGGCCGAGCTGGCGGAGGTGCGCCGCAAGATTCTGGAGATGGGGCGGCAGGTCGACGAGGTGCTGGAAGAGAGCGGCCGCGCGCTGATCCAGCACGACGTCGAGCTGGCCAACGGCATCATCCTCAAAGACGAGCTGACCGACGACATGGAGCTGGAGATCGATCACCTGTGCCTGGAGGTTCTGGCCCGGCGGCAGCCGGTGGCGGGCGACCTGCGCCTGCTGACCTCCGCGCTGAAGCTGGTCGTCGACCTGGAACGGATCGGCGATCTGGGCGTCAGCATCGCGGTGCGCGTCGTCGAGCTGGCGAACGCCGCGCCGGTCGTCCCGTACGACGAGATGCTGGTGATGCTGAAGTCGGCGCGCGACATGGTGGCCGAGGCCCTCGCCGCCCTGGTGACCGGCGACGTGGCGCGCGCGAGCCACGTCATCGAGATGGACGATCGGCTCGACACGGCGTACGCCCACATCTTCAACCAGGTCATCACCCGGATGCGCGACAGCTCGGTCGACATCACGAACGCGACCCGGGTCCAAGCGATCTCGAAGTACATCGAGCGCATCGGCGACCACGCCACCAACCTCGCCGAGCGGGTGATCTTCGTGCTGACGGGCGAGGACGTGCGCCACCTGCCGCGGGCGCGCCGCACCGACCTGTCCTGAGCGACCCGCCGCAGAGACGGGACGCGCAGCGGCATTCGAGCATTTGCGCGCGACGGGGTCCTGGCCGATTCTGGTCGCATGCGTGAGGGACCCGTCGCTCTGGCGTGGTGTGTTCTCGTCGCGGGGGCAGCGGCTGGCTGCAAGGGGGGCGGCGCTTCGCCTGGAGCGGACGCGGCCGCGACCGGCGGCCTGAGCGGCACGCCGGGCGGCTCCGCGGCCGGCGCGGGCGGCCTCGCGACCGGCGCAGCCGGCGCATCGGGGGCTGCGGGGGCGACGCCCCTACCAGAGGTCACCGTGCTGCCCTTCTTTCCGCGCGCGGTGTCGTCCGACAGTTCGGTGGACGGTTTGATGAGTGTGGGGGAGGACTTTCACGACCCCTCCCGGGTCCTGCGCTGGACTGCGGCCGGCGGCGCCGTGGTTCTTTCGGACCTCTCCGACGTCACCGTCCGCGCCCTCACTTTCGACGGCAAGACGATCGTCGGCGAGTCGACGTCGGCCACGGGTACGACGCGCGTCGTCCTGGTCACCGGCGGCGTCCGGACCACGCTGCCGCTGCCGCGCGGGGCGGACACGCAGGCGGCGTTCGTCGGCATGATCGACGACGCGCACACGGTCGCCGGCACCGCCTGGAGCTCCGTGCCCGTCTTCACCAGCTCGGAGGCGTTTCGCTGGACGTCCAGCGGTGGCACCGAAGGGCTGGGGTTCCTGCCGGGTGACGACGCGAGCGAGGCGCTTGCGATGAGCGCCGGCGGCGAGATCGTCGTGGGCCTGTCCTACAGCCTGACCCAGCGCAAGGCCCGCCCGTTCATCTGGACGGAGGCCGCAGGCATGGCCGAATTACCGGCGCCGCCTGGCAGCGCGCTCTCGATCCCGGTGGCCGTCAGCGACCTGGGCACGGTCGCCGGCACGGCCTACCAGGGCAGCGACGTCTCCTTCCGCAGCATCGTCGCGACGGCGAGCCAGGCCGTCGTCTGGTCGCAGGGCGCGGTCCATGTGGTCGCGGGCTGCGCGGGCACGTTCGCCGCCTCCGTCGCGCTCTCCGACAACGAGACGTTGCTCGGCACGTGCCAGACGGGCGCGTTCGTGGCGCCGGCCGCGGGCGCCGCCCGGTTGCTCGCGTTGCCGCCGCCGCCGGCCGGCTACACGAACGCCGACCAGTCGATCGCCCTGGCCGGCATCAGCGCCGACGGCAATGTCATCCTGGGCGCCCGGAACCTGACCAGCCTGGGCGGCACCGAGAGCGACCTCGTGGTCTGGAACGGCGCGACGGGGCAAGTCGAGCGACTCGCGCCTCGACTGATCGGCAACCCCGGCGGCGTCGTCCTGACCAACCCGACCCGGATGACGTTGCCACGCAACGCGGCCGTCGCGTTCGGCGCCGCCGACGGACCCGCCGGGTGGCTGCTCCAGCTCCCCTGAGCCCGCCGGCGCGGTATTCTCGCGCGGTGAGTCACGTGAGCTGGCGAGCCGGCCTCTTCTGCTCGCTCTGGGCGGCGCTCGGCGCGGGCGCTTGCAAGACGGACATCCCGCGCACCCGCGCCGGCGATGCCGCGGGGGTGGACCGGCCGGTGGATCATCCGGTCGATCGACGGGGCGACGCACCCGTGGCGGATGCACCCCCCACCGGCGACGCGCGCGCAGCCGCGGACGGGGCAGCCGCCTGTGTCCTCGACGCCGACTGCGGGCAGCTCGAGAGGTGCGCGGGAGGGCGCTGCGTGCGCTGCACCGCCACCTGCACGTCGAACGCGGCGTGCGTCGCCGGCGCGGTCTGCGTCCACCACAACCTCTGCTCTTCGTGCCAGCTCAGGGACGCAGGGGTCCACTGACCGGCGCCGCGACGACGTGGATGCCGGATGCGCCGCCGACGATCAATGAGGCGGCGCGGCGGCCCGCCTCGTCGATGTGAACGGCGGGCGGTTCGGGGGCGGTCTCCGTCCAGGTGCCGGGGCCCCAGAACCGGCCGAACCGCAGGACCAGCGCGTCGAGGCCCGAGCCGAGGCAGCTCTCCTCGAGCGCGGCGACGGCCGCGGACGATTCCTCGCCGACGGCGAAGGCGATGCTCTCGACCACCAGCCGGCGCGCGCCACCGGCGACGGCGGCGGCGGTGACCACCGGGCCGGCTTCGCGGCGGATGCGGCTGTTGGCGGGGCCCGGCCCGCCGGCGAGGTCGGTGAGGAAATTCACGACGACGTCCGGCGCGCACGCCCGGGCGACGCGTTCGATGGCGCCGGCCTCGTAAACGTCGCAGATCTGAGGCCGCGCGCCGAGCGCGGCCAGCACCCCCGCCTTGGCTGCCGAGCGGGTCGTGCCTGTCACCTCGTGTCCGTGAAGGTGCGGCAGCGTGGTACGCCCGAGCACGCCTGCCGCGCCGACGATCAGGATTCGCACGGGGCGGAATGATGCCACGCCGGGCCTGCCCGGGCTTGGTGCCGACCGCTCAAGAAGGCGCGTCGCGCGCCGATGAGGCGAACATGCGGCAGGTTGCGATGGCGCGGTTGTTGGGGTGATCGCATGTTCGGGATCATCGCCAGGACCATTCAGTACACGGCCTTCTTCACCAAGCTGACCGCGCAGCACGCGGTGGTCGATGAATTCGACCCGGCGACGAACTGCGCGCGCACGACCGTCGTCGAGACCGGCTTCCCCGGGAACAGCGAGTGTCTGGACCCGACCTGGACCGCGACCCGGCTCGACAAGAGCGACGTCAGCTTCGACGATCTGCTCACGCCGCCGCGGGAACCCGAGACCCCGCGACAGCCCGCGGTCACCCGGCTGCCGGCACCCGCGCGGCAGCCCGCGTCGCCCCCGCCGCCGGCCCCCGAGCCCGAGATGCCGGCCGTGGCCCACAAAGGGCACATCTGATGCGGACCTACTGGCTCCGGTAGTCGAAGCCCAGACGGCTGACGGCGTTCGCGACGACGGCGTCGTTGCAGTCGAACTGCTCGATGAAGAAGGCGTTCCGGTAAGGCGAGTAGGCGATCGTGTTCGGCACGAACGGCAGGGCGGGGCCGATCGGCGTGAACGACGCCCCCTTGTCCGTCGAGATCATCAGCGTCTTGGGCCCGGCCGCGACGATGCGGCCGTCAGGCAGCTCGAGGGGGCGGCCGGTCTTGAGCACCCCCGCCTGGACGGTCTGGGTCCAGGTGCGGCCCTGGTCCGTGCTCTTGATGAGGCCGTGATCGTAGATGAGCGACCAGTAGATCGTGCCGTCGGCCGCCCAGAGCGGCAGCGAGGCCGCCGACGCGGTCGTCGTGGCCGTCCAGGTCTTGCCGCCGTCGGTGGTGCGGAACACGCCGTCCGTGCCGCCCGCGTACCCGGAGCACCCGACGAGGTGGACGTTCTTGTCGATGACCAGCGCGTTGGTGCAGAAGTTCGTGCCCGCCGGCAGGTTCGCGCCCACGTTGGTCCAGGTGGCGCCGCCGTCGGCTGACCGGTACAGCGTGTTCTTCTGTTCGTGCCCGCCCGCCAGCAACGTGAGGCGCTGTGGGTCCGACAGGTCGACGCTGACGGAGTCGATGTGGTGCGCGTCCCCCAGCGCGACGAACGTCGCGCCGTCGTCGGTCGTGCGGTAGACGCCCGGGCCGTTGTAGATGCCCGACTCCCAGAACGTGTCGGGGTGGTCCGGGTCGAACACCATCGAGGATCCCCGGTTCGTGATCTGCTGCGCGCCGGCCGCCGGCCAGAGCTGCTTCCAGCTGGTCCCGCCGTCGGTGCTGGCCCAGAGGCCGTGCTTTGCCACCGTGGTGATGAGCATGTCCGTGCTCGGGTGGGACGCCAGATAGGACGTGTTGCCGCACTCCGACGGCATGCCCGCCAGGTTGGCCGTGACGTTGACCCAGGTCGCGGGCGGCGTGGGCGCAACGGGTTGAACGGCGCCGCCACCCCCGTGGGGCGCCGTCGTCGCGCCCGCCGCGCCGCCGCTGCCGGCGGACGTCGTC
>CAZJMY010000617.1:0-19001 GCA_964546845.1 uncultured Myxococcales bacterium | reverse complement strand
CGTCCTGCGGCGGGATGCCGTGGGCGATGTCGACGATGGTGCTCTGGGGCGCGATCGACAGGATGACGCCCTTGATGGCGCCGACGTATCCGTCGCGCGCGCCGAAGTCCGTAGTCAAAGTGATGATCGGCATTCTGTTTGAGGCGGCAAGTATCGCATACCCGCCCCGTCCTTCGCCTCTAACCGCGGCCCGCGCGGCGAGTTATGATGCTGGTCACGATGGACAAGACCGTCGCCAGCGCGGACGAGGCAATCGTAGACATCTTCGACGGGGCGACCCTGATGGCCGGCGGCTTCGGCCTCTGCGGCATCCCCGAGACGCTGATCGCCGCCCTCCGCCGCAAGGGGACGCGCGACTTGACCATCATCTCGAACAACTGCGGCATCGACGACAAGGGGCTGGGCATCTTGCTGGCCAACGGGCAGGTGAAAAAGATGGTCTCCAGCTACGTCGGCGAGAACAAGACGTTCGAGAAGCTGTTCATGACCGGCCAGCTGGAGGTCGAGCTCACGCCGCAAGGGACGCTGGCCGAGCGCATCCGGGCCGGCGGCGCCGGCATCCCCGGCTTCTACACGGCGACCGGCTTCGGGACGGTGGTCGCCGAGGGCAAGGAGACGCGCGAGTTCGACGGGCGCAAGTACGTGCTCGAGCGCGCGCTGACCGCCGACTTCGCGATCGTCAAAGCCTGGCGCGGCGATCGCTTCGGCAACCTCGTCTATCGAAAGACGGCCCGCAACTTCAACCCGATGATGGCGACGGCCGCCAAGATCACGATCGCCGAAGTCGAGGAGCTGGTGCAGCCGGGCGACATCGAGCCCGATCAGGTGCACACGCCCGGGATCTACGTGAGCCGGATCCTGAAGGGCGATCGGTACGAGAAGGCCATCGAGCAGCGCACCGTGCGCAAGAGGGTCGCCTGATGGTCGCCCTGACGCGCGACCAGGTCGCCCGCCGCGCCGCCCGCGAGCTGCGCGACGGCATGTACGTCAACCTCGGAATCGGGATGCCGACCCTGGTGGCGAACTTCATCCCGGCCGGCACGAACATCGTCCTGCAATCGGAGAACGGCCTGCTGGGCATCGGCCCTTTCCCTTACGAGGGGGACGAGGATCCCGACCTCATCAACGCGGGCAAGCAGACGGTGACCGCCATGCCGGGCGCCGCTTTCTTCTCGTCCGCCGAATCGTTCGCGATGATCCGCGGCGGCCACATCGACTGCGCGATCCTGGGCGCCATGCAGGTCGCGGAGACCGGAGACCTGGCGAACTGGACGATCCCCGGCAAGATGATCAAGGGGATGGGCGGAGCGATGGATCTGGTCGCCGCCGCCAAGCGGGTCATCGTCATGATGGAGCACGTGGCGCGCGGCAAGGCCGCCCCGGGCGCGCCGCCGCCGCCGGAAGAAAAGAAGATCCTGAAGCGCTGCACGCTGCCGCTGACGGCCGTCCAGGCCGTTCACCGGATCATCACCGACCTCGCCGTCCTGGACGTCACCCCGTCGGGCCTCGCGCTGCGCGAGCGCGCGCCCGGCGTCACGGTCGCCGAGATCCAGGCCAAGACCGAGCCCACCTTGATCGTGGCGGGAGACGTCCCCGAGATCGATCTCGGCTGACGATGTCGCGCGAGAGGGTCGAGACCGCCGCCGGGATCCCGCTGGAGACGGTCTACGACGAGGAGGATCTGGCGGCGCAGCAGCCACCGTTCGACGCCGCGCGCGACCTGGGCGCGCCGGGGCAGTTCCCGTTCACGCGCGGCATCCACCCGACGATGTACCGCGGGCGCCTGTGGACCATGCGGCAGTACGCCGGGTTCGGAACGGCTGCCGAGTCGAACCGCCGCTACAAGTTCCTGCTCGCCTCGGGGCAGACGGGGCTGTCGGTGGCCTTCGACCTGCCGACCCAGATGGGACGCGACCCGGACCACCCGCTGGCCCAGGGCGAGGTCGGTCGCGCGGGCGTCTCGATCGCGTCGCTGGACGACATGCACGTCCTGCTGGACGGGCTGCCGCTGGACCAGATCTCCACGTCGATGACGATCAACGCGACGGCCGCGACGCTGCTGTGCCTCTACGTCGCGGTGGCCGACGATCGCGGCATCCCGCGCGCGGCGCTGTCCGGGACCGTGCAGAACGACATCCTCAAGGAGTACATCGCGCGCGGCACGTACATCTATCCGCCAGGACCGTCGATGCGCCTCTGCGCCAACCTGTACGCGTTCTGCGCGCGCGAGCTGCCGCGCTGGAACACCGTCAGCATCAGCGGCTATCACATCCGCGAGGCCGGCAGCGACGCCGTGCAGGAGGTCGCCTTCACGCTGGCCGACGGCATCGCGTACGTGGTGGCGGCCCAGGCGGCGGGACTGGCCGTCGACGACTTCGCGCCGCGCCTCTCGTTCTTCTTCAACGCGCACGCGCACCTGCTGGAAGAGGTCGCCAAGTTCCGCGCGGCGCGGCGGCTGTGGGCGCAGATCATGCGGGACCGGTTCGGCGCGCGGGATCCGAGGTCACAGATGCTCCGCTTTCACGCGCAGACCGCGGGATCGACGCTGACGGCGACGGAGCCGCTGAACAACGTGACGCGCACGGCGATCGAGGCGCTGGCGGCGGTGCTGGGCGGCGCGCAGTCGATCCATACGAACGGCTACGACGAGGCGCTGGCGCTGCCCACGGAGGCCTCGGCCCGCATCGCGCTGCGCACGCAGCAGATCCTGGCGCACGAAAGCGGCGTCGCCGACGTCGCCGACCCGCTGGGGGGCGCCTACGCGATCGAGGCGCTGACGTCGCAGATCGCGGAGCGGGCGTCAGCGCTGATCGCGCACATCGACGGTCTGGGCGGGATGGTCGCGGCCATCGAGCACGGTTTCCCGCAGCGAGAGATCGAGCGGCGCGCCCTCGAGCACCAGCGCGCCGTCGAGGCCGGCGGCCGCGTGATCGTGGGCGTGAACCGGTTCGCGGACGGTTCCTCGAAAGAGCCGCCCCCTGCCCTGCAGCGCATCGATCCGACGCTGGAGCGCGCGCGGCGGCAGGCGCTGGGCCAGATGCGTGACGTTCGGGACGGCGCGGCGACGCACCAGGCGCTGGGCGGCCTTCGCGCGGCGGCGCGCGGCCGCGAAAACCTGCTTCCCTTCATCCTGGCGGCAGTCAAAGCGCGTGCCACGTTGGGCGAGATTTCCGACGTGTTTCGCGAAATTTTCGGGGAATACCGCCCGGCCTAGCGCGTTTATCTTCCTGCGACCGGCGGCAGATTTTGGATTGCCTCACGCCCGGGATTGGAGGTACGGTTAAGTGTTGCTCACGTTTTGTTGCGTTTCCGCTCGGCCGCGGGCGCAGGGCAACGGGGGGATGACGGGACGATGACGAAGTCGGATCTCATCGACGTTTTGTGTGAGACGCAGAAGATCCCGAAAGGGCGCGCCGAGCTCTTGGTGCAGGTGATCTTCGAGTCGATGGAAGAAGCGTTGAAGCGTGGCGAGCGGATCGAGATCCGCGGGTTCGGCAGCTTCGAGCTGCGCAGCTACAAGCCGTACGAGGGGCGCAACCCGCGGACCGGGGTGCGGGTCAGCGTGCAACCGAAGCGCCTCCCCTTCTTCAAGGTGGGCAAAGAGCTGAAGGAACGCGTGAACGCGGGCCGCACCGCGCCCGCCGCCGCGCGACGGGTGGACGGACGCGGCACCGCCGACGGCACGCCCACGGTCGCGCCGGTCACCTCGACGGGTCCCGTTCCCGAGGCCGCGGCGCAGGACGCGCCGGTCGCCCCGAACGCCTCCCGCGTCAGCGCCTGACCGCCGGCGTTCCTTGCGTCCTGGCGCTTGACCGAACGGCAGCGCGCCTAGGCGGCGTGCAGGCGTGCCAGCCGCGCGGGCGCGACGACCGCGTGGCGCACCAGCGCGCCGAAGAGCGCTCCGCCGCGGTCGGCCAGCACCTCGGAGCCGGAGACGCGCGCCGCGTAGAGCTGCTGAACGCGCCGATCGAAGAGGATCAGCGACAGCCAGAGATTCGCCGTGCGCGGCGCGTACAGCATCGCGGCCAGGCGCGCGTCCAGCGCCAGCTCGCGCCCCACGACGGCGCGGGCCACGGCGCGCCCGTACCCGGCGAAGCGAAAGTCGCCCGAGTCCAGCGCGTTCGCGATCGCCTCGGCGGCCAGCGGGCCGTGCTCGAGACCGACGGCGATCCCCTCGCCCGTCAGCGCGTCGATGCCGGCCGCGTCGCCGACGCACACCAGGTGCGGCGCCGCGATCCGCGCCCCCGACCGGAATCGCCAGGCCGGCCAGCCACGCGCGCCGTCGGGAAGCGTGACGCCGTAGGCGGCCAGCCCTTCGCGCAGCATCGCCTCGATCTCCGCGCCGGACTTCTTCACCGACAGCGTGTGCATCGCGCCGACGTTCAGCCGCCCGCCCGGCGCCGGGAACAGCCACAGGTACCCCCGCAGGCCGCGCGCCATCAACGAAAAGTCGTAGATCATGCGGCCGTCCACCTCGGCGGCCAGCGCGGGCGGCGTGGGGATCTCGGCCTGGAACAGCCGCAGCGGCGGGCGGTCCTCCAGCGACACCGCCTTGCGGACGCGGCTGCCCGCGCCGTCGGCGCCCACCAGCACGCGCGCCGTCAGCCGGCGTCCGCGCGTCGTCTCGACGGCGACCTGGCCCGCGGCGGCGTCGACCTGGAACCCGGCCAGCCCCTCGCCCGCCACGATCTGGATGCCGCGGGCCCGGGCCTGCTCGACCAGATCGGCGTCGAACTCACGCCGGCGAACCACGTCGACCGGCCGCTGCATGGTCACGTCGTGCTGGCGAGAGCGATAAACGATGCGCCCGGTCCCGCAGGGGACGCGCGGGACCCGCACCTGCAGGCCCAGCGCCGCCAGCGCCGCGTGCGCGTGCCCCGTGAGCCCCCCGCCGCACGGTTTGTCCCGCGGGAACTGCGCCTTGTCGAGGCACAGGATGCGCGACGCGCCGATGCGCGCGGACAGCGCCACCGCGGTGGCCACGCCGGCCGGCCCGGCGCCGGCGATGATGACGTCGGCGTCGCTCAAAGCTGCGCGGAAACGGCGCCGTTGACCGTCACCGTGATGTGGCCGTTCGGCACCGGCGTCCCGGCCGCGATCACGACGGTCGTCTTGGCGATGACGTTGAACGTCTGGGAGACGTTGCTGGTGTACATCTGCAGAACCGCGTCGGCGTTGGGCGCCTTTTCCACCGCGCCCGCCGGATCGGTCCCCGCCGGGATGGGCGGGATCGTCCCGAACAGCATCGCGCTGGGGTCACTGGCGTCCGTGACGCCGTCGGGCGCCAGATAGATCTGCATCGGGGGCAAATCCACGTTCAAGGTGTTGTCGGTGATCTGATACTTGATGCTGGCGATCGAGACCTTCACCAGGCTGTGCCCAGGGAAGGTCGCCAGCTGCGGCACCTGCATCGCGAGGTTGATCGGCGAGTACGCCGACTCCGGGACGTCCGCTTCGCAAGTCCCGGCCGGGCACGTGAGCGGCGTCGTGTTGCAGTCCGGGCTGGCCGCCATGCCCAGCGAGCAGCATTCGGCGTCCGACGTGCACGGAATGCTGGGGAACGACAGCCCGGCCGCCGCCGGCGGGAGGTTCCCCCACATGGAGGTGTCGAAGCTGTACGTCTGCTTCGGCAGGTCGAACGTGACACGTGTGATGTCCAGCGAGCAGCCGAACAGCACGACCCCGAGCACCCCCGCTGTCCGGAGCGAGATTCGCATGCCGACTACTTTAACACCGCCATCAAGAAGTCGGCGGCGCTCCAGGGGTCCAGTGTGCGGTCCGCCACGGATTTGATGGCAACGCTGACGGGATCGCCCCCCGAAGCGCCGGAAAGAGCGGCCTGGACCCGCCCCCGGAGCGTCTCGGCCGCGACCGCCGCCACCTGGCGGGCCGCTTGCCGCCGTCGGCGCGCCGCGCGCTCGGCGGCCGGCGCCCGCCGCAGCCCGTCCAGCGCCGCCACCAGATCCTCGATCCCCCGGTCCGTGGTGGCCGTGGTCTTCAGGATGGGCGGCACCGGCCGCGCGCCCAGGGCCAGCATGGCCGTCAGATCCGCGATGGCGCGGTCGGCGCCCTCCCGGTCGCCCTTGTTGACCACCAGCAAGTCCGCGATCTCGAGGAGGCCCACCTTCAGCGCCTGCACGTCGTCGCCCAGCCCTGGCGCGGTCACGACCAGCACCGCGTCCGTGGCGTCCGCCACGTCCAGCTCCGCCTGCCCCGCCCCCACGGTCTCGACGAAGATGACGGGAAACCCGGCGGCGTCCAGCACGGCCACGGCGGCGGCCGTCGAGCGCGAGAGTCCCCCCTGCTGCCCGCGCGTCGCCAGCGACCGGATGAAGACGCCGTCGTCCAGCACGTGCCGCTGCATGCGCACGCGGTCGCCCAGCAGCGCGCCGCCCGAAAAGGGGCTGGACGGATCGACGGCCACGACGGCGACGCGCTCGCCGCGCGCGCGCACGGCGGTCACCAGCGCCGAGACCAGCGTCGACTTGCCGACGCCCGGGCTGCCCGTGACGCCGACCAGGAACGCCCGCCCGCCGCGCGGGTAGATGGCGCGCAACGCCGCGCGCGCGCCCGGCAGGTCGTCGTCCAGCGCGCGCATCAGCGCCGCCGCCGCCCGCAGATCGCCCGCGCAGATGCGGTCGACGTCCCAGCCGGCGGTGGCGCCCACGCCCGCCGTCAGCCCTGGGTCGCCATCTGATCGGCGGCGGTGCGCAGCAGCTCGCGGGCGATGACCATCTTCTGCACCTCGTTGGTCCCCTCGCCGATCTCCGCCAGCCGCGCGTCGCGCAGGTAGCGTTCGACGTCGAACTCGCGCGTGTAGCCGTAGCCGCCGTGGATCTGCACGGCGGCGTTGCAGGCCTTCACCGTGGCCTTCGCCGCGAAGTACTTCGCGATCGACGACTCGGTCGTGGTGCGCATCCCCTGGTCCGTCATCCAGGCGGCCCGCCACACCAGCAGGCGCGCGGCGTCCAGCTCGGTCGCCATGTCGGCCAGCATGTGCTGGATGGCCTGAAACTCCCCCAGCGACTTGCCGAACTGCACCCGTTCCTTGGCGTAGCGGCGCGACGCCTCGAACGCGGCGCGGCCAATGCCGACCGCCCAGGCGCCGATGCCGATGCGGCCCTTGTCCAGCACCTTCAGCGTGTCGAAGAAGCCGTTGTCGATGTCACCCAGGCGCTGCTCGTCGCCGACGGTCACGTCCTCGAAGACCAGCTCGGTCGTGTCCGACGCGCGCAGCCCCATCTTGTGGATGATCTTGCCGGTGCGGAAACCGGGCATGCCGCGCTCGACGATGAAGGCGGTCAGCCCCTTGGCTTTCTTCTCGGGAGAGGTCGACGCCATCACGACGAACACCCCACCCACCGAGCCCTGCGTGATGAAGGTCTTCGATCCATTGATGACCCACTTGTCGCCCTGGCGCACGGCGCGCGTGCGGGCGGCGCCGGCGTCCGAGCCCGAGCCCGGCTCCGTCAGCCCCCACCCACCCAGCACCTTGCCGCTGGCCAGGCCGGGGACGTACTTGCGCTTCTGCGCCTCGTTGCCCGCCAGCAGGATGTGCCCCGTGCAGAGCGAGTTGTGCGAGGCCACCGTCAGGCCGACGGACGCGTCGGCGCGCGCGACCTCTTCCAGCGCGATCACGAAGTCGTGGCACTTCATCCCGGCCCCCCCGTAGGTCTCGGGCACCTGCATGCCGAGGAGGCCCATCTCTCCCAGCTGGGGGATGATCTCGTGGGGGAACCGCTCTTCCTCGTCCCAGCGGCGCCCGTTGGGGACGATCACGCGCTCGCACAGCTCGCGCACGGAGTTTTGCAGCACGCGTTGTTCGTCGGTCAGCTCGAAGTCGATCATGGTTTGCTCTTGCTTGCGTCCTTGGTGCGATCTTCAGGACCGGCCGGCGCGAAGATCTGCACCATCTCGGTCTTGTCGTTGCCGGTGAACTTGGCCGAGTGCGGCTGCCCCGCGGGCAGGAACAGCGCCTCGTCGGCGGCGAAGGGGATCTTCTCGCTGCCGACCGTGAGCTCGCCCGCCCCCGACGTCACGAAGATGATCTCCTCGCTGGCGGCGTGGCTGTTGCGGGGCACCTGCGCGCCCGGCTCGGCCTCCATCCTGCCCAGGTAGAAGCCGCCGCCCTCCAGAGGCCCGGTCTGAGCGGGGCCCAGCAGCGGCGTCACCTTCACCTTGCCGCCGGCAAGCGACTGCGCGCCGCCCGGGCTGGCCACGACCAGCTTCGCGCCGGGCGGGTTGGCCGCTTTGCGCGGGTCGTGGAGCACCTCGAACGCCGCGCGCCCGTCGGGATCCTTGGGGTCGCGGTAGACCCGATCGGGCCCGGGCGGCACGAACACCTGCAGCAGCACGGCGGGCGCGCTGCGGCCCATGTTCTCGATCGCGTGCGGCATCTGCGACGGGATGAAGACGGCCATCCCCTCGTCCAGCTTCTCGGGCGAGATGCCGGCGGCGCCCAGCACGCGGGCGTGGCCGTGCAGCACGTACAGCACCTCGGCGCCGGGGTGCCGGTGCAGCGCGATGCGGTTGGCGGGCGCGATCGTCAGATGCGCGAGGGCGGCCTTGCGCGCGTGCATCGTCGCCTCGTCGACCAGCAGCTTCACCGAGAACGGCGGGGCGGGCGCGGGCGACCCGGCGCGATGCTTGCCGCCCGGCGCCGGCGGGCCGTGCTCGGGCGCGTCCGCCACCTTGATCGAGAACTGCGCCGCCTGCCCCTCGAACGCCAGCGGCACGACCACGGTGCTGCCCGGATCGATGCCGGCCAGCGTCCAGGTCAGCGCGGACGCCTCCAGGCAGGCCAGCAGCACCGGGGACTTCACGTCGTCGCGGGCCGGCTCGGCGTGGGTCACCTTGCCGCCGGCCCCCACGTCGACGGACAGATCGATCTTGCCGGAGACGTCCAGCGTGTCGGCCAGCGCGCGCTCGAAGCAGCGGTTGACGTCGGCGCCGTGGGCGACCAGCGCGGACTGCAGCACGTCCGCGACGCGCGCCTCCTCGCTGTTGTCGATCCCGGCGCTGGCTCCCCCGGCCGGCGCGCCCACGAGGGCGGTCGCCAGCAGACCTGCGACCAGGCGCATCACGCGGCGGCCCCCTCGACCCGGGCCCGCAGGTCGCGTTCGATCCAGTCGACGATCGCCTGGGTGGGCGTCCCGGGCGTGAAGATCTCGGCCACGCCGCCCGCCTTCAGCGCCGCGGCATCTTCGTCGGGGACGATGCCCCCGCCGAACAGGACGACCTCGCGGGCGCCGCGCGCATCCAGCGCCGCGCGTACCGCAGGGAAATGGGTCATGTGCGCTCCCGACATGATGGAAAGCCCGACGGCGTCGACCGACTCTTGCAACGCGGCGGCCGCCACCATCTCGGGCGTCTGGTGCAGGCCGCTGTAGATGACCTCGTAACCCGCGTCGGCCAGGCCGCGCGCCACGACTTTGGCGCCGCGATCGTGGCCGTCCAGCCCGACCTTGGCGATCAGGATGCGCAGCTTTCGCTTGGGCGTCCGCTCGTCTTCCACTGGAGAAAAGTCTATCAGAGTTGCGGGGGTTGACGCTGCCGGCGGGGGGCGCGGTAATGCCGGCGTGACCGCCGCTGCCAGCGACTCGATCCACGTCGAAAATCCCGCCACCGGGCAGCCGCTGGCCGACGTCCCCGCCGTGGGCGCGGCCGAGGTCGCCGCCGCGGTGGCCCGCGCGCGCGCCGCGCAGCCGGGGTGGGCGGCCCTCCCCTTCGCCGACCGCGCGAAGGGCTTGCGCCGGCTGGCCCGGGCGCTGCGCGACGACGGGGAGCTGGTCGACACCCTGGTCGCCGAGAGCGGCAAGACCCGCTACGAAGCGGAGCTGTTCGAGCTCTTCTACGCGCTGGAGCTGACCCGCTACTTCACGGGGCGGGCGGGGCGCCGCGCGCTGGCCGACCAGCTGGTCCACCCGCTGATCTTCGCCAACAAGCGGGCGCGCGTCGTGCGCCACCCGCGCGGCGTCGTCGGCGTCATCGGCCCCTGGAACTTTCCGCTGCTCAACAACTACGCCGACTGCGTGGCGCCGCTGATCGCGGGGAACGCCGTCGTGCTGAAGCCGTCCGAGCGGACGCCGCTGACGTCGCTGCGCGTGGCGGCCCTGTGGCGCAACGCGGGCCTCCCCGCGGACGTGTTCCAGGTCGTCGTCGGACGCGCCGAGGCGGGCGCGGCCCTGGCCGGCGCCGCGGACATGATCTTCTTCACCGGCAGCCAGGCGGTGGGCCGCAAGGTGGCCGAGGCCGCGGCGGCGCGCACGATCCCGGCTGTGCTGGAGCTGGGGGGAAAGTCGGCGATGATCGTGCTGGCCGACGCGGACCTGCCGCGCGCGGCCCGTTCGGCCGTGTGGAGCGGGTTCGCCGGCAGCGGGCAGGTCTGCATCCGCAGCGAGCGCGTGCTGGTCGAGGCGCCCGTCGCGGACGCGTTCGTCGAGCTGTGCGCCGCCGAGCTGGCGCGCCTGCGCCAGGGGCCGCCGGGGCGCGACACCGGCGACGAGGTCACGGTCGACGTCGGGGCCATCACCTTCCCGCCCCAGATCGAGCGGGCCGAGCGGCAGGTCGCCGACGCGGTCGCCCAGGGGGCACGCGTCGTGAGCGGGGGCGCCCGGCGGACGGATCTGGGCGGCGGGCAGTTCTTCGCGCCGACGCTGCTGGCGGACGCGACGCCGCAGATGGCGGTCATGCGCGAGGAGACCTTCGGGCCGGTGCTGCCGGTCATGCGCGTCGCCGACGCCGAGGAGGCCGTGCGCGTCGCCAACGATTCGCCGTTCGGGCTGTCGGGCAGCGTCTGGTCGCGCGACGTGGCCAAGGCCCGCGCGGTCGCGCGTCGCGTTCAGACGGGCAGCCTCTGCATCAACGACGCGCTCTTTAACTACTTCTGCGTCGAGGCGCCGCTGGGGGGCGTGAAGTCGAGCGGGCTCGGCTTCCGGCACGGGCCCGACGCCATCCGGCAGTTTTGCCGGACGGAGACGATCGTCGAGGACCACCCCCTGCTCGGCTGGCTGTCGCCCCTCATCGGGCCGCAGCTGATGTTCCCCTATCGCAGCCGCACGCAGCGGCTGCTGCGCCGGTTCATGAAGTGGTTCTACTGAGCGGCCTGGGGGTGCCCGATGCGTTCGATGGTGCTCAGCAGCTGGTCCATGTCGATCGGCTTGCGGATCGCGCCGGCGACCTCCAGCCCACGCGCCTTTTCGTCCATGCGGGCGTCGGCGCTCAGCAGCACGACCGGGAGGGCGGCCAGCTCGGGGTCGGCGCGCTGGGCCGTGCGGAACTCGGTGCCGCTCATCCGTGGCATCATCAGGTCCAGAAGGATGAGCCCCGGACGCAGGCCCCCGCGTAGCACCTCTAGCGCGTTCTGGCCGTCGGTTGCGGTCTGGACGTCGTAGCCGTGATCGCGCAATGTCTCGCCGAGCGCCTCACGCACGTCGTGGTCGTCTTCGACGAGCAAGATCGTGAACGGGGCCACCATCTGATTGTACTTGGAACCCCACGAGAACGGCCACGGTGTGATTCGGTTTTGCTGTACAAATCGCCTCGAATCGCTGGTTGACGCGCTCGCCGAGTCCGTCGGACGGGCCGATTCCAACCTCTTCGATCCGGTCTCGCTGGTCGTCCCCAATCCGCTGATCGAGGCGTTCGTCAAGCAGGGGCTGGCGCGGCGGCTGGGCATCGCCGCCCACGTCGAGACCTCGTTCCTGCGCGCCTTCCTTTATGACGTGGCGCGCGCGAGCCGGCCGGGCGTCGAGCTGGTCGATCGGGACCGGGTCGAGGGGGAGCTGCTGGCCCTCTTCCACGATCCGGGAGCGCTGGCGGCCGACGGGCTGGCGGCGGTCCGCGACTATCTGGACGCCGAGGGGGACGCGCTGGATCGCAAGCGGGTCCAGCTGGCGGCCGCGGTGGCGGGGCTGTTCGACGAGTACACCTTCACCCGTCCCGAGATGCTGGCCGCCTGGCGGGCCGGACAGACGGTGGGCGACGTCGACCCGGCCTTGCAGGTCTGGCAACGGGCGCTGTGGCGGGCGCTGCACGCGCCGGGCGGCGTGCTGGCGGCGCGCGGCGCGCTGACGCTTCCCGAGGTCTTCGCGCAAACGCCCGAGAGCCAGCTGCGCGCGCCGGCCGCGCACCTCTTCGGCATCTCGTACGTGGCGCGGCTCTACGGCCCCATCTTCGGCAAGCTGGCGAAGGTCACGGACCTGTGGGTCTACAGCCTGAGCCCGAACAACCTCGATCGGCTCGACGAGCCCGAAGGGGGCGCGCTGGACGGGTGGGCGCGCCCGGGGCGCGAGAACGCGGCGCTGCTGCTGGACCTGGCGGCCGGCGACGCCGACGCGCGCTTCGTCGATCCGGTCGACGCCGCGGGGGTCGCCAGCGCGCTGGCGACCCTGCAGCGGCGCGTGCTCGAGCGGGATACGAAGTCAGAGGCGCCCATTGCGCCGGACGACACGCTGGTCTTCCAGCCCGCGCCCGACGCCCGTCGCGAGCTGGAGTCGATCGCCGCCGCGATCTGGACGGCGGTGCGCGAGGAGCCGGACCGGTCGTTCGCCGACTTCGCGGTCGTGGTGCCGCCCGCCGCCGCGGCCGCGTACCTGCCGCTGGCGCGCGAGGTGTTCGAGGCGGCGTCGCGGCTGCCCTGCACCGTGCTGGACCTGCCGCGCCCGGCAGAGCGGCGGATCTTCGAGGCGGTGTCCGCGCTGCTGGAGCTGCCGCTGGGGCAGCTCGCTCGGCCCGACGTGCTGCGCGTCGCGATGCACCCGGCGGTCGCGCGGCGCTTCCCGGAGGTCGACCCCGAGGACTGGCTGGCGCTGTGCGAGGACCTGGAGATCGTGCGCGGCCCCGATCGGGCCGGGTTGCCGCACACGTACCTGGAGCGCGATCGCATCAGCTGGGACCAGGGGCTGCGCCGGCTGGCGCTGGGCGCGTTTCTGTCCGGGCCGCGCAGCGGGGCCGACGAGCCGTTCGTGCTGAACGGCGAGCCGCTGCTGCCCGCCGACCTCTCGCCGTCCGGCGAGGCCGCGGCGCGCGCGCTGGGGGTCCTGGCGCGCGAGCTGATCGCCTACGCGGACGCCGCCCAGCGTGGCGCCGCGCCGTTCGAGGCGCACGCGGCGTTGTTGCGGCGCGTGCTGGCGGCGACGGTGTTGCCGGAGTCACCCGACGAGGAAGCCGCGCTGGGCGACGTGTTCGCCGCCATCGAGCGCGCGCAGGCCGGGGTTCCGCCGGGTCTCCCGATCCGTTTCCGGGTCGCCGCCGTTCTGATTCGACGCCGGCTGGGCGACGTGCCCCGGCTGGGACGCCCGCCCGAGGGGGTGACCGTCGCCTCGTTCGTGCCGATGCGCGCGCTGCCGTTCGACACGATCTTCGTGGCCGGCCTGGACGAACGCGTCTTCCCGGCGCCGGCAGGGTGGAGCGCGCTGGACCTGCGGGCCGGCGGCCGCCGCCCCGGCGACGTCACGCCGCGCGAGCAGGACCAGCACATGTTCCTGGAGACGCTGCTGGCGGCGCGCCGCCGGCTGGTGCTGTCGTACGTGTCCCGCGATCCGGTCACGGGCGATCCGCGGGCGCCGTCGTCGCTGCTCGACGACCTGCGCGCGGCGATGCGCGGGGGCGCCGACGCGGACCAGCGCCTCGAGCGCCCCTGCCCGCCCGCGGCCCGGCACCTGGACGACGCGGCGGTCGCCGTCATGCCGGCCGCGGCGCGCGAGCGCCGGGCGGCGGCGCTGGGGCAGTCGTTGCGGCAGGCGGCGGGTGGCCTGCCGCAGCTGCCGGTCCTGGGCGAGCTGCGCGCGGCGCTGGCGCCCGGGGTGTGGGCGTCGGTGGCGGGCGATCTCGGCTGGCAAGCGCCGCCGCCGGTGGCGCAGGCGGCGAACCGGCTGCGGCGTCCGCTGACGCTGACGGACCTGCGTCGCTTCCTCGAGTGCCCGCTGCAAGCCTCGGCGCGCGTGCTGCTGCCGATCCGCGACGAGGGGGACGTGGAGGGCGACGCCGAAGCGGCGCTGCGTGACAACGAGCCGCTGGACGAGTCGCGGCTGGAGACGGTGCCGTTCCTGCGCGAGATCGCGGCGGACATCCTGGGCGGCGACCAGGACGAGGACGCCGCCGTCGCGGCCGCCTACGACGCGGCCGCCGAGTCCAAGCGCCTGGGCGGCATGCTGGCCGACGGCCTCTTCGGACGGGCCTCGCGCGAGCGGCACCTGGATCTGCTCCGCTGCTGGCGCGCGGGCGTGCGACTGGCGGTCGGGCCGCTGGCCGCGCCGCCCGCCGTCGTGTGGCTGGGCGCCGCCCCCGAGGCGCTGCGCGCGCCCACTTTGCGGCCGGCGCTGCCGCTGGAGGTGGACGGGCTCGGCACGATCCAGCTGGGCGGACGCACCGAGCTGGTGGCCGCCGCCCCGGATGGCACACGGGTCCTGCTGTCGCTGATCGCTTCGGGCAGCCCCCGATCGGACTGCGTCGAGCGGGAGTTCCTGGCGGCCTTCTTCAGCCACCTCGCGCTGACGGTGCTGGACGGCGAGGCCCGCCCGGCGCGCGCGATCACGCTGCGCCCGAAGGACGACGGCAGCCCGCGCGCCGAGGAGCGCCGCTTCGCGCCCTTCACGCCCGAGGCGGCTCAGGCCGTGCTGGCGGGCCTGGCGGGCGAGCTGGTGCGCGAGGTCCACCCCTACTTCCTGCCGTGCGAGGCCGTGTTCCACCGCAAGAAGCAGGAAGCGAAGAAAGAGCCCGGCAGCGTCCGCGCCTCCGTGCTGTTCCTGCGCGACGACAACTTCACGCAGTTCGTGTCGGACCGCGGCCCGGTCCCCGATCCGCGCGACTACCCGGTCCCCGACGAGCGCCGCGCCGAGGAGCTGGCCGCCCGCCGGTTCGGCCCGTACTTCGCCTGCATCGCCGACGGGCAGGCGGCGGCGTTGGCGTCCGGGCGGAAGGGGCGGCGATGAGCGCGCCCGGCTTCCACCCGTTCCCCGACCAGCTGGCGCACATCCCGCGCGACCGGGCCGCCGTCGTCGAGGCGTCGGCGGGCACCGGCAAGACGTTCCTGATCGAGCACCTGGTGGTCGATCGCCTGCTGCGCGGCGACGCGCGCATCGAGGAGATGCTGGTCGTCACCTTCACCGAGCGGGCCGCCGCCGAGCTGCGGCGCCGCGTGCAGGCGCTGGTCCGCAAGGTCGCGGCCGCGGCACCGGCGCCGCCCGACAGCGCCGCGACCGCCGGATGGACGGTGGACGACGACGCGCGGACGCGCCTGGCCGCGGCCGCCCGGCAGATCGACGTCGCGCCGATCTCGACCATCCACGCCTTCTGCCAGCGCATCCTGACCGAGCAGGCGTTCGCGGGCGGGCGGCTGCTGGTCCAGGAGAACGTCGAGAGCCGCGCCGCCTTCGCGGCGGCCTTCGCCGAGGTGATCCGGCAAGAGCTCTCGGTCGATCCGGGGCTGGCCCCGTACCTGGAGACCTACCTGACCGTGCGGCGATCGACGGCGATGCTGGAGCAGATGCTGTACCGGGCGCACCAGCTGCGGGTGCCGTTCCAGCCGCCGTTCGAGCCGGCCGCCGTCGAGGCGGCGGCCCGGGCGCTGGCGGCCGTCGACCTGGGCGAGCTGCTGACGGCCGTGGTGGGGCACCACAGCACGGTCAAGGCGGTCCGCGACCGGCTGCAGGCGCTGCACGCGGCCGCGCAGGCGTTCGCCGCGCGCGCCAGTGTTCCCGGCAGCGGGTTGCCGGCCTTCCTCGCGGCCGTCGATCCGATCGTCGGCTCCCGGAAAGAAGGCTTCGACTACCTCACGGAGAACCTGGCGGCCGGCGCGCGGGCGCGCGGGCCGGTCGTGGCGCTCGCCGACGCGGCCGTGTCTCTGGAAACGGCGGTGGCGGCGCTGTTCTTGCCGCGCATCGCCGAGCGTGTGGCGGCCCGCAAGCGCGCCGCGGGCCTCTACGACTTCGACGACATGCTGGCGCTGGTGCGGGACGCGCTGCGCGGGCCGCGGGGCGGCGAGCTGATCGCCACGCTGCGCGCGCGGTTCAAGCTGGCGATCGTCGACGAGTTCCAGGACACCGATCCCGTGCAGTGGGAGATCTTCCGGACGGTGTTCGCGGACAGCACGGCCCACCCCATCTACCTGGTCGGCGATCCGAAGCAGTCGATCTACGGCTTCCGGGGCGCCGACGTGGCCACCTACGCGACCGCGTGCGAGGCGATCGCCGCGCCCGACGAGCGCCACCAGTTGACCCGCAACTTTCGATCGACGCCCGCGATCGTCGACGCCTACAACGCGATCCTGGACGCGGACGCGGACCCGCCGTTCTTCAGTCACGGTCCGCTCTATCGACCGGTCGTGGCGGCCGGCGACTCCCACGCCCCCGAGACCGGTGCCCCGCCCATCACGCTGCTGCGCGTGACGGCCGACGAGGAGATCACGAAGCTGCCGATGCGCGCCGTCCGCGAGGCGCTGGCGCGCGCGATCGCCGACGAGGCGGCAGCGCTGGTGCACGCCGGGCAGCCGGCGCGCGAGATCTTCGTGCTGACGCGCACCTGGCGCGAGGCCCGCACCGTCGAGCAGGCGCTGACCAGCCGGGGCGTGGCGGCCGTCATCTACAGCCAGGAGAACCTGCACGCGTCGGCGGAAGCGGCGCACGTACGCGACCTCTTGCGGGCCATCGGCGATCCGCGCGACCCGGGCAAGCGGCTGCGCGCCTGGCTGACGCCGTTCTTCGGGCTGTCGCTGGGCGACCTGCCCGCGGCGGCGGCGGCCGGCGCCGATCACCCGCTGCACGCGCGCCTTTACGCCTGGCACGCGGCCGCCGCCCGGCAGCCGCTGGGGCGGCTTTACCCGCGCATCCTGGACGAGAGCGGCGTGCAGCTGCGCGAGCTGTTCCTGGGCGAGAGCGCCCGGCGGCTGGTGAACTACCGCCACCTCTTCGAGATGCTGGCGAATCAAGACGCGCAGGTCGCGCGGCCGCTGGGCGACGTGGTCCGCCGGCTGGCGGCCCTGTGCGCCGGGCTGACCGCGCCCTCGCCCGAAGAAGGGGACGTCGAACGCATCGAGAGCGACCGCGACGCCGTGCAGATCATGACCATGCACAAGTCGAAGGGCCTGGAGGCCGACGTCGTGTTCGTCTACGGCGGCTTCAGCCCCGTCCAGAGCCGAGGCGTGCGTCTCTACACGCGCGAAGGGCGGCGGGCGGCGGTGGTCGGCAAGGGCCGCCGGCAAGCCATCGCGGACGCCATCAGGCGCGAGGCCGAGTCCGAGGACCAGCGCCTCTTCTATGTGGCGCTGACCCGCGCCCGCCAGCGGCTGGTGCTGCCGTTCGACGGCGCGGTCGAGGCGGAGCTGGGCCTCGAAGAGGCGCGCGAGGAGCTGTGGAAGGTGAACGGCGGCTACGCGCACGTCCACCGGCGCCTGCGCGCGCTGACCGCGGGCGGCGGCGCCTCGCATCACTTCGCGGTGCGAGAGGTCCCCGTCGATCCCCGCGCCCCCGGTGACTCGCTGCGGCCGCGCGCGACCCTGGGCATGTTCGCCTGGCAGCCGGCGCCCGTGCCGGCGGTGCCGGCGCCGCCCGCGGCGGAGCTGGCGCGGCTGGCGCGCGAGCGGCTGGGCCCGACGTACACCTCTTACAGCCGCATCAAGCAGGACGAGGGCGGATATCGCCCGCCGACGGAGATGCGCGACGATCCGGAAGCAACCCTGACCCCGCTGGGCGAGGACGACCTTCCCGGCGGCGCGCGCGCCGGCATCTTCGTGCACGACCTGCTGGAGCGCGTGCCGCTGGAGACGCTGCGCGAGACGCCCGAGCTGGAGCCGTGGACCGCGCGAGATGACATCCGCGTGCTGCTGGAGACGACCCTGAGGCGGCACGGGCGCGACGCGGCCCAGCTGAAGCCGGCGGCGCGCCTCGCGCACGCCGCGCTGACCGCCGCGCTGCCCGTGGTGGGCGGCGCGCTGGCCGGCCTGGCCTGGGCGCCGCGGGTCATTCGAGAGATGGAGTTCCTGTTCCCGTTCCCGGAGGCGGCGGGCGGCGCGCGGCGCGGGTTCGTGAAGGGCTACGTCGACGTGGTGTTCGAGCACGAGGGGCGCGCGTATCTGATCGACTGGAAGACGGACCGGCTGTCGAGCTGGGACCCGGCCGCCGTCGAGGCCCACGTCGCGGCGAACTACGGCCTGCAAGAGCGCCTGTACGCGCTGGCGCTGGTCCGCGCGCTGCGCATCACGGACGCGGCCGCCTACGAACGCCGCTTCGGCGGGACGTTGTACGTGTTCCTGCGCGGGCTGCCGGGCGCCGTGCGCAGCGGCCGGCCGACCTTCGCCCAGATCGAGGACTGGCAGCGCCAGCTCAGCGACGAGCTGAGCGAGGGGGGTTCGTGACGGCCGTGCCCGATCGACGCTGGCCGCCGGCCTGGAGCGCCGGGCTGGTCGGCGCGGACGTCGATCCGGAGACGCTGCTGCTGGCTATGGAGGCCGGCGGCTGGCCCGCGGACCTGGCCGTCGCGCAGCGCCGGGCGTTCGCGCTGCTGGTGCTGGCGTCGTGCGAGGCGCGCCGCGAGGGGAGCACGCGGCTGGCGCTGGGCGAGGCGCTGGCCGGGCGACTGAACGCGCTGGGCGCCCCGCCGGCGGACCGCGCGGCGGCCGTGGCGCTGGCCGCGGCCGGCTTGAAGCACGTCGCGCTCGAGCCGCTGGTCGGCGGACCCGGCGACCGCCGGCCGTTCATCGTCGACGGCGAGCACCTGTACCACGAGCGGGATCTGCGCCTGGAGCAGCGGGTCGCCGAGGCGCTGGGCGCGCGGCTCCTACAGGACGCCGACCGTTCCGGACCGTCACGCGTCGAGCTCCCGCCGGCGGCCGCGGGACGGACCTGGACCGCGGGGCAAGCCGCCGCGATCGCCGCCGCGCTGGAGCGGCGCCTGGCGGTCGTGACCGGCGGGCCCGGCAGCGGCAAGACGGCCGTCATCGGCGGCATCGTGCGGGCCTGGCGCGCGGCCGGCCTGCCCGCCGCCGCGGTGGCGGTCGCCGCGCC
>CAZJMY010000616.1:0-3813 GCA_964546845.1 uncultured Myxococcales bacterium | reverse complement strand
TCGACGTGCACGACGATCGGGGTCCAGGCGCGCGCCTCCGCTTCGTCGGCCGCCTCGGCGAACGTCGCGATGATGACGATGTCGCCCGGCCGCGCCAGGTGGGCCGCCGCGCCGTTCACGCAGATGACCCCCGACCCGGGCTCGCCCTCCAGCGCGTACGTCTCCAGCCGCGCGCCATTGGTGCGATTCCAGATCGCAACCTTCTCGTAGGGCAGGATGTTGGCTGCCCGCATCAACGTTGCGTCGATCGTCACGGACCCTTCGTAATCCAGGTCGGCTTGCGTGACGGTCGCGCGGTGAATCTTCGATTTGAAGAGGATCCGACGCATGTGAAACCTCGTCCAGGCCACACAGGGTCCCGGCGCGTTTCACCCGCAAGAATACGGGGCCACGGGGGTCAAGTCAAAGGTTGACGGGTGCCGGCCGATCCCGCAGGCTGACCCGACGTGAAGGCGCGCAATTTCGTCCACGTGCTGGGGATCGACCTCGGCGGCGGCAAAGGGAAGAAGACCGCCCTCGCCACGTTGCGCGTCGACGGGGCGGGCGCGACGGTGGTCGACATCGCCCCGCGCAACGGCGCGGTCCCCTTCTACGACGCGGCCTTGATCGAGACCGTCCGCCAGTACGGCGACGAGACTCTGCTGTGCGTCGACGCGCCGCTGACCTTGCCCCCCTGCCTGCGGTGCGCGGTGCCGATCTGCCCCGGCCAGGGCGCCTGTGTCGACCCGTCGGTGGTCGAGATGCGGGCGCTGGCCGGCGCGCCCGACCAGCGGCACGACCGCGACAGCCGCCGCGGCAAGCCGCCGATCACCCCGTACACCCAGCGCGCGACCGAGGTTCACCTGGCGCTGCGGATGGGGATCGTCGCGCGCGAGGGGCTGGGCCAGGGCACGGGCCCGCTGGCCGCGCGGGCCGCGCACCTGCTGCGCGCGCTGGCCGACCGCTTCCGCCTCAACGAGAACCTGATCGAGGCCTATCCCAAGGCCACGCTCTCGATGCTGGGGCTGACGACGCCGTTCAAGAAGCACCTGCGCGAGCGCGAGACCCGGGCGCGCATCCTCGAGGCGCTGTCCGACGAGCTGCGGTTCGGACCAGGTGTGTGGCGCGAGCTCTGCATCCAGAGCGACCATCTGTTCGAGGCCGTCATCTGCGCGTTCACCGGCTTCTTGTGGGCGCGGGACGGCTGGGTCCTTCCCGCTGCGGCCGAGCCGCGCGAGGACGAGGCCCGCCTGCGCGACGGCTGGATCTGGACGCCACCGCCGCGCGCCGCCCAGGAAAAAACCGCCGCCGAAGGCTGACGCCGTCGACGGAGCTCAGCGCGCCATGGCGGGCGGGCTGAAGTCGTCGTCCTGGTCGTCGTCGTCGTCGCGCGGGCGATCGGCCGGGATGCCCAGCAGGAGGCTGGCGCCGCGGTCGCGCAGGAACTCGAGAAACGCGAGCGCCGGCGGCAACTCGGCGGCCGGGATCTCGTCCAGCAGCTCGCGCGCCTGGCGCCGCAGGATCTCGCCGGGGGCCTCGCCCGAGGGAATCGCGCGCGGCAGCTCCAGCGGCTCGGCCGGCTGCTCGACGCGCCCCCAGGGCGGGGGGTTGCCGACCTCGATCTTCATGTGATCGAGCCAGGTCTGAATGTGGAAATGCAGCAGCTCCGACCGGTAGCCGAACCAGCGCTCCCGTTCGGCGGGGAACGCCAGCAGCACGTCCTTGAACCGCCGGAACGCGCCCTTGCCGTCGATGGCGATCAGCAGCCGCTCGCGCAGGGCCTCGTCCGAGACGGACGAGACGAATCGCTCCATCCAGCGGTACTGCTCGCGCGAGGACGCGGGGTCGATACGCAGGTAGCGCTCCGGGTTGGTGGCGACCCGCGCACGCCGCGCAGCGGCATCCGGCTCACCCTCGACGATCGCCAGCAGATCGCCGTTCTCCAAGTCCAAAAAGCTCTCTTGATCCGGAGAGTTGCGCTCGAACGCAATCTCCAGGTCACTCCAATTCACGGTAATCGGCATCGGCCCGCCACTTTCCCCGAGCCCCTCCTCCCCAGAAGAAGCACGGCGACCAAAAATTAATGAAGAAAGCTTACGGGTCTGGACACGCTTTGCAACCGAACTCGTCCAGGGGCTCGAAATGTCAACGCGGAGGCTGCGGCTTTGACTTCCGACTGACGCGCGGACTAGACTCCGCCCCTTCCCTCACCGCAACAGTCGTCCCTGGAGGTCCTTTTGGCTCGCGTCACCGTCGAAGATTGTCTCGAGAAGGTCAACAACCGGTTCGCGCTGGTGGTGCTCGCCGCCGAGCGCGCGCGTCAGCTCGCCAACGGCGGACGCGCGCTGGTCGTCTGCACGAACAAGCCGGCCGTGACGGCGCTGCGCGAGATCGCCGGGGCCAAGGTGCGCTTCAACGAGTCGGTCGAGGGGACCGTCCGCCACTTCATCGACGAGGTGAAGGCGCGCGGCCTGCGCCCGCCCGAGAAGCACCGCTAATCGCCCGCCGGGCGCCACGCGGCCCGGTCCGTTGCGCCCCGCCGCGTCGGCGGTCCCGGTCGGGGCCGCCCGTCAGGCTCGGGCGGCGATGACGACCTTCAGGTAGTTGCCCTCGGGAAATCCCGGCGCGACCGGGTAGTCCGGGGGCAGCCCCACGCGCTCGACGATGCGCAGGTCGGCCCCGGCCGCGGCGCCGCCTTCGCCCAGCGCCTTGTCCACCTCGGCGGCGGACACCTTCGTCGAGTTCGTCGCGAACACCAGCAGGCCGCCCGTCTCCAGCACCAGCGCGCACCCCGCGGCGAGGCGCGCCAGGTCGCGCGCGACCTGGAACTGCCCGGCCGGCCCTTGCGAGAAGGTCGGCGGATCGCAGACGATCAGATCGAAGCGGCGACCGCGGTCCGCGAAGCGGTCCAGCGTCTTGATGACGTCGGCCGTGATGGCCTCGAGCTTGGCGGGATCGAGGCCCGACAGCTCGTAGTTGCGGCGCGCGCGCGCGTGCGCCTTGGCCGCCAGATCGAACGCGACCACCTCGGCCGCGCCCGCCTTCGCGGCGCGCACCGAGAACGCGCCCGTGTACGAGAACAGGTTCAGCAAGCGCCGCCCGGAGGCGCGCGCCGCGACCGCGGCCCAGCCGAGCCGCATGTCGGGAAAGAGGCCGACGCCCATCGGCGCGGTCACGTCCACGCCGAACCGACACCCGGCATCCGACACGACCAGCTCGACCGGGGCCTCTTCACCGCTGACGCGCACCGCCGGTTCGGGCGGCGCGGAACCTCCTAGAGGTCGGAGTCTTCTTTGCTCATAAATGGCCGCGGGGGACAATTCCCGCTCGATGGCCCCATAGAGTTCATCGCGCCACGGAAGAGCGCCGGCGGACAACCATTGCGCAACGACGAAGTCGCCATAACGATCGACAGTCACGCCGGGCAGGCCCTCGTTTTCGCCGCTGAACACGCGGCTGGCCTCGGGCACCGCCGCGCCGAACAGCACTTTGCGCAGCGCGACGGCGCGCCCGAAACGTTCGGCAATAGCGCCACGCCCGGGCGCAACGTCTTCGTGCGGGTTGCGCGTCAAGATTCGGACGGCAATCGCGTGTTCGCGATCGACGAAACCGCGCGCAACAAATTCACGGTTCCCCGACAGGATCTCTACGACGGTCCCGCTGTCCTCGGAAATGCCGCGCGGCCCCAGAGCATCGCGGTAGATCCATGGATGACCTGCCTGTACACGTGAGGCAATGTCGCCTGGCACCCTATATTGTCCGACACGCGTCCGCACGCCAGGCGCGGATTGCTGCGGTCGGAACGACGACGTTGGCTTCCTCACGGCGCGGCAC
>CAZJMY010000615.1:0-4763 GCA_964546845.1 uncultured Myxococcales bacterium | reverse complement strand
CTGTTCGTGCGCTGGAACGGGCAGAAGATCCCGCTCTGCTCGTGGCGCACGACGATCGGCTCCTGGCGCAGCGAGCTGCAGGAGAACGGGAAGGTCTACTTCAAGTACAAGAACTCGGACGTCGGCCCGCGCGTGTGGAAGCAGATCGTCGCGACGCCCGTCTGGATCCCCCCCGACGGAACGCCGGTCAAGGACCTGCTGGTGCGCCGCGTGCTGGATCGCGACGTCGGGCCGGTCACCGTCGTGAACACCGACGTCATGGGCCCGGGCTATCAATCCGCCTACGGCCTGGTGATGGGCATCCACGTCGATCCCAAGCGGGGCGGCTTCGACAATCAGATCCGCACGCACGGCTCGGTCGACTACACGTCGATCGCGCGGCGCTTTTCGCACGGGTGCCACCGCCTGGTGAACAACCGGGCGGTCCGCCTCTTCGACTTCGTGCTGCGCCACCAGCCGTTCAAGCGGATCGGCGCGGTCCCGCTGAACGTCAAGCGCAGCTTCCAGGTCGACGGGCAGACCTATCGCTACGCGCTGGCGACCCGGGGCTACTACTACGAGCTGACGAATCCCGTCCCCGTCGAGGTGCTGGAAGGGCGCATCATGGGCGCGGTGAAGCAGCCCATCGCCGCCTACGTCCGCAAGCCGGGCGTCGACTACGGGCGCGCGCCGGCCGTCGGCGATGCGGCCGCCTCCACCGCGACGGCGGTGGCGACGCCCACGACTACCCCGACGGTCCCCGAGTCGCCGGAGCCGCCCGCCAACGAGCCCGAGACCGCGCCGGAGCTCGGCCCCTGACCGTGCATCCCCTGCGATGAAACGCTGGACCTCGGCGCTCGCGATGGTCTTCGCGCTGGCCGCGCCGTTCGCGCGCGCGGCCGATACCGCCGGCGCGACCGCCGTGCCGGTGCCAGCGTTCATGCCGGACGTCGACGTCGACGTCGAGCTGGACCCTGGCCAGGCGCGCCTCACGGGCCACGCGCGGCTGCGGGTCGTCAACCAGACCGGCGCGCCGATTCGCGCGGTGCCGCTGTGGCTGTATCCGAATCACCTGGCCCACCGCTCGCCGGCGCTGACCGACGTCACCTACCACTGGCTCTACCCAGGCCTGTTCTCGCCGGCGGCGATGACCGTGCGGCAAGCGCGCATCGACGGGCGCCCCGCGACGGTCCGATTGATGGACACGCCGGCCGGCGCGCGCACGATCGCCCAGATCGAGCTGCCGCACCCGCTGTCGCCCGGCGAGGCGGTCACGATCGACACTGATTTCGAGGTGCAGGTCCCGCACCGCTTCGGCGGCTTCGGCTGCGACGGTCGCCGCTGCCGGTTCATGGGCGGCTTCTACCCGATGGCCGTCGCGCAAGTGGCGGGCGGCTTCGACCTGCAGGCCGCGCCCGCCCGCGCCGGCCGCGCCCGCCTGACCGTGCGCGCGCCGCAGCCGCTGGCGCTGGTCCTGGACGGGCAGCCGGTCGTGTGGCCCGGGCCCGGCCAGCCGGTGACGATCGACAGCGACGACGTCCCCTACCCGACGCTGGTGACCGACCGGGTCCTGCGCCCCGACACGATCACCGTCGGTGACCACCTGGTGCGCTACCTGCACCGCAAGCCACGGCCGCCCGGCAGCGAGGACCAGCCGCTCCCCTATGTGCGCGAGGACATCCCGGCGCTGGTGCTGGCCACCGCCCGGCGCGCGCTGCAGCTCGCGGATTCGTTGCTCCGCGGGTCGGCGGGCACCGCCGCCGCGCCCGACGCCGCGCTGGCCACACCCATCACGCTGGTCGAGGCGCCGCTGCGCCATCAGCTGGTCCAGCAGCACGGCAGCCTGGTGCTGGTGTCGGACCAGATCTTCCGCATCTTTCCGGTCACGCGCCTGCGCAAGTACCACCACCTGGAGCTGGTGCGGGCCATCGTCACCGCCGTCCTGGAGGCGCGCGTCGCGGCGCACGAGCCACCGGCGGATCGCGCGCGCGCGGCCGGCGTCCTGGCGGCCTACCTGACCGAGCTCTACGCAGTCGCCGAGTTCAGCCGCCTCGAGTACGCGGCGGATCTGCTGCGGCCGTTCGACTTCGTTCCCGCCGTCGACCAGCTGCTGTACGCGCCGCAGCTCGCGTCCTCGTCCAGCTACTTCGGCGACGTCGCCGATCGGGACCAGCTGCGCGACGACGTGCGCCTGTTCGCGGACCCCGAAGCCCCCAGCCCGCGGCTGATCTACAACAAGCTGCTCGACCTGCTGGGCGCGGCCGCCTTCCCGGCGCTCACGCGCCGCACGCTGAACGAGGGGCAGCCGCTCCGCCGCGCGGCCGCCGAGACGTTCGGCGCCGACCTCGACTGGTTCTGGCGCCAGTGGCTGGGACCGCTGCCGCGGGTGAACTACCGCCTGCAAGCCGTCCGCGTGACCCCCGCGGCCGGCGGCGGCGACCACGTCGAGATCGACGTCCGCCGCGAAGGGGCCATCCTGCGCGAGCCGGTCGAGGTGATGGTCCGCGACCGCGACGGCGCGCTGCAGACGCTGCGGTGGGACGACGCGCAGCCGGGCCACGTGTTCGTCGTCGACCTGCCGGCGCGGCTGAAGTCCGTCGAGATCGACCCGCGCGAGCGCCTGGTCGAGAGCGCCGTCGGCTCGCTCCGCCCCTCCGACGATCCGCGCTACGACGACCGCCGCCCGCCGCGCTGGCGGTTCCTGTACGAGGGCTTCGGCGCGCTGCTCAACATCTCCCAGCTGACAGCCAACTTCGCCGCCGCCTTCCTGCTGAAGCCGCAGCACGACCTGCGCCACGAGATCCTGCTGACCGCCTTTCACAGCGAGACGACCGACATCGGCGTGGGCGGCGCCTACTACTACAACTTGGGCGGGCAGGTGACGCACAACCAGCTCACGACGTCGGCCTTCGGCGGCCTCAACCTCTCGCGCATCAACCCATCCTTCGCGCAGGCCGTCGGCGAGCCGGAGCTGCCCGGCTACCGCGTCAACGCGCGCGTGGGGCTGCTGCACGACACGCGCGACTTCCTCTACGACCCCTGGCACGCCGTCGGCCTGGACGTCGGCGTCGGCTACACGCTGACCCTGCTGGAGAGCGGCGGCGGCAACCTGTCGCAGGTCTCCGCCGGGGCCGAAGCGCTGCGGCTCTTCGAGATGGCGCCGGGGCACGTCTTCGCGCTGGACGGCGAGCTCGCGATCACGGCCGGCGACATCCGCCTTCGCAGCCAGCTCACCGGCGCCGGCGGCCCGACGGCGCTGCGCGGCTATTTCGCCGACGAGCTGCTGGCGCGCGCCCACGTCATCGGCAGCGTGCAGCTGCGCGACGACTACGTGTCGGGCCTGGACTGGAACCTCTTGCACCTGACGTCGGTGCGCGGCTTCGCCGGGACGGTGTTCTTCGACGCCGCCGCGATCACCGGGTGCGACGGCTACAGCCTGTCGCGCGACAAGGTCTACTACGACGTGGGCTACAGCTTCCGCGTCCTGCACGACGCGTTCGGCGTGTACCAGCAGCTGTTCTCGATCGACCTCGCGATCCCGCTGAACCGGCACGGCAACAACGGCAGCTGCCTGGCGGCGCCGCCCCCGCGCCCGCCCTTCGTGGTGCTGGTCAGCTTCGTGCCGAGCTTCTGATCACGCGGCGGCGGCGCCGTGGCGGCGCAGCCAGCGGTCCAGGACGTACAGCGCCCACAGCGGCTTGCTGCGATCGCGGCGGCGCGCGCGGTGCTCGTCGAACCACCGCGCGAACACCGCCTGATCCGCGCAGCCCAGGTCCCACAGCGGCGATTCGGCGACGACCGCCTCCACGCGCGGCGCCAGCGGCCCGCGCAGCCAGGCGGCCAGCGGGATCCCGAACCCCTTCTTGGGCCGATCGATGACCTCGTCGGGGATGCGCCCGCGCACGGCGCGCTTCAGCAGGTACTTGCTGGTCGCCCCGCCCAGGTGGGCGCGCACCTTGTCGCGCGACGGCAGCGAGAACGCCAGGTCCACCATCGCGTTGCCCAGCAGCGGCGGCCGCACCTCCAGGCCGTGCGCCATCGCCGCGCGATCGACCTTCGTCAGCACCGAGCCGGGCATGTAGGTCGCGAAGTCCAGGGCCAGGATCGCGTTCAGCCAGTCCCCGCCGTTCGCGTGCGGCGCCTCCAGCGTGGCGGGCGTCAGGCCGCGCGCCGCGGGAATCGCCAGCCCCAGCTCGGGCAGGTCGACGTTCGACATCCAGCGCAGGTGGCGCGTGACGCGGTCGTCGTCGAACCGCTCCGTGAAACGGCGCAGCTTCCACTCGAGGCTCTGGTAGCGGTCGGCGATCGGCAACGCCCCGACCAGGCGCGCGATCACCTGCCGCCGCAGCACCGCGGGGATGGCAGCGTAGATCCCGGCCGCGCGGTGCGCCTTGTACGTCGGGTAGCCGCCCCACAGCTCGTCGCCGCCGTCGCCGCCCAGCACCACCTTCACGTGGCGCGCGGCCAGCCGCGACAGCAGAAACGTCGGCAAATACGACGGGTCGGCCAGCGGCTCGTCCAGCTTGTCCAGCGCCGCGTCGGCGATCTCCAGCAGGTTCTCGGCCTGCAGCTTCTCGGTCACCAGCTCGACGCCCAGCTTGTCGGCGACCATCCGCGCGTAGGCGCTCTCGTCGAAGGTCGGGTCCTCGAACCCGATCGCGAACGCCGTCATCCGCCGGCGCGAGGTGCGCGCCGCCGCCGCGGCCACCGTCGACGAGTCGATGCCGCCGCTCAGGAAGATGCCCACCGGCACGTCGGAGACCAGCTGCGCCTCGACCGACGCC